>DASRDR010000045.1:0-17263 GCA_035652475.1 Candidatus Methylomirabilota bacterium | reverse complement strand
GTCAGCGCAACCTATGCGGCCATCTCGCCATTTTCGCCAATGGTCCGATAAGAGGGATTCTGTTGCTATGACCGGAACCCGCCACCGTACGGGCCCCGGGAGCCGCGCGATCAAGCCTGGAGGCCGCTCGCTTCGGGCTTGACCCCCATCCGGGTCCACGCTCGCTCCAGACCCGAATTGCCCCCGGCGGTAGGCCTGAGCTCACACCCGGCCAGGAAGGCCATCCCGCGCGCACTCCCGGGACGGGCGGGGACCCGGCGCGACGGGGGCCCCGGAAGGGCCGAGGGACGCCGGCTCGGCACCTTAGCCGACCTCCCCCAGGACGGCCTAGCCGGAGCTCCCCCCGGGAGGCTAGCCGGAGCTCCCCAGGAGGGCCAGGCGGATGCGGACCTCCTCGGCGTGATCGCCTGAAGGCAAGTCCTTCAGGTACTGCTTGTAAGTAGTGACAGCCCCAGCTGAATCCTTCGAGAGTTCCTGGACGCGGGCCTTCGCCAGCAGGAGCTCACCGTAGAGGAAATCGGAGGGGCCACGCCCGGCCAGCGCCGGCTGGTAAGCCTGGAGCGCGCGGCCAGGATCGCCCTTGGCCTCGTACGCGTAGCCCTCGCCCAGCCGGCTGAGCGCGCCGACGCTGCCCTTGTCCCGCCGCGCCGCCTCGGCGAACGCCGTCGCCGCCGCGTCCCACCGCTGGCGGTGGAATTCCACGTCGCCGAGCATGTACCAGGCCTGCGCCAGGACCCGGGATCGGGGATGATCGCTGAGGAACTGGTTGAGCTTCTTGGCCGCGCTCTCGAGGTCGGCAGGCTGCCCGGAGGCCAGGGCTGGCTGGACCGCGGCCTGGACCGCCGCGAACGCCCGCGCGGCGGCCGTTTCGCGGCGCTCGGTCCAGCTCCACGCGGCCGAGGCGACGAGGGTCGCCACGAGGACCGCGGCCGCCCCGAGGATCGCCCAGCGGAGGGCGGCCGGGAGCTCGGCGAAGCGTGCCCGGAGCGACGTCACCGCACGGCGCGGACCGTGTCCGCCGGCACCCATCCCTCGGTGCCGTCGGTCGCCCGCACCTTCACCCAGTGGCCCCCGTCGAAGACCAGCCGGTTCAGGATCCACAACCGGCGGTCGATCGAATCGATGTAGCTCACCTGCTGGCCCGCGCTCAGATGGCCGACCTGGGCCGAGCTCTGCAGCGCGTCGCGGTACACCGGCCCGCCGTCGACGATCTCAAGGCGCCGCCCGGGGGGCGGCGTCGAGGCGTCGCGCGTCAGCGCCGCCGGCTGGATGGACGGGGCCGGGCTGCCGCTCGCGCGCCGCGGGTCAGCGGGCAGGCCCTGGTACGACGCCACCATCGGGCCGCCGGACAGCGAGGGAGGCGTGCTCGCGGGGCTCTTCTCGCCCGGTCCCGCGTCGCCCGCCCCCGCGTCGCGCGACCGCGGCTCAGCCGTGGCCGGCGAGCCCGCCGAGGTGCTCGGGGCCGCGGCGGGCGCGGCGCCATCGGCGTGGTACGCCGCGAGCTCGTCGATCTTCACCGCGATCTCGCCGAGCGCGGTCCGGGCGCGGATCTGGCTGCCAACGAGCGTCCCGCGCAGGACCCGTCCGTCCTTGAGTCGCAGCTCGCTTCGCCCCAGGTCGGCGATCTCGTCGCCGGAGACCTCGATCAGGCCGGTGCCCGTCGAGACGATGATCGTCTCGCTCACGAGGTCGCCGGCGAGCCGGCTCCCATTGGAGAACACGAGCTCCCCGGCGCCGGCCGGTGCGGCCACCAGGAGCACGAGCGGGAGGATTGCGCCGGCTCTCATCACTGTCCTCCTCCCGTGACCTCGATCCGTCCTCGGGTGCCCCGATCCACCACGATCTCTCCCTTCACCAGCGCCCCGTCGGCAGCGGCGAAGCTGCCACTCTTCAGGTTGCCGGTCAGGATCCCCTGGGGCAGGATCTCCACCCGGCCGCTCGCGTTGAGGTTCCCGCGGACCTTCCCGCCGACGACGATCGTCGAGGCGCTGATGTCCGCGTCCACCTCGGCTCGCTCCCCGACGATGACGCGTCCGTTCACGTTGATGATCCCTTCGAACCGTCCGGCCAGCTCGAGGTCCCCTTCCCCGACGATCTCGCCCTTGATCGAGAGCTTCTCCCCGATGCGGAAGGCCCCCGCGTGGCCGGTGGGAACGAGTCCGCTCACGGCGGCCGCCCCGGGCTCCTCGTCGTCGCCCGCGTCGAAGCCGAAGAATCTCCGCACAGCCGTGAGCACGATCCTCCCCCGCGCGTGACCGCTAAAACAGGGTTACTCTACTTGCTCGCCTCCGTCGATGTCAAGGAAACGCAGGAGAGGCCTCGCGCCGTCACGCCCCTTCCGACGCGGATCGCCCAGTTCCCGATTCAGCGACGATCGCGCGACGCTTCCGACGGACGCAGGTCGGACCCCTGGAGGGCGGCGCTCCTGCCCTCACCCGCCGACTTGACGCCTGGCCGTCCGCCGAGCGCCGGCGCTCGGCGCACCGGTTCGCTCAGGTGTCCTTGGCCCGGCCAGGCTCGTTCAGTCGACGCGGTACGGGACGGGCGTGCGGTTCACGAGCGGCCGCAGGAAATCCGGATGGTGGAGGCTTCGCATCTCGTGCTCGAACCGGAACAGCTCGGCGCCCGTGCGCGGGTCGGTGATCCGCGCGAACCGGAACTGCTCGTCGGTGTCCGGCTCCATGACGCATCCCCGTCGCTCGAGCTCCGCGTAGATGGCGCGGTACCGCGTGAGGTACACGGCGACGTGGTTCGTGCTGGCAACGGGGCCGCCGGCCGGCCGTTCCCGGAACCGGAACGTCTGGCGTGGACCGACCGTGACCCACACCGCCGGATCGCCAGCGATCGGCCGGCTCTCGACCGGGCACTGGAGGCACTGGCGGTAGAACGCCCCGATCCCCTCCGAGGTGCCCGGGGCGGCCCAGAACTCGACGTAGGCCAGCCCGAGCGGGAACCGGGCCTCCGGCCCCGCCGCCACGACCCGGATGCGGTGCCCCCACGGAGTGGTCGTGAGGATCTCCGCGCCCTCGCGGGCCGTCTCGAAGGCCGTGTCCTTCAGCTCGCGTCCGACCCGGTCGAGCTGCCGCTCGATCCAGTCCACGTCCGGCACGACCAGCCCCACCTCGCCCGGCAGCGGCGTCGGCTCGCCGATCGGGAGGTGGAACTGCTGGGTTCCCACGTTGACCCACATGTTCCGGACCCCTACCATCCGGTACGGGTCCCGCGTGAGCCCGAGCCCCTCGACGAAGAACAGGGTCGCGGTGCGATGGTCGGGGACGCGCAGGTTCACGTGCTCGAAGTGGAGGAGGGCGCCGGTCTCGGGCGCCGGGGCGGCGCGCGGACGCATGGAGGTAGGCTAGCACACCACGGCACCACCCCGGCCGACGCCCCACCGCGATGCGGGGCGGCCGCCCGGGTGCCGCCCCTGGCGCGCGGCCGGGCGGCCGGGCGCGGCGACAGGGCATCCGGCCGGACAGCCGGCGCGGCGCCGCTGCGCCACGGAGGCGAGCTGATGGATGCTCCGGAGCTTCCACGAACTGCGCGCGGTCCGTTCGCGGACATCCTGGTGGCCGTCGACGGCAGCGAGCACGCGCTCGGCGCCGTGCGAGTGGCGGCGCGGCTGGCAAGGGCGCTCGGCGCGCGCCTGATGCTCCTGACCGTCTACGACGCGCCGTCCGAGGCCCTCGGAGAGCCGAACTACTCCCGCGCCCTCACCGAGGCGCTCGACGGCGCGCAGCGTGTCCTCGCCGAGGCGCGCCGGGTAGCGGTGGACGCGGGGGCCTCCGAGTGCCGGACGGAATACCTGGCCGGCCAACCCGCCGGGACGATCGTCTCGGCGGCGAAGACCGGCGGCTACGACCTGGTGGTGGTCGGGAGCCGCGGCCGCAGCGGCCTGGCGGCGGCGCTGCTCGGCTCCGTCTCGAGCGCGGTCGCTGCCCACGCCGGCCGGCCGGTGCTCGTGGTCGGCGCCGAGGGCTGACCCGCACGGCCCCGGGCGCCGCGCGTCGCGAGGGCGTGGGCCGTCGGGGAGACGCTGCCCGGGGTTGATCTCGATGAGCCCGCCGTAGCGGGTGCTGGCGTAGTCCTTGACGGCCGTGGCCCACTGCGCGTCGTCGGCGAGGAGGCGGGCCAGCTCCGTGCCTCCCGAGCTCGGCGCCGCCTGCGGCGCGCTCGCGCCGCGGAACGGGCGCATGGCGCCGGGGCGCTCGGGACGTCGCGATGTCGTCCGGGCGTCAGGGTGACTCGCGGCGAGGCGCCGCGAACAGCGGGCACGCGGGCCAGCGCGGGTGGCCGCCGGCGAGCGCCGGCGCCTATCGGCGCGCCGCTCCCTGCTCGCGGCGCTTTGCCGGCTCGCAGAGGGTCGGCTTCGCCGCCTGAGTGAATACGACGGCGCCCGTCGCCCGGCAGCGCCGCCGCCGGTACGGGCGGAGAGGGTCGATGCCCTGCTCCAGCAGGAACGCCTCGAGCCCGTCGCGGCGCCAGAGGTCGGGTCGAGCGAGGAACTCGCGGTCCGCGACGCGGACGATTCGCCTCCGCCTGGGCGTACGCCGCCAGGCCGCGGCCCAGGCGCCGCCCAGCGTCGCCTCGAACGCCGCGTCCAGGAGGTAGATACGCGAGATCCGTCCGCGCGCGGCGTAGACGGCGTCGATCCCGCCGAGGGCGACCGCGCTCGCCCCGGCCAGTAGACCGAGCTCCGGGGTGAGCCGCCGGCGCGCGCCGGCCAGCGCCACCGCCCCGCCGATCACCGCGACCAGGAGCCCGACCGTCCGGACGAGCCAGCGATCGTGCTTCGGCCCGGTGACGCGCTCGAAGGTCCGCATGGAGAGCAGCGGCCACACGCCAGTGGCGGCGTAGTAGATCCCCTGCGCGATCGCCAGCCGCTCGTCGGGGCCGTGGGTCCGCTCCATCGCGTCCGGAGAACCTTCAGGGCAAGAAGCATGCCGGGACCCGGTTGACCCGGCGCGGGCTGCGCCCCGGCGGGTCGTGGGGAACACGAACGCACCGGAGGGCGCCGCACATGCCGCCGCGCCTCGCCGGGGACCTCGGACGCGGGAGTGTGCCGCGTGTGCAAGAATGAGCCGTGGGCATGCTCGGTCCTGCCGGTGTGAGACGCCGCCTCGCCGCCGGCGCGGCAGCGTGGCTCTTGGGCCTGTCCATCGAGACCGCTCCCCATCTCGTCCACCACCTGTTCGACGTCCCGGATGCCGCCGCGTCGGAGTGCGTCTTCCTCGCGACGGCGGCGCACGTTCCCGGCGCGTCGGCGCCGCCGGCCTCGCTCCTGCTGCTGGCCGCCTCGGGCGAGCAGGCCCCGGTGAGCGTCGTCTCCGCTTCGCCGGCCCCGCAGTCCCGGCCGGCCGCCGCCCGCTCCCCCCCGCCCGCGCTCGACGCGACCCTGGCCTGATCGACCGCAGATCCGATCTCCACTCGAGCTCCGCGCCGCGGAGCGATCACTGGAGGTGTGCGATGCGACGACGTGCGCTGGGTGTGGCGGCCCTCGTGGGTGCGCTCGCGGTGCCCGCCGGGCCCGCCTGGGGGCATGGGGTCGTCGGGAAGCGCTTCTTCCCGGCGACCCTCGCGATCGAGGACCCCCTGGTCGCGGACGAGCTGGCCCTGCCCTCCGTCTCTCACATCAAGGGGCCGGAGGGGAAGGAGACCGCGATCGGGGTCGAGCTCCAGAAGCGGATCACGCCGGATCTCGGCCTGTCGGTGGGCGGCGAGTACCGGGTGCTGGACCCGTCTGAGCCTGAGGAGGGCACGCGCTCGGGGTTCGGCAATCCGGAGGTCGGGCTCAAGTACACGCTCCTGCGGGACGCCCCCCACGAGCTCGCCCTGTCGCTCGCGTTCGACTGGGAGATCGGGGGCGTCGGCAGCCGCCGCGTCGAGGCCGAGTCGTTCTCGACGATCGGACCGAGCCTCCTGTTCGGCAAGGGGTTCGGCGACCTGCCCGACTCGCTCGCGCTCCTGCGCCCGGTCGCCGTGACCGGCGTGATCGGCGCCGAGATCCCCCTCACCGGCCGGGAGAGCAACGCGCTGACGTACGGCCTCGCGCTCCAGTACAGCATCCCGTACCTCCAGAGCTTCGTGCGGGATGTGGGGCTCCGAGGGCCCCTCGGCCGCCTCATCCCGATCGTGGAGGCGCTGCTCTCGACGCCGCTCGAGGAGGAACGGACGACGGGCACGATCAACCCGGGCATCATCTGGGCCGGCCGGTTCTTCGAGATCGGCGTCGAGGCGATCATCCCCATCAGCGAGGCCAGCGGAAAGACGGTGGGCGTCCGCGCGCTGCTCCACTTCTTCCTGGATGACCTGATGCCGGCGGCGTTCCGGCCGCTCCTCGGCGGCCCCCGATGAGGGTCGCCCGTGTCGCCGCCGCGGTGATCGCGCTCGGACTGGCCGCGGTCTCGGCGGGGGCGCACTCGTTCCCCGAGCGCTCGGAGCCGCGGGTCGGCGGGGTCGTGCGGACCCCGCCGAGCCAGGTGCGCATCTGGTTCGACGGGGAGCTGGAGCCCGCGTTCAGCCGGATCCAGGTCACCGACGCCGAGGGCCACGCGGTCCACCGGGGCGAGGCCCGCGTGGATTCGCGCGACCGGCACCTCCTCACCGTGGACCTCGGCCCGTTGACGCCGGGACGGTACACCGTGCGGTGGAGCGTCCTCGCCGTGGACGGACACCGGACGGAGGGGGATTTCGCCTTCACGCTCCGGTGACCGACACGGCGGGGTGATCCGGCACCCGGGCGCCTGGGGGGCCCGGGCTCGGCCGGCCGATGCGACCGGCCCCGGGCCCCCTCGAATCCTGCTCGACCCGCCCGGCGCCGACGGGCTTCGGTGTAGACTCGGGCGGGAGGCGGACGCGTCAAGGGGGGCAGCGGATGGCGTCACGCGACGGCGAGGCCTGGCCCCGGAACACGCAGGTCTTCTGGCTGGGGTCGAGCCGGGCCGGCGGCCGCCCGGTTCCGCGCCAGATCCGGCAGCCCCCCTCCCCCGAGCGTGCGGCCGAGAGCGCCGCCCAGGCCGCGCGCATCGCGCTGCGCCTCCGGGAGAGGGCGAGCGCCGCGGTCCGGCACGCCGCCGACGGGGCGGACGCTCTGGCGCGGATCGCCGAGGCGCGTCCCGATCTCGTGCTGGGCGACGCTGATGACGGCCCTCCTCGAGCGCATCTTCTGGGCCAATCGGCGGCCGCTCACCGCATCGGCCCGCTACGGCCACGGCGTCCGGCCGGGGGGGCGCGTCGTCCGGCAGAAGCAGCACGGTTCGCCCCGGGCCCGACTGCCGCCGCGACATCCGGCAGAACGGGCGGGCTGAGCGAGCACGCTCCCCCGGCGCGCGGTCTGGTAGGCTGGACGCCTGAGGTCCGGGACGCGCGGACCGCGCGTCCGCCCATCCGCGGCCCGGCGCGAGCGCTGGACGAGGAGACGCCTCGATGGAGAACCGCCGGCTCCCGCTCCTGAAGCAGGTCGAGCCCCCACCGTCGGAGGCGGACCCGGCCCGCGATCCCGTGTGCGGCATGGTGGTCGATCCCGCGCGCGCGGCCGGGTCCACGCAGCACGAGGGTCGGACCTACTACTTCTGCCATCCCTCGTGCCTGGCGCGATTCCGGGCCGACCCCGCCGCGTACCTCGGGACGCAGGCCGCCCCGCCGGCCCGGCCTTTGGCGATGCCTCCCGGGACCGTCTACACGTGCCCGATGCACCCGGAGGTGATCCGTGACCGGCCGGGCGCCTGCCCGATCTGCGGCATGGCCCTGGAGCCGCGAACGCCGACGCTGGAGGAGGGCGAGAACCCCGAGCTGCGCGAGATGACGCGCCGCTTCGGGGTCGGGCTCGCCCTGACCGCGCCGATCCTGCTGCTCATGCTGGACGAGCTCCTTCCCGGGCGTCCGATCCACGCGGCATTGCCGCCGTGGGGCGCAGCGTGGGGGCAGCTCGTGCTGGCGACGCCGGTCGTCTGGTGGGCGGGCTGGCCGCTTCTCACCCGCGGCTGGGCGTCGATCGTCAACCGCAGCCCGAACATGTTCACCCTGATCGCCCTCGGGACCGGGATCGCGTACGCGTACAGCCTGGTGGCGACGCTCGCGCCCGGAGTCTTCCCGCAGGAGATGCGCGGGCACGGGGGTGCGGTGGGTCTCTACTACGAGGCGGCCGCGGTGATCACCGTCCTCGTCCTCCTGGGCCAGGTGCTGGAGCTCCGGGCGCGGCACCGCACCGGCGCAGCGATCCGCGCGCTGCTCGGCCTCGCGCCGAAGATGGCGCGGCGGATCGAACCGGACGGGCGCGAGACGGACGTTCCCCTGGACCAGGTCCAGCACGGGGACCGGCTGCGCGTCCGCCCCGGCGAGAAGGTGCCGGTCGACGGCGTGGTGCTCGAGGGCGCCAGCGCCGTCGACGAGTCGATGGTCACCGGCGAGGCGATCCCGGTCGAGAAGCACGAGGGCGACCGCGTGATCGGCGGGACGGTGAACGGCACCGGCGGCCTCGTGATGCGGGCCGAGCGGGTCGGGTCGGAGACGCTCCTGGCGCAGATCGTCCAGCTGGTCGCCGAGGCCCAGCGGAGCCGGGCCCCCATCCAGCGCCTGGCCGACGTGGTCTCGGCGTACTTCGTGCTCGCGGTCGGGGTGGTCGCCGCCGCCACGCTGGTCGGCTGGGGCCTCTTCGGCCCCGAGCCGCGGTGGGCCTACGGGATCGTCAATGCCGTCGCAGTGCTGATCATCGCCTGCCCGTGCGCGCTCGGGCTCGCCACGCCGATGTCGATCATGGTCGGGACGGGTCGCGGGGCGACGGCCGGCGTCCTCATCCGGAACGCGGAGGCGCTCGAGATCCTGGAGCGCGTCGACACGGTGGTGGTGGACAAGACCGGCACCCTGACCGAGGGGAAGCCGCGTCTCGCGACCGTTCTCGCGGACCCGCCCCACGACGAGTCGGAGCTGCTGCGACTCGCGGCGAGCCTGGAGCGCGGGAGCGAGCACCCGCTGGCCGCGGCGATCGTCGCGGCCGCGGAGGCGCGCGGGCTCGCGCCGCTCGCGGTGGACGCGTTCCGGGCCGTGCCGGGCAAGGGCGTCACCGGTCGTGTCGCGGGCCGCGCGGTCGCGCTCGGCAACCGTGCCCTCCTGGAGGAGCTCGGGGTCGCCGCCGGCTCGCTCGCCGACCGCGGCGAGGAGCTCCGGCGGGAGGGTCAGACGGTCCTGTTCGTGGTGTCCGGCGGCCGCGTCGCCGGGCTGATGGGAAGCGCCGATCCGATCAAGGCCTCGACCCCCGAGGCGATGCGCCTCCTCCGCGACGATGGAGTCCGGCTGGTCATGGTGACCGGCGACAGCCGCTCGACCGCCGAGGCGGTCGCCCGGCGCCTCGGGATCGAGGCCGTGGAGGCCGAGGTCCTGCCGGCCCGGAAGGCCGAGATCGTGAAGCGGCTCCAGGCCGAGGGGCGGATCGTCGCGATGGCCGGCGACGGGATCAACGACGCCCCCGCGCTCGCGCAGGCGCAGGTCGGCATCGCGATGGGGACCGGCGCCGACATCGCGCTGCAGAGCGCGGGGGTCACGCTGGTGAAGGGCGACCTCCGCGGCATCGCCCGGGCGCGCCGGCTGAGCCGCGGGACGATGCGGAACATCCGGCAGAACCTCCTGTTCGCGTTCCTGTACAACGGCCTCGGCGTCCCGCTCGCGGCGGGCGCGCTCTACCCCGCACTGGGACTCCTCCTCAGCCCCGTGGTGGCGAGCGCGGCGATGACCTTCAGCTCGGTCTCGGTCATCGCCAACGCGCTGCGCCTCCGCCGCCTCGCCCTGTAGCACCGGCCGAGGGCTCCGGGGTCGTGAGCGCCGGCGCGCTGCCTTCGGTTCCGGGCCGCGCGGGGACCCGGCGCCCGTTCACTTCGGGGCCGCGTCGTTCATCAGCTCCGACATCCGCTTCTGCATCTCGGCCATGTGCTGCATCATCGTCGACATCTCGGACATCATCATGCCGCGCGGCCCACCGGGCATCGAACCGCCCATCGCGCCCATGCCGGCCATCATGCCGCCCATCTCCTTCATCGCATCACCGAGCTGCTTCATGCGCTCCGGAGGCACCTGGCCGTTCGAGAGGGCCTCGCCCATCTGCTGCATGAGGCCGCCCATCTGCTGCATGAGGCCCAGCATCTGGGCGTGCATGCCCGCCATCATGCCCGGGCCTGCCCCCGAACCCATGCCGCCACCCATGCCCGGACCCATGCCGCCTCCGCGGGGACCCGGACCCTGCTGGGCCGCCCCGATCGCCACCGCCCCGAGCATCACGGCCAGGATGATCGCGAGTGTCGTCTTCATGGCATCACCTCTCGCCTGCGGGATTGGCCCCCTCACCTCTCGCACCAGCGTCCCGGTCGACGTCCCGAGCGCCCCTCCGCAGCCTGACGAGGACCCGTGCACAGCAAGTCCCGCGCCACCACGCCTGCGCGCTGGATCCTGGCGCCGTGACGATGGGCTCTCCGTCGGCCGGCGTGGGGGCCGCGTCGAGGACCGGGGCCGAAGTGCCCACCTGGGGTGGGCATGTCCCGGTTGCCCGCGCCGCCCAGGGGTGCCGCTCGAGTCGTCCCGGACAGATCGAAGAACGCGGACTGCCGGACCACGGCGGGGGACGACGGCCGCCGGCCGATGACCGCCTCCCGATCGGACCATCCGTCCGGGCCGGCCGCGGCGCAGCCCGACACCGGGCCCGGCCTTCGGCGGCAGCTGGAGCTCTGGCAGGTCTCGCTGTCGGGGATCGCCGTCATCCTGGGCGCCGGGGTCTACTCGCTGATCGGCGCCGGCGCAGGTCTGGCCGGCAGTGCGCTCTGGCTCGCCTTCCTCCTGGCCGGGGCGACCGCCGCCCTGACCGCGTACTCCTACGCCCGGCTCGGCACGATGCGGCCGCGGGACTCTCCCGAGTTCCAGTACACCGCCCTGGCCTTCGGGTCGCGCGTCGGGTTCATCGCGGGCTGGCTGATGCTGGCGGCGGACCTCCTGGGAGTGGCGACCGTTGCGCTCGGGTTCGGCGGGTACCTGCGCCACCTCGCGGGGACTCCGGTCACGGCGAACGCGGTCGCCCTGCTCGTGGCGCTGGGCCTCCTGGCCCTCGCCGGCATCGGCGAGACGGTCGGGCTGGCGCTCGTGCTCGCGCTCGTGGAGGTGGCCGGCCTCTGCTTCGTGATCGCCGTCGGCGCGCCCGCGTGGAGCCGGGCGACGTTCCTCGAGATGCCGCACGGGTTCGCCGGGCTCTCCGCCGCCGCGGCGATCATCTTCTTCGCGTATCTCGGGTTCGACGAGCTGGGCAACTTCGCCGAGGAGATGCGCCGGCCGGACCGCGACCTCCCCCGCGCGCTCGGCCTCTCGCTGGCCGGGGCCACGCTGATCTACCTGCTGGTGGCGCTCTCGGCCACCGCGGCGGTTGGCTGGCCGGCCCTGAGCGCGTCGACGGCGCCCCTGGCCCTGGTCGCCCGCGTGACGGTCGGTCCGCGTGCGGAGGCGGCGCTCGGGCTCGTCGCGCTCGCCGCGACGGCGAACACGGTGCTGCTCCTGCTCCTCTCGGGCTCGCGATCCGTGTACGGCATGGCGGCCGCCGGTGTCCTCCCCGGCCGGCTGGGGGCCATCGGGCGCCGCGGCACCCCCGTCACCGCGACGGTCCTGGTCACCGCCGTCGCGGCGATCGCGGCGCTCCTCGGGGACCTCGCCCGGGCGGCAGCCCTGACCGATGCCGCCGTGCTGATGAGCTTCGCGCTCGTGAACCTGAGCCTGTCCCGGCTCGCGGCGCGCCGCCGGACCAGCGGGGGCCGCGCGCGGCGGATCGCCGACATCGCGCTGCCGGTCCTGGCGCTGGCGCTCTGCGCCTGGCTGCTCCTCCACACCGGCTGGGCCGGCCTGGCAGCTGCCGGGGGCCTGGCGGCGCTCGGTCTCCTGCTTGGCCCTCGCGACGACCGGCCACCGATCCGGTGACGGGCGGGACGGCCCCTGTGAGACGGCTCGGCGCGACCGCGCGATGCCTCCCCGCGGTCACGCGGCCCGGTCCGAGCCGACGGGAAGGCGCCGAGGAGCGCGCATCGTCTCCAGCAGGCTCACCAGCGCGGACCCGACGGCCACCCAGACCAGGAGCCCCGAGAGCGGCAGCCACGGGAGCACGCCCGCCCAGACCCAGTCCGCCAGGACCTCGCTGCTGCGGAGCAGCACGCCGGCGAGGAGCGCGGCGAACGCCACGTTGCGGAGCCGGGGCCAGGGCAGGCGGACCCTCTCCAGCACGGGAATCAGCCGGAACGCCATGGTCACGACCATGGTCGTCAGGAACCCGACCGTGAAGAGGTGGCGGAGGGCGTCGCCCAGGAACCCCAGCGGGACCCCCGCGGCGGCCATCGCCGCCCCGACCGCGAACCCGACCGTGGCGACCGTGACCGACACCATCGCCAGCCGGAACAGCGCGCGGTCCGGCCCGCCCTGCCCGCCCTGGAGGAGGAGGGCGGGCGCGCGGCGCCGCCGACCCAGGGCGCCGCCCGTCAGGGCGATGGCGGAGATCGTGCCCGCCGCGAGGGCCTCCCCGAGACGTCCCAGCGCCTCGGGCCCCGCGGCCCCGCCGCCGGCGGCGCCGGCCACCGCCGCGACGACGCCCGCCCCCAGCGTCCACGGGGCGACGCGGCCCAGCGCTGTCGAGATGCGCCAGCCCGAGACGAACATGGGGGCGGCGCGCAGGAGCACCCCGAGGATCCAGCCGCCCGCGCCGCCGAGCAGGGCCATGGCGTAGACCGCGCGCATCGCGCGCGGATCCGGCTCCTTTCCCGGCCAGCGCGCGCCCGCCTCGACGGCCAGCGCCGCGATCCACCATCCCGTCGCGAGGCCAAGGTGGCGCCGGGTCAGCGCGAGGTCGGGGGCTGCGAGCCCGCGCCGGAGCCAGACGGCGAACCATGCGAACGCCGCCGCCTCGAGGGCCGTCGCCAGGAACACGGCGCCGCCGTGGCCGCTTGCGGTGCCGCCGATCCGGAGGGCGAGGGCCACGGTCACCAGGACGAACAGCCGCGGCGCCCGAGCGGGAACGACCGGGCGCCCCGCGAAGCGCGGGACCAGGTGGTGGGCGATGCCCAGGATCATGACGCCGAACAGCTCGAAGATCTGGAGGTGGGCGTGGAGCAGCAGCCACGCCGGCGGGACCTCGCCGCCACCCCAGTAGAGGCGCGTCAGCATCCAGGCGCCGAGCGGGACCCCGCCGACCGCCGCTGTCCCGAACGCCAGGAGGGCGAACCGACGGTAGACTGGCGGCTCCCCGGCCGAGCCCACGGTGGCGACGCCTGGAGCCGGGTCGCGCCTCACCGGCTCTCGTCGAGCCGGTAGATCGCGTGGCAGGCGACGCAGTTGCTCGTGATCCGCCCCAGGGCCGCCAGCGCCTGCTCGCGGGTCCCGCCAGCGTTCACCTCGTCCGCGAGCTCGTCGAAGCCGCGGTGGGTCGCCATCCCGAGCTGGAGGAACGGCGGCGGGAGGCGGTCCCGGAGCTGCGGGTCGACGTCGGCCGCCATGGCGAGCCCGGAGGCGCGAGCGGCCCGCTCGATGGCAGTCAGATCGTTCGCGGGGAGGGCGTGCAGGATCGCGTTCACCGACTCCAGCATGCGGCGCATCTCGGCCAACACCATGTCGCGCGCGGGTCCCGGGACCATCAGGCGGTGTCGCATGTCCACGGGTGGGCCGGGTGGCTGCGCACCAGCGCCGGCGACCAGGACTCCGAGCCCGACGAGGATGACGCCGAGCAGCGGGGGAACACGCACCGAACGCATCCGCGGCACCGAGGCGCGGCTCACGATCAATGCTCGCCCGTCGAGGTGGCGGTCGTCGCCGCGCTGGCCGTTTGCGGTGTCCGAGCGGCGGGCGCCTGGCTCGCCCGGATCTCGGGGTGGCGGATCTGGCCGCCGAGGTTCGCCGTCCACGCCATCAGGCCGACGCTCGCCGCGGTCACCAGGAGGAGACCGGTGACGATCCACCTCGAGACCTGGGCGGCGCGCGCGGTCGCCAGCAGTCCGAGCAAGGCCAACCCGCCCGCGATCTCAATCGCCACGAGGGCCGTCGCGGCGGCCTCCTCGTGGACCTCGACGAGCTGCCGGGAGACGCCGGGTAGACGCTCGACGACGTCCTTGGCGGGCTCCCCGGTGAGGTAGGTCGGCACCGCCGTCAGCGCGACCGCGACCACCGCCCCGAGCGCGATCCGGCGGAGCAGCCGATCCCGCGTCGCGAGCGCGACCCCCAGGAGCGCCACCGCGAATCCCGCTCCCACCACCGGGACGTGCGTCAAGGCGAGGTGCCAATGGGCCGCGTCCATCATGCGAACCTCCCGTGATAGAGTCCTCTCGCGACGCGTGCAACGCGGGTGCCACCGGCGGACGCCAGGGCACTTCTTGGCGGCCTGCAAGTGCGGCATGGTCGTGAGTCGGGCGAGACCACGACCGCATTTGATGCGCCGCAGAGTGGGACGGACTCGTCCCGCCTGGGGCACTCGATCCACACCGACCGACGACAGGAAGGCTCCCCGGGTCGCTTGGTCGCCGAGCGGACCGGGTCGCGGATCGAGCGGCGACCGGAGGACGTCGGGATGGAGATCGTCCGCCTGCTCCTGATCTCCGCGGTGCTCGTCGCCGGCGCGCTCGCGGCGCGGGCCGATGAACCTCCCGGCGGCGAGCTGTACATCCTGAAGGGGTGCCTCGGGTGCCACGGCGCCAGCGGGCGCGGCGGCGTCGGTCCCCCGCTGGCACGGACGGCGCTCCCGTACGAGGCGTTCCTCCAGCAGGTGCGGCATCCGCGCGCGATCATGCCGCCGTTCCCCGGCGAGGCGGTGAGCGACCGGGAGGTCCGCGCCATCTTCGAGTACGTGAAGGGGGTGGCGCCGCCGGCGGCCCGGCTGCGGGCCGACATCCCCACCGGGGTGCTCGATCCGAAGACCTGCGCGCCCTGCCACGCCAGGACGAACCCGACCATCCCCCAGCAGTTCGAGGCGAGCGCGATGGGTCGGGCGGGCGTCCAGAATCCCCGGGTGCAGTACCCCCTTTCGCAGATCGGCTGCGCCAACTGCCACGGGACGAACCACGACGAGATCATGGCGACCAAGGGGCGGGTGCCGGAGACGACCTGCGGCGCCTGCCACCCCCAGATCTACAAGGAGCACGTCACCGACGCCGGCCACTCCTACGGCCCCGGCCCGGGCGGGCTCGGGATCAACTGGGAGCGCAACATCGGGGTTCCCCACTACAAGCAGATGCCCCGCAAGGTCATGGAGATGGGGTGCGACCCCTGCCACGCGCAGGCCGGCGCCACCGACGCCCGGTACTGGAGCGAGGAGCAGAAGAAGTATGTCGACACCTCGAGCCTCCAGGTCCGGAACGGTTGCATCGCCTGCCACACGCGCCACTCGTTCAGCCTGGAGGAGGCCCGCAAGCCGGAGGCCTGCTACACCTGCCACATGGGCCCCGACCACCCGAACTACGAGGCCTACATGTCGAGCAAGCATGGGTCGATCTACGTGGCCCGCGGCAAGGGGTGGGACTGGTCCCGGCCGCTCGGCGAGGTCCAGTGGGACGCGCCCACCTGCGCCTACTGCCACATGCTCTACGTCGGCGGCGACGGGACGCGCGCGTCGAGTCACAACATGACGCGCAAGATCATCTGGGGGATGGGCGTGCAGGCGGCGACCGGTCAGCTGGCGGACATCACCGCCACCCCGGAGAACCAGGCCAAGCGGAACGAGATGATCAAGGTCTGCATGACCTGCCACTCCGAGGACAAGGCCCGCGGCTACCTCGAGTCGGCGGACGCCCACAAGCTCGCCGGCGACGCGCTCGTCATCGAGGCGCGGCAGGTCCTGGCCAGCCTCTACCGCGACAAGCTCATCCAGCCGAGCCATGCCCAGGTCTCCGCCGGTCTCTTGCGCGGCCCGCGCTTCACCGCCATCGAGCTGCCGGGCGGGCTCGCCTTCCACTCGCCGACCAGCCTCTACTACGACGTCACGCCGATCGAGCGAGAGTACTTCGACATGTTCTTCTTCTCGGCGCTCAAGAGCTACAAGGGCGCCTTCCACATGAGCCCCGACTACGCCTGGTGGTACGGGTACGCCGACGTCCTGGGCCACCTGGCCACGATCCGCGACGAGGCGGAGCGCCTGCGTGACGCGGCCGCGGTGCGAGAGCGCACGCTCTTCATGATCCTGACCGGGCCGCTGATGGTGCTGGCCGTGGTCGGCGGAGCCTGGGGCGCGTGGCGCGGCTGGCGGCGGCTGCGCCGGGCGCGGGCGTAGGGGCTCGCCGACGGCACGGGGTGGCCTCGGGCTTGCAGGCACCGCCCTGGTTGACCGGGGGCGGATGAAAGCCCCCGCCCGCGGCTGCCGCCCGGGAACCGGGCGGCGAAGTGAGGAGAGCATGAACGCGGAGCACGAGCTCTCGGATCTCCACATGGATCCCGGCGCCCTCTACCGGGAAGACGTCTACACCGATCGGCGGGTCGGGTCCGTCCGCCGGCTCACGCCGGTTGGCCCCGACGGCGCGCCCGACCCCGGGCGGCAGGTCCTCTTCGAGGGGCAGACCACCCTGCTCACGTCAGCCGGTCCGCTGCCGCTGCGCTTCGAGATCGAGGCGGAGAGCCTCGCCCAGGCGCTGGAGCGGTTCGGGGCGGCGGCGGAGTCGGCGCTCGAGCAGACGCTGAAGGACCTCGAGGAAATGCGGCGGCAGGCCGCCTCCCCGCTGATCGTCCCCGGCCGCGGCCCGCTGGGGCTCGGCGACCTGGGCGGGGGGGGCGGACCCCGGATCACCCGGCCCTGAGCGCGGGCGTGCCGCGGCGGCCGGGCGCGCGCGGACCGTGAGCGGCCATCCCGGGAACCCGAAGGAGCAAGCGGTGCGGTACTTCACGATCGGGGACGAGAACGCCCATCGGACCGGAGATGCGGCGTGCACCGGGTGCGCCGAGGAATACCCCGAGCCGTGCATCTGCGGCGGGATGATCCACGCCGAGCCGGGTGGGCCGGAGGACGAGACCGGCGAGATCCTCCTGGTCACGCGCTGCGACCAGTGCGGACGCTCCGAGGACGAGGTGACGGAGGAGCTCGGGCGTCAGCCGCCGTGATCCCCCGCGGCTCCCCGCGCCGCGGCGCCGCCCTCTCCCGCTAGCTGATATGGAAGGACCGGCCGTCAAGTGGGTTCTTCACGGGTCCGGTCCTGGCGACCGGAGCGTAATCCTGAGGGCGCCGGCTCGCACTCGATCGGGCGGCATCGACGACGAATCAGGCTGATATACGCGGGTTGCC
>DASRDR010000044.1:0-7199 GCA_035652475.1 Candidatus Methylomirabilota bacterium | reverse complement strand
TCTACTGCTCGACCCAGGGCGTCCACGGCCACGTGGCCCGCCCGCCCGGCGACGAGTCCAGCCCGATCGCCCCCGAGGACTACTACCAGCAGACGAAGTACGAGGGGGAGCTCGCGCTGTGGGAGGTCGCCCGGCAGGGGCTGGAGGCGAGCGTGGTGCGGCCGATGGGGATCTACGGCCCCGGCGACCCCGGCCGGTTCCTGATGCTGTTCCGCGCGGTGCGCCGCGGCCGGTTCCTCATGTTCGGCGACGGCGAGACCTTCTATCACCCGTGCTACATCGACAACCTGACCGACGCCTTCGAGCTGGCCGCCGAGCACCCGAAGGCGGTCGGCGAGACCTACCTGATCGGCGACGACCGGTACGTGTCGCTGAACGAGCTGGTCACCGCGGTGGCGGCGAGCCTCGGCCAGAGCGTCCGGATCGTCCACCTCCCGTTCGCGCCGCTGTGGGCCGCCGCGGCGGCGTGCGAGGCGGTCTGCGGTCCGCTCGGGGTCGAGCCGCCGCTCTTCCGGCGCCGGGCGGACTGGTTCCGGCAGACGCGGGCGTTCACGATCGAGAAGGCGGTCCGCGAGCTGGGGTTCGTGCCCCGGGTGCCGCTGGCCGAGGGCCTCCGCCGCACGGCGCAGTGGTACCGCGCCCACGGGTACCTGCGCTAGCCATGTGCGGCATCGCCGGCATCCTCGAGCGCCGCCCCGGGCAGACGCCGCCCCCCCACGTGCTGGAGGCGATGGGGAAGGTGATCGAGCACCGCGGCCCGGATCAGGGCGCCATCTTCCAGGACGGGGCGATCGGGCTGGTCGCCCGGCGGCTCCGGATCATCGATCTCTCCCCGGCCGGCTCCCAGCCGGTGCCGAACGAGGACGGCTCGATCCAGCTCGTCTACAACGGCGAGATCTTCAACCACGAGGCGCTCCGGCGGGAGCTCCAGGGGCTCGGGCACCGCTTCCGGGGCCGCTGTGACTCCGAGGTGGTGGTCCACGCCTACGAGGCGTGGGGCCCGCGGTGCGTGGAGCGGTTCCGCGGCTTCTTCGCGTTCGCCCTCTGGGACGCGCCGCGGGGGGAGCTGCTCCTGGCGCGGGACCGCATCGGCATCAAGCCGCTCTACTACGCCTGGTCGGACGATCGGCTGGTCTTCGGCTCCGAGATCAAGGCCATCCTCGAGCACCCGGACGTTCCGCGGGCGCCGGACCTCCAGGCCATGTACCACTACCTCGGCTACGAGTTCGTGCCGGGGCCGGCGACGATGTTCCAGGGGATCCGGAAGCTCCCCCCGGCGACGATCGCCCGGGTGCGGGCCGGCCGGCTGGAGCTCGAGCCGTACTGGGAGCTCCGCTTCGCCGATTCGCCGGAGGACGGCGACACCCTGGCCCGCCGGGTGCGCGACGCGCTCCGCGACGCGGTCCACGCATGGATGATGTCGGACGTCCCCGAGGGGGTCTTCCTCTCGGGCGGTCTGGACTCCACCGCCGTGCTGGCGTTCACGCGGGAGGCGACCAGCGGGCCCCTGCCGACGTTCACCCTGGGCTACGACGACCCCTCGTTCAGCGAGTGGGAGTACGCCCGCGAGGCGGCGCGCTACTACGGCACCGACCACCGCGAGATCCGGGTGCCCCCGGTGACGCCGGAGGTGATCGAGCAGACGGTCTGGCACCTCGACGAGCCGATGACCGATCTGTCGGCGGTCCCCCTCTTCCTCCTCTGCCGGGAGGCGCGCCGCGAGGTGACGGTGTGCATGTCGGGGGAGGGCGGGGACGAGGTGTTCGTCGGCTACGACCGGTTCGTCGCCGCCAAGGCCGACCGGCTGTACCGGCTCCTCCCGCGGGCGCTGCGGCGGGGCGTGATCGAGCCGCTGGCGGCGCGGCTCCCCGACCAGGAGCGGAAGAAGGGGCCGCTGGTGGTCCTGCGGCGCTTCATCGAGGGCGCGCGGCTGGACCCGGCGGGCCTCCACCTGCGCTGGCAGTACTTCGGATCCGACGCGCTCGACCGCCGGCTCTTCCGCGAGACGGTGCTGGCGAGCCTCGATCGGGACCGGTTCGCGCCGATCCGCCGGGCGGTGGCGCGCTGCGAGTCGCCGCGCCAGCTCGACCGCGAGATCTTCGTCGACACCCGCTTCACCATGCCCGACTCCGTGCTGATGAAGGTCGACAAGATGTCGATGGCCCACGCCCTCGAGATCCGGGTGCCGCTGCTCGATCACGCGCTGGTCGAGCTGGCGGCCGCCGTCCCGCCGAAGCTCAAGTTCCCGGGGTTCCGGACGCGCGCCATCTACCGCCGCGCGCTCCGGGGCGTGCTGCCGCCGCGCATCCTCGCCCGCGGGAAGCAGGGCTACAGTCTCCCGCTCAAGCAGTGGCTCCGCCGCGAGCTCCGCGACTACATGGTGCAGCTCCTGCGCGGCTCGGAGGTGGTGCGGGCCTACCTGGACGCCGACGGCGTCGCGGCGCTGATCGACGAGCACCTCGCCCGACGCGCCAACCACAACCACACGCTCTGGGCCCTCATCAACCTGACCCTGTGGCATCGTCGGTTCATTGAGGGAGTCTGAGCCCCCGCGCCGGACGGGCGGCCGCCGGGCGTTCCTCGTCCGCCTCGCCGTCAGCGCCGCGCTGCTCCTGCTCCTGGTCGGGTTCGTGGACTGGGGGCAGCTCGCCGCCCGCCTCCGGACGGCCGAGCCGGGCGCGATCGCGGCCGTCCTCGCGCTCGCCACCGCCGACCGGCTCCTGATGGCCTGGAAGTGGTGGCTCCTCGTCCGGAGCCGCGACGCGGGGCTCGGGCTCGGGACGGCGGTCCGCGCGTACTACGTGGCCTCGTTCGCGGGCTACTTCCTGCCGATGACCGTCGGCGCCGACGCGGTCCGGATCGGGGCGCTGGCCGGCCGCGCCCGGACGGCGACGCTCGTCGCGTCGGTGGTGCTCGAGCGGCTGATCGGCGCCCTCGCCCAGGCGGTGCTGGCCGCGGTGTCCGTCGCGACCCTGGTGGCGCTCGGCCTGGGCGCCCGCATCGGGCCGGCCCAGCGCTGGGCCCTGGGCGCCGCGGTGACGGCGGCGTTCCTCCTGTTCCCGCTCACGTTCCCGGCCGCCCGCGCGCTCGCGACCCGCCTCGCGCCCGCGGCCGGCGGCTGGCGCGCCGCGCTCGGGGCGCTCTGTCGCCAGTACGCCGGCTACGGCGCCTCGACGGGCCTGCTCTGCGCCTTCTTCGCCCTGACGCTGGTCGAGGGCTGCCTCCCGGTGGGCATCCACTTCTTCGCCGGCCGGGCGCTCGGGCTCGACCCGGGCTGGAGCTTCTTCATCGCCACCGTGCCGCTCGTGTACCTGGTGGCGCGGCTGCCGGTGAGCCTCGGCGGCCTGGGGTTCCTCGAGCTCTCGTTCGTCTCGCTGGCCGGCCTCCTCGGGGTCTCCTGGACCGACGCGTTCGCGATCGCGGCGCTCGCCACGTCGCTCTACCTGGTCGCGCTCGCGCCGGGCGCCGTCCTCTACCTCGTCCCCGAGCCGCTGCCGGTCCCGGTCCAGCCGGGCAAGCGGGCGCCGTGACGCCTCCCGAGCGGCTGGCCGACGTCCCGGGGGCGGTGTTCGACCGCCGCCGCTCGCGGCTCGAGCGGTACCGGAGCCTCGTCGTGGGCCAGCCCGGGTGGTGGGCGCTCGTGCGCTACGAGCTCGTGATGCTGCTCGCGTCCTGGGTACCCGGCGCGCTCGGGCTCCTGCTGCGTGCCCGGCTGTATCCGCGGCTGCTGGCGGCGTGCGGGCGGAACGTGACCTTCGGCGCCAACGTCGTGCTCCGCCATCCCGGAAAGATCCGGATCGGGGACGACGTCGCGATCGACGACGGCTGCGTGCTCGACGCCAAGGGGGTCGCCAACCAGGGGATCCGGATCGGCTCCCGCGTCTTCATCGGCCGGAACACCCTGCTCGCTTGCAAGGACGGCGACATCGTCCTGGAGGACGGGGTCAACATCTCCTACAACTGCGTGGTCTTCTCGGCGTCGTCGGTGCGCATCGGCGGCGAGACCTTGCTGGCCGCCTACTGCTACGTCGTGGGCGGCGGGCACGACTTCGATCGCGTCGACGTCCCGGTCGTCCAGCAGCCGCGGCCGTCCAAGGGGATCGAGATCGGCCCGGGCGGGTGGCTGGGCGCCGGGGCGATCGTCCTGGACGGCGTGAGCGTGGGCGCGCACGCGGTGATCGGCGCCCATGCGGTGGTGGCGAGCGACGTCCCGCCGTTCGCGGTCGCCGCGGGGGCGCCGGCGCGGGTCCTCCGGGACCGGCGGACGGCCGGGGACGCGCGCGCGTGAGCGGCGGCGCGCACCCGGCGCCCCCGGCCGGCGCGGCGCCCGGCGGGCGCGCGCCCGGGGGGGCCCGGTGAAGGCGACCGCCCCCCCCGCGGTGCCCCCCGCCAGGGCCCGGCTGGCGCCGCCGCGCCCGGGGCTGCCCGGGACGGCGGCGCGCGCGGCCCTCGCCGTCCTGGTCTCCGGCGGCATCCTCGTCTACCTCTTCGCCGCCCACCAGGTGGACCCGCGCGGCCTCCTGCCGCTGGTGCGCGCGATCTCGCTGCCGGGCCTGCTCGGGTACGTGCTGGTGTCCGCGCTCGGCCTGGTGCTGCGGGCCCTCCGCTACCGGTGCCTGCTCGACCGGCCGGTTCCCCTCTGGCCGCTCGTGCTGGTCACGGCCGTCCGGAACATGGCGGTCGACCTCCTGCCGGGGCGGGTCGGGGCGGCGGCGAGCTACCTCTACCTCGTCCGGGCCCGGCTCGGGCTGCCGCTGGAGGCGGGCGTCGCGTCGTTCGCCGTGGCCTTCATCCTGGACACGCTCGCCCTGGCCCCGCTGCTGGTGCTGGCGCTCCTGCTGGTCGGCGCGGCGGCGCCGGTGGCGCCGGCCGCGCTGGTCGCCGGGAGCCTGATCCTCCTGGCCGGCTCCGTGGCGGCGCTCCGGGCGCTGGCGCCGCTGCTGCGCCTCGCCGGCGGGCTGGCGGCGCGGCTGCCCCGGCCGGTCGCGCGCGTCGCCCCGCTCCTGGGCGGCGCCGCGGGGGAGGTCGCGCGGCTCGAGCAGAGGCGGACCCTGGTTCCGGCGCTCCTGCTGTCGCTCCTCCTGCGACTCGCCAAGTACGGCGCGTACTACTGCCTGCTCCAGGCGCTGCTCGTCTCGCGCGGCCAGGCGTGGGGCAGCCTCAACTTCGTCCACGTGTTCCTCTCGGTCGCCGGCGCCGAGCTCGCGGCGTCGCTGCCGCTGCCGACGATCGCGAGCCTCGGGCCCTACGAGGCGGCCGGCGCCGCCGGGTTCGCCTACTGGCTCGGGCTCTCGCCCGAGCTGGCGACGCTCGCCGCGACGGCGTTCCACGGGCTCTCGCAGCTCCACGACTACGGGCTGGGCCTCGTCGCGTTCCTCTGGATCATGGCCGGGTGGCGGGGCGGGCGGGGCCGGGGAGCCGGCGGCCGGTGAAGGTGCGGGCGGCCCGGCGGGTACGCGCGGCGGGGATCGCCGCGCGCCAGGGGCGGCGGGCGGCCCCCGCGCCAGCCGGGGCGGCCCCGGCAGCGGGGCGGTGGACGGACTACCTCGAGCCGCTCCGGTTCGACCACTGGATCAAGAACCTGGTCGTCCCCGTCGGGGGCCTCCTCGCGCTCGTCGCCCACCGCGGGCGCCCCGACGGGTGGGCGCTCGCCGCCGCCCTCGCGTTCCTGGTGTCGGGGCTGATCTCGTCGGTGAACTACGCCCTGAACGAGATCCTGGACGCCCCGTTCGACGCCCGGCACCCGACCAAGCGCACCCGCCCGATCCCGTCCGGGCGCGTGCGCGTGGGGCCGCTCCTGGCGCTCACCGCCGGCGTCGCCCTCCTGGCCGTGGCCCTGGCCTGGCTCGCCCTGCCGGCGGCCGCCGGGCTCGGCGCCGCGGCGCTGTTCGTCGCGGGTCTCCTGTACAACCTGCCGCCGGTCCGGCTCAAGGACCGCCCGTACCTGGACGTCGTGACGGAGTCGGTGACGAACCCCATCCGGCTCGCGATCGGCTGGTACGCGGTCGCGCCGGCCCTGGGGCCCCCGGCGCTCCTCCTCGCGGCCGTCTGGAGCTTCGGCGCCTTCCTCATGACCGGCAAGCGCCTCGCGGAGCTCCGGCTGCTCGGCGGGCGCGCGGCCCGCTACCGTCCCACCTTCGCCGCGTATTCGGCCCCACGGCTGCTCGCGGTCGAGCTCGCGTACGGGCTGGCCGGCCTGGGCGCGCTGGCCGCGCTGCTCGTCCGCATGCGGCCGGCGGCGCTGCCGGGCCTGGCGGTGGTGGCGGGGCTGCTGGGGTGGGCGCTCAGGATGACCTTCGAGCCCGCCAGTCCGCTCATCGACCCCGAGCACCTCTACCGCCGCCCGCTGTTCCTGCTGACCGCGATCGGCGCGCTCGCGCTCCTCCTCGCCCTGGCCGTCCGGTAGGCAGCGCGGGTCCGTGCGGGTCCGGGCCCACCTCGCCGTGTTCGCCGTCGCGGTGGGGCTGGTCGCGCTCCACACCTGGCCCCTCGCCCGGGATCCGGGCCACCTCGTGCCCGACAACACGGACCCGTGGCTCTTCAGCTGGGTCATGCTGTCGGTCTTCCGGAATCTCCTCGCGCGCCCGGCGCTCCTCCTCCACGGGAGCGGGTTCTACCCGTTCGGCTCGAGCCTCACGTTCGCCGAGCCGCTGCTCACGCCCGCGCTCGTCGCCGGGCCGCTCCACGCCCTCACCGGCAACCCGTGGCTCGCCTACAACCTCACGCTCGTCCTGTTCTGGGCGGTCTCGGGGTGGGCGACCTATGCGGTCGCGTACTGGATCACCCGGCGCCACGCCGCCGCCGCGGTGGCGATGCTCGTCTTCACCGTGTCGCGGCCGCGGATCGAGTACGCGGTCGAGTTCCAGATGGAGATGCTGTTCGGGCTCCCGCTCGGCCTCTACGCGCTGGCGCGCTTCGTCGAGACGCAGCGGCCGCGGTACCTGGCGGCGTGCCTGGCCGTGCTCTGGCTGCAGGCGGTCGCGGTGTGGTACGTCGCGGTGCTGCTGGGGTTCGCGCTGCTGGTCCTGGCCCTCGCCTGCGTCCCGCGGCGGTGGACCGGCTGGCGCTGGCGCACCCTCGCCTGGGCGGCCGCCGGCGCCGTCGCGCTGGCGGCGGCCCTCGCCCCGGTCGCCTGGCCCTACTTCGTGACCCGGCGCGAGCTCGGCCTCGAGCGCGCCCTGGGCGACGCGCTCGAGCGC
>DASRDR010000043.1:0-7537 GCA_035652475.1 Candidatus Methylomirabilota bacterium | reverse complement strand
ACCGCCTTCCGCAGCTGCTTGAGCCGCTCCTTGTGCGCGACCCCGAACCGGTGCTCCTCGTCGACGATCAGGAGCGCCAGGTCCCGGAACGCGACGTCCTTCGAGAGGAGGCGGTGCGTGCCGATCACGACGTCGACCGTGCCCCGGGCGAGGCCGGCCAGCACCGCCCGCTGCTGGGCCGCCGACCGGAACCGCGAGAGCATCTCGATCCGCACCGGGTACGGCGCGAACCGCTCCCGGAAGGTGTTCCAGTGCTGCTCGGCCAGGATGGTCGTGGGGACCAGGACCGCGACCTGGCGGCCGTCCAGGGCGACCTTGAGGGCCGCCCGCATCGCGACCTCGGTCTTCCCGTAGCCGACGTCGCCGCAGACCAGGCGGTCCATCGGGTGCCCGCGCTCCAGGTCGGCCTTCACCTGGCGGATCGTCTCCAGCTGGTCGGGGGTCTCCTCGAAGGGGAACGCCGCCTCGAACTCGTGCTGCCACGGCGTGTCGGGGCCGATGGCGAGGCCCTCGACCACCTGGCGCTCGGCGTACAGCCGGAGCAGCTCCTCCGCCATCTCGCGGAGCGACGCCCGGACCGACTCCTTCGTGCGCTGCCAGGTGGTGCCGCCCAGGCGGTCGATCCGCGGCGCGCCCTCGCCGCTCCCGACGTACTTGCTGACCGCCGCCATCCGCTGGACGGGGAGGTAGAGGCGGGCGCCCTCCGCGTACTCGAGCAGGAGATAGTCGGCGGGCTGGCCGTCGACGTCCAGCGTGACGAGCCCGGTGTAGCGGCCGATCCCGTGCTCGACGTGGACGACGAGGTCGCCGGGCGCGAGATCGGTGAAGGCGGCGATCGCGGCCCCGCGCTGGTAGGTGGGTCGCCGCCGCATGGTGCGGCGGTGCCCGAAGAGCTCCGTCTCGGTGAGGCAGACCAGGCCGAGCCCCGGGCACTCGAACCCGACGTGGGCGCCGCCCACGACGACGGCGACCGCCTCCGGCCCGAGCAGCGCGTCGACGACCGGCGCCTCGTACCCCAGGTCGCGCAGGATCTCCTGCAGGCGGCCCGCCGTCTGCGAGTCGGGCGCGAGCAGCCGGATCCGGAAGCCCTCCGCCCGCCAGCCGGCCAGGGCCGGCTCGAGCCGCCGGAACTGGCCGCGCACCGTGTCGACCGAGCGACTCTCGAGTCGGAACGCGTCCGGCGCGTCGGTCAGCAGGACGCTGCACTCGATCCGGGGCCGCGGGGCGAGGGCCAGCAGCGCCCCGGCGCCGGCCGCGCCCGGATCGAGCAGGCTCGCCTCGGCGACCGCGACCGGCGCCTCGGCGGCGAGGTAGTCGCGGAACCCGGCGCCCCCGGCGCCCTCGTCGGCCAGCATCGGCAGGACGAGGAGCGCCTCGACCGCGGCGGTCGAGCGCTGCGAGGTGGGGTCGAACGTCCGCAGCGACTCGACCTCGTCCCCGGCCAGCTCGATGCGGACCGGAAGCCCGGCGGCGGGCGAGAACACGTCGACGATCCCGCCCCGGAGCGCCCACTGACCGACCGCGGTGACCGTCTCGACGCGCTCGTACCCGGCCCCCTGGAGGTGATCGACGAGCGCGTCGCGGTCGAGGGCGTCGCCCGCGACCACGGTGAGCACCTGGCGCCGGAACGCGGCGGGGGTCGGGAAGGGCATCTCCAGCACGCGCGGGGTCGCGACGACCCAGAGCGGCTCGCCCCGGAGCAGCCGGCCGAGGATCCCCGCCCGGCCCGCGTCCTCCTCGCGAGCGGCCCCGTCCCGCCACAGCGCGGCGTGCGGGACCGGCACGGCGACGATCTCGCCCGGCCGCTTGACCCCGAGCGCGGCGGCGAACGCGCGCAGGTCGTCGACCGCTCGCCCGGCGGCCGGCTCGTCGCCGACCACCACGACGGCGGGCCGCTGCGGGGGCAGGAGCCAGGCCAGGGCGAGCGCGACCGCCGAGCCCCAGAGCCCTTCCAGCCGGATCCGGGGCGTGCCGCGGGCCAGGGCCGCCCGGGCCGCGCCGAGGTCGCCCCAGGCGTCGAGGGCGCCGCCGCCGGCCGGAGCGGCAGGGGCGGCGCGACCGCCCGCCGCCGGCGGCGGCCGCGGCGCCGCGCTGTCCGTGTCTACCGCCTCGGCGAACCCCACGGGCTCACCGCGACCCCTGCGCCAGGTGAAAGGACAGGTTCTCGAGCTCGATCGACAGGTCCACGTTCTGCAGGCGGACGTCCCGGGGCACCTTCACGCGGGCCGGCGCGAAGTTCAGGATCGCCCGCACGCCGGCCGCCACCAGGCGGTCCGCCACGCTCTGGGCCACCTCCGCGGGCACCGCGACGACGCCGATCTGGATCTCCTGCGCCTTCACCGCCCGGGGCAGCTCGGCGAGCGGCAGGATCGTCAGGCCGCTGGCCGAGCGCCCCACCTTCGCGGGGTCGTCGTCGACGATGGCTGCGATCCGGAACCCCTGGCGGGCGAAGCCGCGGTAATGGAACAAGGCCGATCCGAGATTGCCGAACCCGACCAGCACGACCCGCCACTCGCGGTCGACCCCCAGGATGCGCTGGAGCTCCGCCCGGAGCGTCGAGATATCGTACCCGATGCCGCGGATCCCGAACTCCCCGAAGTATGCCAGGTCCTTCCGGACCTGCGCGGAGTTGAGATGGAAGCGGGCCGCCAGCTCGTGGGACGAGATCGTCTTCATGCCGTCCTCCTCCAGCTGGGCGAGGCAGCGGGAGTAGACGGACAGGCGCCGGACCGTCATCTCCGGAATCCGGGGCAGGCGAGCGCCGGGGCGCGGCATGGGACCGACCGGGCGGGCGGGCGGGCGGCGTGCCCCCCGCCCGCCCGGACCGGCGCGTTACTTGAACGGGTTCGCGAAGAGCAGGATGATGGCGATGACGAGCGTGTAGATCGCGAGCGACTCGATCAGCGCCAGGCCGATGATCATCGCGGTCTGGATGCGCGCCGCCGCGCCGGGCTGGCGGGCCATCCCCTCGAGCGCCGCCGCGATCGCGCGCGCCTGCCCCAGCCCGCAGAGCCCGGCGGCGATCGCCATCCCGATCCCGGCCGCGACGACCGTGAACGGGCCCACCCACGACCCGGTCGCCGCCGCCTCCCCTTGCGCCTGCGCCACGCCCTCGGCGAGGCCCAGCGCAACCCCCAGAAGCGTCACCAGGATACGCACGTTGCTCCTCCTCCCCCGCGCGCGGGCCGGCCCGGCAGCGGGGTGAGTCTAGTGGTGGGCGGGCGCCGGGACGCCCGGGCCCGCGTGGCCGCCAGGGCCATGCTCGGCGCCGTGGTCGGCCTCGAGGGCGCCCGCGATGTAGAGCATCGACAGCATGACGAAGATGAACGCCTGCAGGAACGCCACCAGCAGCTTGAGGGGGAAGAGAAACCCGACCGTGAAGACCACCGTCGCGACCGCGCCGAAGCTGCCGATCAGGAGGCCCGCCACCCCGGCCGCCCCGGAGAGCGCCCAGCTCGAGAGGCCCACCGTCATGAAGAAGACGATCGACAGCAGGATGTGACCGCCGAGCATGTTCCCGAACAGGCGGAGCGTCAGCGAGAGCGGCCGCGCCAGGTGGCTGATGAGCTCGATGGGCACCATGAGCGGCGCCAGGGCCGGCATCGGGCCGGCGAAGTGCCGGAAGTAGGCGCCGAGACCCTGCTGCCGGATGCCGATCCAGTGGTAGGAGAAGAACACCACGAGCGCGCACGCCCCGGTCGTGTTGACGTTGTCGGTCGGCGCCGTGAACCCGGGCACCAGTCCGAGCAGGTTCGAGGCGAAGATGAACAGGCCGAGCGTCGCGATGAGCGGCAGGAACCGCCGGCCCTCGGGCCCGATGACATCGTCGATGAGCCCGAGGATGAACTCGAGCACCGCCTCGAGGGCGTTCTGGAGCCCTCGCGGCACCAGCGCGGGCCGCCGCGGGATGGCGACGGCGAGCGCCATCAGCACCAGCATCACGAGCCAGGCGAACGCGACGTGGTGCGGGATCCCGAAGGTGTTGAAGATCGGCGGCTCGAGCGCCTCCACCCCTCTCCTCTCAGGCCCGGGGCGCGCCCGCCAGCCCGGCCCAGATCACCGCCACCGGCGACACCGCGAGCGACAGCGCCAGCCCGGGCACCCCCGCCCCGAGGTGGCGCACGGCGACGCCGATGGCCACCGCCACCAGCGCCAGCCGGAGCCCGCTCGCGCCCACCCACATCACCCGGCGCGCGATGGTGGCCGGCGTGGAGGCGGCCGACGCCCGGTCCGCCGCCCAGGCGAGCGCCCCGAAGTTGGCCCCCGCCAGGAGGCTCCCGACCACGGCCCCGAGCGCGTCGGCCGGGGTTCCGAGCAGCGCGCAACCGGCGGCCAGCGCGGCCCCCAGGCCTCCGGTCACGGCCCAGACCCGGCGCGCGAGGTCATCGCGCGTCGTCACGGTCAGCCGCCCTCCCTTCATGGTCGAACAGTCCCGTCGCGCGGAAGAGGTTGACGAAGCCCGACGCGACCCCGAGCAGCAGCCCCAGCAGCATGAACCAGGGCGAACTGCCCAGCCATCGGTCCAGAGCGTAGCCGCCCCAGAGGCCCAGCACGGTGGAGACCACCAGCGTGAGCCCCACCCCGCTGAGGACACCGAGCTGGCGAAGCCAGCGCCGGTCAGGTCCGCCCGGCTCTCCCGCACTCACACCGGTGCTCCAGGGGGGTGACTGAGGCGCTTGTGAACCGTAGCACACGTCCCCGGTGCTGACAACCGGCGACCGCCGGACGCCACCCGGGCCCGGAGCGTCGCCGGTCAGCCGCCGCGCCCCGCGATCGGCCTACCCGAACATGCCGCCGAGGCGCGCCCCGGCGACGCGCTGGACGAGCCCGACGCAGACCGCCGCCACCGCGATCAGCACCACCCCGAGGGCCGCCGCCTCGCTCGTGCTGCCGGCGATGTAGAAGTTGAAGATGCCGACCGTGATCGTCTCCCATCCACCCAGCGAGAGGAAGAGGACGGCAGACGCCTCCTGGAGGGACGTCATGAACGAGAACAGGCCGCCCACGAGGATCCCCTTCCAGACCAGCGGAAGCGTCACGTCCCAGAACGCCCGGAGCCGGGAGGCGCCCGCGCTGCCGGCCGCTTCCTCGAGCGCGGGATGCACGAGCTGCAGCGAGGCATAGCTCCCGCGCACCGTGTAGGGGAGCCGCCGCACGGCCAGCACGAGCGGCAGGATCACCCAGAGGCTCGTGAGCGGAACGCCGAGGCCCGGGAGGTCTCCGTGGAACGCCCGCACATAGGCGATCCCGATCGCCGTCCCCGGGATCGCGAGGATCAGCGTGTTCAGGGCGTCCAGGATCCCGCGGCCCGGCAGGCGCGTCCGGGCCAGCATCCACGCGATCGGGACCCCGACCCCGATCCCGAGCGCGACCGCCAGGCCGGAGTAGAGGAGGCTGTTGGTCACGTACTTCGGCGTCTCGACCAGCACGCGCTCGAAGAACTGGACCGTGTAGGCGGTGGGCAACGGCGTCAGCGACCAGCCGCGCCCGAAGGCCGCCAGGCCGAGCCCGAGGTACGGGAGGCAGGCGAGGACCAGCACCGCCGAGAGCGCGGCCACCGCCAGGACCTGGGCGGCCCCGGTGAGCCGGCGCCGCTCGACGCGCGAGTAGGCCAGCGAGGAGTAATCCTTGATCGCCACGTAGTGCCGCGCCAGGACGAGGAAGAGCACGGCCAGGAGCACCAGGAGCGCCGAGATCACGATCCCCATCCGGAAGAGGCGGCGGTCCACGAACTGCACGATGTTCAGGTAGGCCTGGGCAGCCAGGAGATCGTGCACGCCGACCACCAGCGGCGTCACGAAGTCGGCGAACGTCCAGATGAAGACCAGGAGCGCGCCCGCCACGTACCCGGGGGTGGTCAGCGGGAGCGTGACGGTCCACAGCCGCCGCCAGGCCCGCGCACCGACGCTCTCGGCCGCCTCCTCGAGGGCGGGATCGACCTTCCCAAGGGCGTCGACGACGTTCAGGGTGATCATCGGGAAGAGGTGCAGGCTCTCGACCAGCAGCACGCCATGGAGGCCGTACATGAAGTTCACCGGCCGGGGGAGATCGAGGTAGTCCATCAGGAGGACGTTGACGGTCCCCGCGCGCCCCAGCACGAACACGAAGCCCAGGACCCCGACCAGGGGCGGCGAGATGATCGGCAGCAGGGTGAGGTACGAGAAGAGGCGCCGGCCGCGGAACTCGTAGCGGACCAGGAGCAGCGCGATCCCGATCCCCAGGACGGAGGACGCCGCGACGACGCCGACCCCCAGGAGCAGGGAGTTCCCGAGCGACCGGAGATAGAAGCCGTCGGTCAGGAAGTCGTGGAGGTTCCGGAGCGTGAAGGCGCCGCGGTCGTCGGTGACCGCGTCGTAGAAGATGTGGACGAGGGGATAGACGAGGAAGCTCCCGAGGAACGCCCACACCGCGAGCACCCCGGCCGCCGGCGCGACGCGAGGCATCCCTGCCGGGCGTCCCGACCCGGGGGCGGGGCTCACCGCCCCCTCCATGCGCCCGCCCGGAGGCCATCGCGACGCGATGCTCCGGCCGCCGCTCGGGCGCTCCCGCGGCGGCCGGCGGCGCCGGCGGCACGCGCCGCCCCGCGCCGGGCACCGCCGGCCTTCGCCCGCGCCGACCCGCGTCGCTTCACTCCGGCGCCAGCACCAGGGTGACCGCGGCCGGGAACCCGACCATCACCGGCGTCCCGGGCGCCAGCGGCTCGTGGTCCCAGGCGTCGCGGATGTCGGCCTTGAGCGTGACCCCCGCCGCCGTCTCGATGTCGTACCGGACCGTGTTCCCGAGGTAGGCGGTGAGCCCGACCCGCCCCGGGCACCGGTTCCGCCCATCCGTCCCCGGCGCCCCGTCGGCCGCGCTCAGGGTGAGGTGCTCGGGACGGATCGCGAGCACGCACGCCTGCCCCGGCCGATCCGGGCAGTCGGGAGCCGGCCGCGCGCCGAGGCGCCCGAGCGCCGTGTCGACGAGGATCATTTGCCGTCCGGCGACCTCGGCGACGGTCCCGGGGACCAGGTTGTTGGTGCCGACGAACTCCGCGACGAACCGCGTCCGGGGCTGCTCGTAGAGCTCGCGCGGGCGGCCGAGCTGGAGGATGCGCCCGTCGCGCATCACCGCGACCCGATCGGAGAGCGAGAGCGCCTCCTCCTGGTCGTGCGTCACGTACAGGGTGGTGATCCCGAGCGCCTGCTGGAGCTTCCGGATCTCGGCCCGCACCTGCACCCGGATCTGGGCGTCCAGGCTCGAGAGCGGCTCGTCCAGGAGCAGCACGTCGGGGTTCAGGACGAGCGCGCGGGCGAGGGCGACGCGCTGCTGCTGCCCGCCCGAGAGCTGGCCCGGGTACCGGGCGCCGAGCCCGGCCAGGTTCACCGTCCGGAGCCCCTCCTCGACCCGGATCGCCAGCGCCGGCCCGCGGAGGCCCCGGAGCCGGAGGCCGTAGGCGACGTTCTGGAACACCGTCATGTGCGGCCAGAGCGCGTAGTTCTGGAACACCATGCCGATGTTCCGGCTCGAGGGGGGGAGGTCGTTCACGACGCGCTCGTCG
>DASRDR010000042.1:0-10497 GCA_035652475.1 Candidatus Methylomirabilota bacterium | reverse complement strand
AGGAGCCGCCAGAACGGGTTTCCCGGCCCGGCGAAGTGATGCCCCACGGCGGCCGACGTGAGGCTCGGGTTGATGCCCACGAACAGGATCCGCGGCCGGGGCACGAGCCGCGGCGCCAGGCGCCCCGGGCGAGTCACCGGCGCCGCGCGCTCGCCGACCGCGCGGCCGCGCCGGCGACGCCCGCCGCGGCGGCTCAGATCTGCCCGGTCGTCGCGCCCCAGGCCTCGATCCGTGCGACGTAGTCCGGGTCGTCGTAGCGGTCCGGCCGGAAGGCCGGGGCGTACTCGGGGAGCGGCGCGCCGGCGACGTGGGCCGCGACCAGCTCGCCGCCCGCGCACGCGGCCATGATCCCGAACCCCGAGTAGGCGCCGCTGACGAACGCGCCCCCGACCGGCAGCGGGCCGATCAGGGGCCGGTTCTCGCGGGTCTTCAGGTAGTAGCCGCCGTCGACGACCGCGCGCGGGAGCCGCTCGCGGTAGGCGGCGAGCCCGGGCACCATCCGCGCCATCCCGCGCAGCACCAGCTCCGCGTAGTGGGGCGGCTCGGGCAGCGGGAAGACGACCGGGGCGGGCGCGCAGTCGTACGACCAGAGGACCAGCAGCGTGCGGCTGTCGGGGCTCGCGCCTTCCGGGCGCGTGTGGACGCCGGCCGGGAACGGCTCGAGCATCCAGCGGAGGGCCGGGTCGGCCCCGAGCGCGGCCGCCTCCTCGGCGCTCCACTCGAGCCGCTGCGGATCGTCCCAGATCAGGAACGGCGCGTCGCGGGGCACCACCCGGAGGTGGTCCTCCATCGCGATCTTGTGGTGCCGCTCGGCGAAGACCGGCAGGGCGAGGTCCAGGAGGCGGGCGGCCGCCGGCAGGTGCGGGCCCGGCGCCAGGACCAGCCGCTCCGTCCCGAGCCGCTCCACGCCGCCCCGCGTCTCGACGCGGACCCCGGCCACGCGCCCGCCGGCGAGGTCGACCGCCGTCACGCGCCCCGCGACCAGGGCGGCGCCGGCGGCGCGCGCGGTCTCGAGGAGATGCATCCCGAGCTGCTGGCCGGAGAGCCACCCGCAGCGCCGCGCGTGCAGGATCGCCTGCGTGTCGGCGGCGACGTACGGGAAGTGCTTCCGGATCAGGGCCGGGTCCCGGAGCAGGTCGATCCCGACCGGCTGGTCGCGCCAGGGGCCCGCCGACGGCGGCGGGTACGGGGCGCGGTCGTCCGGACCGCCGTCGTGGATCCGGAGGGGCCCGGCCCCCATCGCCGCCACGCTCCCGGCCAGCGCCGTGAGCTCCGCCGCCCGCGCCGGGGACGCGGTGGCGAAGACGTACCCCCGCCGGTTCAGCCGGAACACGTTCCCGGTCGCCTCGGCGAGGCCCTCCAGGAGGTCGATGCTCCGGTTCATGAAGCGCACCATGGCGGCGTCCGGTCCCGGCCAGAAGTTCCGGTAGGCCTCGGTCGACTTGTCGCTGGTGAGCGACAGCGGCGGGCGCTCGTCCACCAGGACCGGCCGCAGCCGGTGGTGCACGGCGAGGTGATGGGCGGCCGCCACGCCGGCGATGCCGGCGCCCACGATCACGACGTCGGCGGCGCGCGTCATCGGGGGGGCCGGTGGAGCGCGGGCGCCAGGCCGCGGCCGGGCACCTGCCGCGGCATGCGCCGATCCACGCCAGGACGCGGCCCACGGTCGCGGCCGCGCGGCGCCGACGGTGGCCGAGCTGTCCCTATGCGCGGATCCGCGCCAGGACGCGGCCGACGGCGGCGACCAGGGCGTCGATCTCGGTCTCGGTCGTCATGATCCCGAGGGCGCCGGCCCCGCTCGTCTGGAGGAGGATGCCCTCGTTCAGGAGGCCGACGTAGAGGCACTTCGTCAGCTCGGCGTCGCCCGCGACCACGTCGCGGTAGCTCCGGATCGGGTGCGCGCCGAAGTGCATCCCGAACAGGGACGCGATCCCGGTCACCTGGGCCGGGACCCCGGCGGCGGCGAACGTCTGCCGGAGCCGCGCCCGGAGCGTCTCGCCGAGCTCGGCCAGGCGCCGGTAGACGGGGGGCGTGAGGGCCCGCATCACCGCCTCCCCCGCGACCAGCGTCATCGGGTTCGCGTTGAAGGTGCCGGCGTGGGCGACGCGCGCCCCGCCCGGCGCGGTCGGATCGAACTGGGCCATGATGTCCCGCCGGCCGCCGAACGCCCCCACCGGGAGCCCGCCGCCGATGATCTTCCCGAAGCAGCTGAGGTCGGGGGTGACGCCGAAGAGCTCCTGGGCGCCGCCCGGAGCGACCCGCAGGCTCTGCACCTCGTCGTAGATCAGCACGATCCCGAGCTCCTCGGTGAGCTTCCGGATCCCCTGCAGGAACTCGGGCTCGCCGGGGACGTACCCGAAGCTCGAGACGATCGGCTCCATGATGAGCGCGCCGATCTCGTGGCGGTGCCGGCGGAGGCGCTCGGCGCACCCGGCCAGGTCGTTGTACGGGAGCACGACCACGTCCTCCAGCACGCCGGCCGGCTGGCCCGGGTACTCGGGGATCGCGGTGGGCCCGGCCGGGTCGAGCTTCGCGGCCGGCGGGCGCACGCTCACCGCGACGTGCTCGTGCGCGCCGTGGTAGCCGCCCTCGAACTTCGCGAGCTTCGGCTTGCCGGTGAAGGCCCAGGCCGCCCGGATGGCCATGAGCGTCCCCTCGGTCCCGGAGTTCGTGAAGCGGATGGTGTCGAGCGAGGGGATCCGGTCGCACAGGAGCCGCGCCAGCCGGATCTGCGGGAGCGTCGGCGTGCTGAACGCGGTCCCCTTGCGCGTCTGCTCCCCGAGCGCCTCGATCACCATCGGGTTGGCGTGCCCGGCGATCAGGCTCGTGGCGTTCAGCATGAAGTCGAGGTAGCGGTTGCCGTCCACGTCCTGGACGTAGTGGCCGTCGCCGGACTCGGCGAAGAAGGGGTACGGCGGGAAGTAGGCGGTGCCGCGCGAGCTCCCGCCGGGCAGCACCTGGGCCGCCTCCGCCTGGAGCGCGCGCGACCTGGGCGTGCGCGCCAGGTACCGCTCGATCTCTCGGGCCAGTGCTGAGGACGTCATGCCGCTCTCCCCGGGGCGCGCCGGGTGGAGGATCTCGCGATTCGCGCGCCCGCTCCGCGAGCATTCCACGGCCTCCGGCGACTCGCAAGCCCCCGCGCGGCGCGAGCCCGGCCGGCCCCCCGTCCGCGAGCGCGCGTCACCGCGCCCCGGAACGGCGGACCGTGGACCGCGCGACGCCGGCCCGGGCGATCCGGCGGTCGCCCGGGCCGGAGCCGACGTGGCGAGCGACCGCCCGGACGCCGCCGCCCAGGGCGGGGCGCAGCGGCCCACCCTACTTCGGAGACGGCTGGCGACGCGCCGCCCGCGAGCGGCCCGCGGCGCCCCGCCGCGGCCGGGGCGGCGCTCGGCGCGGCGAGGAGCGGGGGCGCCCGCTGGACGCGGGCGGCCGCCGGGCGGCCAGGCGCAGGCCGCGGATGTAGGAGGCCTCCCCCGCGTGCTGGTGGCAATCCGCCAGGATGCTCACCAGGCGCACGGCCACCGTCGGCCGCGGCCGGGACCAGGGCTCGTCGAGCTCGCGGGCGAGCGCCTCGGGCGTGAGCGTCGCGAGGTAGCCCTTCGTGCGCTCGACGACCGCCCGGAGATAGGCCAGCTGGACGCGGCCGCTCGGCGAGCGGAACGCGCGCACCTCCTCGGGCGTGTGGCCGTACCCGGTGTCGTCGCCGTCGGCCGGCCGCCCGAAGCGCGCATGCCACCGGTCGCGGAGCCAGAGCTGCTCGGCGCCCATCAGGTCGGCGATCTGGCTGTCCTGGACGCGCGTCAGGTGCCACGCGGTCCAGCCGAGCGTGTTGGCGCCCGGGCGCGGCGCCCAGTCCAGGTCGGCCGGCCGGAGCCCGCCGAGGATCTCCTTCATCAGGTCCGGCAGCCGGTCGTAGCCGTCGACGATCAGCTCCCGCCACTCCATGAGTCCCTCCGGACGCCGCGGCTCCGGGCGCTGGGGCGCGCCCGGAGCCACGCGTCAGATCGCGCCCTTCCGGCAGGACGCCTGGCGGCGATCCGCCCGTCGCGCAGCGCGAGGACGTCGCAGCCCTGCGCCTCGTAGCGAGCCCCCCGCGCGGGGTGCCGGGGTGAGCCACTTCACGACCGCGAGCTCCCGGGACACGAAGTCGCGGATCCCGTCTCATCGCACGTCCGGGGATCCGCGCGAACATCTCGGCGAGGAACTCACGGACCGCCCGCTTGCCGACGGTCCGCGATCCCCAGGGATCCTTGCCGGAGGACCCGCGGCTGAATCCGCGCGTCCGCGTCAGCATCGCTCGACGAGGAACCGCTTCAGCTCATCGGGGCTCGCGAAGATGACCTGGGCGCGGTCCCCCCGCATCCCGGCCGGGAGCAGCGCGGGCCTTCCGGACTCCGGCCCGCTCCGGCTGGAGTCGGTCTTGAAGCGGAGGTTGTACTCCGGATAGCGATGCTGCGCGCCGCTGGCCATCGTCACCGCGTACTCGCTCCGGCAATAGGCGATCGTCCGGACGACCTGGTCGTCCGCGAGATTCCGGAGCGGTGGCGGCGCGGCCGGCTGAGCGCCGGCCCACGGTGCGCCGGTGACCAGCAGGAACACGACGGCGAGTGGCCCGATCCGCATGGCGTCCTCCTTCCTCCGATTCTCCACCGCGCTCGGCGACTCGTGCGCGTCCACGCCGACGCCAGTCGCGCATCCCCGGCAGCGGACGGGACCGAGCGCCGCGCCGGCGCCGGCCGGAACGGTCGGTTCGGTGTCGAAGCAGCCCGCGCGCCGCACGCCGGCGACGAGGCTCGTCAGGCGCACCAGCTCACCGGTCGACATGCCAGCCGATTGCGCCTCGCCGGCGAGGGCAAGCCGCCGCGGGCAGCTGGAGAGCCGACGATCCCCCGGAGCCCGACTCGCTCCGAACCGAGCACGTGGCGCATCAGGGACGCCCGTCCCCGGTCTCAGCCGATCTGAGCCAGCACGATCATCCCGCCGTCCATGTGCATCGGCTTGTGGCAATGGAGGAACCAGTCGCCGGCGTTGTGGGCCGGGAACTCCACCACCACCGCGCCCATGTGGGGCTCCACGTCGACGGTGTCCTTCACCAGAGGGCGGGCGTAGCGCGCGCCGTTCACGGCGAGAAGCTTGAACGACTGCCCGTGGAGGTGCATCGGGTGCGCCTCCATGCTGTGGTTGACGAACCGGACCCGGGCCAGGTCTCCGCGGCGGAGGCGCAAGGGATCCGTGCGGGGATACCGCTTGCCATTGATGGTCCAGACGTCCGAACCCATCATCCCGCCGCTCAGGGCGAGGTCGTACACCCGCACTCGCCCCGACGACGCGGAGAGAACGTCCCGGCCCCGGCCCAGCCCGTACTGCCACAGATCGAGGCCGGCGACGCCCTCGCCCGGCGCCGCGGCGATGGCGCCCTCGTGCCCCTCGTACACGAGGAGCACCTGCTCGCCCGCGGCGCGATGGCCCGGGGCGAGGCACGTGAGGATCCAGGCGCCCGGGCGCTCCGCCACGACCGCGACGTCGTAGCGCTCGGCCGGCGCGATCGGCAGGGCGTCGACGTCCACCGGCTGCTCGAGCGGGTTCCCGTCGGTGTGGGTCACCCGGAGGCGGTGCCCGGCGAGGCGGACGACGTGCGTGTGATGCGAGCTGGCGTTGATCAATCGCAGCCGAACTCGCTCACCCTGGCGGACCCGGAGGCGCTCGGTCGCCGGATAAGCCTTGCCGTTGACCGTCATGGCGTCGTACGCGGGCGTGTGATCCTGGCCCATCGTGCCGCCCATCCCGCCCTGTCCCATCATCCCATCCATCATCCCGCCCCTGCCGCCGCGCCCCCCGGCGATCCCCTCGCGGGTGGGGGGGACCGGCGACCCCGTCCCCGTCACCCAGTCGTCGAGCACGAGCGTGTACTCGCGGTCGACCGGGCCTGGGTCCGGCCGGGCGGGCTCGATGATCAGCGGCGCCGCGAGCCCGCGGTCGAGCTGGTCGTGCTCCGCGACGTGCGTGTGGTACCAGCGAGTGCCGGCGGGGCGCGCCTGGAACTCGTACGCGAACGTCTCGCCCGGGGAGACGGGCTTCTGCGTGACGCCTGGCACTCCGTCCATCGCGTTCGGCACATCGACCCCGTGCCAGTGGATCGTCGTCGGCTCGGCGAGGCTGTTCTTCAGCAGGACCCGGACACGCTCCCCTTCCGTGAGCCGGATCTCGGGGCCGGGGACCTGGCCGTTGTAGGCCATCGCCGTGACCATCTTCCCCGGCGCCAGCTCCCAGCGCACCTCGCGCGCCTCCAGCCGGATCTCGCGGACCCCGGTCGTCGTGCCGGCTCGCGCGAGGCGGAAGCGGGGCCCCACCACACCCGTGCCGAGCGAGAGCGCCCCCCCCAGGCCGGCCCGTGCCGAAAGCGCGAGGAGCTCGCGGCGTGAGAGCTTCATCGTGTCCCTGGCCATGCGGTTCACCTCAGTGTCCGTCCAGTCCGGGCGGCGCAGGGGCATCGGGACCCCCAGCCTGCGCTCATTCGAGTCGCGTCTCGACCACCGCGTGCGTGACGGGGGGCGGCCCGCCCGCCGACGTCGGCGCCGTCCGTCAGCGCGACGATCTCCACGCCGCGCCGCCGTCGGTGCTCCGGGAGATCGAACCGTCCATGGCCGAGACGTACACTTCCCGGGGCCGCTTCGGGTTCACGGCCACCGCCGCGAGGTCCTTGACCCGGACCGCCGCGTGCAGCTTCCCCGGGGCGGTGCGGTCGACGCCGAGGCCCTGCACGTCCAGCCCGCCAGCCCGGTGTTGACCTCCGTCCAGGTGGTCCCGCCGTCGGTCGACTTGAGGGCGCCCGCCCCGTGGGTCCCCACGTGGATCACCCGGGGATCGTTCGGGTCCGGCGCGATGGCCATCACGTCAGGTGAGCATGCCTGGCAGAGAGCGTGACCGGCCGCCACGACTTCCCGCCGTCCTCGCTGCGGAAGAGGCCGGGGTGCGCGCCGAGCAGCAGACGTCGGCCCTCGGCGTCGATCGCGAGCGCGTGGACGTGCTCGAACCGCCCGCTCCCCTTCGAGCCATGCTCCTGCGCCACGACGGGGCCGGGGTCCGGTTCCCGGAGCCACGAGACCGATTGCCGCCGCGGCAGCGAGCACGGCGAGCCTACGCATGCGTGTCACCTCCTCCCGGTCGATTCGCTGGAGGCGTGGCGATGCCCTTGAAGAGATACGAGAACGCCCTCGGGCCCCGGGTGTAGGCGCGCTCGATCCGCCTGACGTGGAACCCGGCGTCGACGACGAGGTCATCGATTTGACGATTCAGGTGGCAGCCCCCTGCCACCCGCCGCCAGAGGGGGGTGAGTCTGTCCTGCCACCGCCGGACCTCCGGGTCGGGGGACCGGCCATGCTCGACGAAGATGAGCCGGCCCTCGGGCTTGAGCACGCGCCGCATCTCGGTGAGCGCCTGCGCCGGGTCCGGGATGCTGCACAGCGTCCACGTCGTGACCACGCCGTCGACGGCCATGTCCTCCAGCGGGATCCGCTCGGCCGAGGCGGGGAGGAACTCGATCGGAAACGGCGCACGAGCCACCCGGCCGCGCGCGATCTTCCAGAGCTCGAGTGACGGATCCAGGGCGAAGAGCGTGCGGACCTTGGAGCCGTAGAACGGGACGTTGAGGCCGGACCCGAAGCCGATCTCGAGAACCGACCCGGACGCCAGGGGGACGAACCTCGCCCGCTCGGCGCGCTCCGCCTTGCTCCGCATGCCGAGGTGGATCAGCCATGGCAGGACGTGCTTCTCGTAGGCGTTCATGCGCGCGCCTTGCCTCGCTCGACCCCCGCCACGGTCGCCGGAACCCATCGCCGGGCCACAGCGCACGCGGCTCACGCTCGCCTCGCGAATTCCTGGGACCGCAGCCGGGCCCCGCGGGATGCGCAGCCGCGCGGGTCGCTCGATGGCCGGCTCGCCGGATGGCGCGAGCCGGTCGCACACCGCGCCGCAGCGTGCGGCTCGGGACACGGCCGCCTGTCCTGACCCCCAGGCGCAGGAACCGCCGCCGGGTGGGCGGCACCCCTACCGCATCAGGACGACGGACGTGCTACCGGCGAACTCAGGCGAGCGAGGGCGGGGGGGCGCGAGGGGCGGACCGGGTGGGGCCGCGCTGCGACCGGGCCGACGGGGCCGGCTCGATCGGACGCCAGATCGAGGAGGTGCTCGTCGGTTCCCGGTGCCGCACGTCCCGGGCTACCGCGGCCACGACGGGCGCGGAAGGCCCGGACGGGGCACAGAGGCTGTGCCCCTGACACCCGGGATCGGTCTCGGCCGCGGAGAGGAAGTCCGTCAGGCAAAGGGCGACCGTGAGGAACGCCAAGAGGACCGCGAGCGCGGGCCCAACCGCCCGCCGGATGAGAGCGGATCTCGCACGCATCGCAACCGCCACTCCCGGCTACCTTAACAGGATCCCCGGGCGAACGCAAAGCCGCCGGGCCGGCGGCCCGACCGGACACTCTCGGTCGGGCCCAGCCGGCGCATCGATGGTACGCGGGGGACGGCGGCGCGCTTTCTCCCAGGGAGCGGCCGCCCCCGCGGCTCCCCGCTTGTGCCTACAGCCGGGTCAGCTGTCCGGAGCGGATCAGCTCGACCAGCGCGTTCCACTCCGCTTTCTTGAGGATGGCGAGATTACCGGCCTCGCCGATCCGGACCTCGTCCTCGCGGACGTCCACCTCGGGGCAGGCTCCACACGCGGGGCAGAGCGAGACCTTCCGATGTTCCATGACGCACACCTCCGTTCCTCGATGTGCTGGCACACGGCAGCGCCGCGGCCCTTGCGGGACGGCCAGGTTGCGAGCATCGCCCGGAGCGCCCGGCGGGTGGCCCCGAGCTCCCGCAGCGTCCGGTCGAGCGCGGTGAGCTTCCGGCGCACAAGCTCCCGGACGTGGGGGCACGGCGGCCGCCCCGCGCGGCGGATCCCGGTGATCTCCCGGATCTCGGCCAGGCTGAAACCCAGCTGCCGGGCCTGGGTGACGAACCGGAGGAGCGGGAGCACGGCGCCGTCGTAGACGCGGTAGCCCGCCTCCGTGCGGCTGGGTGGCGGAAGGATGCCCATCGCCTCGTAGAGCCTGAGCGCCTTCCGGGTCACCCCGCTCCGGCTCACGACCTCGCCGGCTCGCCATCCACCCTGTCCCACGCCGCGAAGCGTAAACCTGGCCCCGAGGGGCCAGGTCAAGAGCCTCCCATGCGCACGCTCCCGGGGTTGCCCCGCCGCAGGGCCGCGGGGAGGGCCGCCCCGGCCGGGTGGCGGCGTCAGGCTCCTCGCCGGAGGGCGCGGCCCGGCCGGGCGGGGGTCCGCTCGCCGCCGACGAGCACCGGCTCCCCGTTCACCACGACGTGGACCATGCCGGCCGCCGGCTGCCGGCCGTCCTCGTAAGTCGCCCGGTCGGCGATCCGCGCCGGGTCGAACGCGACCACGTCGGCCGCCAGCCCCGGCCGGAGGAGCCCGCGGTCGAGGAGCCCGAGCCGCCGGGCCGGCAACGCGGCCAGGTGCTGCACCGCCTCCTCGAGCGTCCAGGTGCGCGTCTCCCGCACGTAGTGGCCCAGATAGCGGGCGAAGCACCCCCAGCCGCGTGGGTGCGGCCGCCCGCCCGCAAAGATGCCGTCGCTCCCGCCCATCATCCCCGGGTGCCGCATGAGCGCCTGGACGTCCGCCTCCGCGCGCTGCCGGTGCGGGACGATGCAGCCCACCGCGAGCCCCGACGCCACCAGAACGTCGCAGACGAAGTCGAGCACCGCGCTGGGGTCCCGCCGCCCGCTCGCCCGCGCGGCGGCCTCGTCGAGGGCGAGCCCCTCGTACTGACGGTACGCCGGCGCGTCGACGTAGGCCAGCCGCACGGCGTCGAGCGGGCCCCGCGGCCCGTCGAAGCCCTCCTGCCGGAGCCGCGCGCGCACCGCCGGATCGGCGAGCCGCGCGAGGGTCGGCTCGGGGCCGCCCTCCTGGACCCACGGTGGCAGCGCGACCATGCCGAGGATCGTCGAGCCGGCCAGGTACCCGTAGAGGTCGAAGGTCACGTCCAGCCCCGCGGCCCGCGCCGCCTCGAGCCGCGGCAGGACGAGCGCCGCCTGGCTGTTGAAGTGGGAGACGTGGACGGCGATCCCCGCCTCGCGGGCGATCCGGAAGACCTCGTCGAGCGCCGGGCCGACCGTGTCGGGCGCGTAGCCGCGCATGTGCGTGACGTAGACCCCGCCGGCCGGCGCCAGCTCGCGGCAGAGCTCGACCAGCTCGGCGGTGTCGGCGTAGCGGCTCGGGATGTAGTCGAGCCCGCTCGAGACCCCGACCGCCCCCTCCTCGAGGCCCTGCCGGACCAGGCGGCGCATCCGGCGGAGCTCGTCCGCGGTCGCCGGCCGCGGGTCCAGGCCGAGCACGTCCATCCGGACGTTCCCGTTCGGGACCAGGCAGGCGACGTTCACCGCGCTCCGCCGCTCGAAGCACGCGAGGTACTCGGCCATGCTCCCCCAGCGGTCGGGGAC
>DASRDR010000041.1:0-27667 GCA_035652475.1 Candidatus Methylomirabilota bacterium | reverse complement strand
CTCAACGAGCGGCTGCGGGACGACTACATCGCCGACTGCCAGCGCGGAGTCGACGCCGGCCCGCTGGATCACCTGGTTCCAGCGGTCGACTCCGCGCTGCGGCTCCCCCACCGCGGGTTCCACCGGACCATCGGGAACTTCGCCGGGACCCGGATCTCGCCCGACGGGCGCGTCATCGGCGAGGCGGAGTGGGAGGCGCACCGGGCCGACTGGCTGCCGACGGACGCCGACCGGGCTTTCGTCCAGAGCCTCATGACGCCGGTCGTCGCCCCCGGCCGGTTTGCGGGCTGGATCGCGCCGCCGGCCCGCGGGATCAACGGCCAGCCGGTCGACTTCGAGTACGTGCGGGCCGGGTGAGCGCGGGGCGGCCGGGGCGGGCGGGCTAGGCGCATGTCGCTGGGGGCGCGGCTGCGGGGGCTCCGGACGGAGCGCGGCATCCGCCAGAAGGCGCTGGCGGCCAAGGCCGGGCTCACCCCGAGCCTCGTGTCCCAGATCGAGTCCGACAAGCTGAGCCCGTCGCTCCACACGCTCGGGCGGCTCGCCGCCGCGCTCGGCGTCCCGATCGGGGCGTTCTTCGAGCAGCCCCCGAACGGCCGGCTCCACGTCGGCCGGCGGCAGGACTACGCGGTCGTGAGCTTCGACAGCGCGGCGGAGCGGTGGCACGTCCTGGCGGCCGGCCTGTTCCGGGGCAAGGTGCGCGCCGTCGTCTCGACCCTCGCCCGGCGGGGCCCGGGCGTGCCGCCGGAGCGGGTTCTCCTGGAGCCGGGGCAGATGAAGCTCATGTACGTGCTCCAGGGGCGGGTGGCCCTCCTCTACAACGGCGAGCGGCACGTCCTGGCCGCCGGCGACTCGGCGTACCTGGACGGCGGGATCCCGCACGGGTGGGAGAACCTGGGGCCGGGCGCGGCGCGCACGCTCTGGGTGATCACCGGCAAGGACGAGTGAGGACGCTCGAGGTCCTGCTGGTCGACGCGTTCACCACCACGCCCCTCGCCGGCAACCCGGCCGCCGTGGTCCTCCACCCCGACCCGCTCGAACCCGCCACGATGCGGGCGATCGCGGCCGAGCTGGCGCGCCCGGCCACCGCGTTCGTCGGCCCGGCGCCGGACGCCGACCGCGGCCTCCGGTGGTTCTCGCCGACGGGCGTCGAGCTCTCCCTCTGCGGCCACGGGACGATCGCGGCCGGCCACGCCCTCGCCGCGCGCGGAGAGATCCGGGGCGGCCGGCTCGCGTGCGCCACGCCGGCCCGCCGCCTCCTGGTGACGGTCGAGCCGCCCGATGCCCCCGGCGCCACGGTGTGGTTCGAGCCCGACTGCCCCCGCTGGGCGCCCGCCGAGCCGGCCGACGTGGACGCGGCGCTCGCCGCGCTCGGCGTTCCCGGGGCGGCGGTGGCGACGTGGGCGGCGGCGGCGCGGACCTCCGAGGCGGACCTCCTGGTGCCCGTCGCGGGGCTGGAGGCGCTCGGGGCCGTCGCCCCCCAGCCCGAGCGGCTCGCCCGGGCCGCCCGCGAGCGGGGGTGGCGGGGGGTCTGCCTGACGGCGCGCGCGAGCCGCGAGCGCGGGGCATTCACCCACAGCCGGTTCTTCGCGCCGCACCTTGGGATCCCGGAGGATCCGGCCACCGGGTCGGTGCACGCGGCGCTCGGCGTCTGGCTCTGGGATGCCGGCGTCCTCGGCCGCGTCGACGGCGTGGCGCGGTTCCGCGCCGAGCAGGGCGACTTCCTCGGCCGGCCCGGGCGGCTGGCGGTCGAGGTCCATGGGAGCGGCGCCCGCGCCACTCGCGTGCGCGTGGGCGGGCAGGCGGTCACGGTGCTGGCCGGGAGGCTCCGCGTGTGACGGGACCGGTCCCCTTCCTCGACCGGGTGCGCGAGACGGCGGCCCCGGAGACGATCCGCGGCTGGCAGTGGGCTCGCCTGGCGCGCGGCCTGGACGCGCTCTGGGCGGGGAACGCGTTCTGGCGCCGGCGGCTCGAGGCGGCCGGCCTCCGCGACCCCCGGGATCTCGCCTCCTGGGACGACTTCGCCCGGCTGCCGCGGCTCGCGAAGGCGGACCTGGCGGCCGATCAGGCCGCCGCGCCGCCGTTCGGCACGAACCGCACGTACCCGCTCGAGCGCTACCTCCGCGTGTTCCAGACCTCCGGCACCACCGGGCCGCCGATTCGCTGGCTGGACACCGAGGAGTCGTGGGAGTGGTGGGCGCGCTGCTGGGCGTGCGTGTTCCGCGCGGCCGGGCTCGGGCCGGGCGACCGCCTCTTCTTCCCGTTCTCGTTCGGGCTGTTCGTGGGGTTCTGGGCGGGGTTCGAGGGCGCGCGGGCGCTCGGGGCGCTGGCGATCCCCGGGGGTGGGCAGGATTCCGCGCTGCGGCTCCACGCGATGCGCGAGCTCGGCGCCACCGCGCTCGTGTGCACGCCCTCCTACGCGCTGCACCTGGCCGACGTCGCGCGCGCGCAGGGGCTGGATCCGTGCGCGCTCCCGGTCCGGGTGACGGTCCACGCCGGGGAGCCGGGGGCGGGCATCGCCGCGGTCCGGGCGCGGCTGGAGGCGCTCTGGGGCGCCCGGGCGTACGACCACGCCGGGATGACCGAGGTGGGGGCCTACGCGTTCGAGTGCGTGGCCCAGGCCGGGCTGCACGTGAACGAGCTGGAGTTCGTCGCCGAGGTGCTGGATCCGGACAGCGGTCGCCCGGTCGCGCCTGGCGAGGTCGGCGAGCTCACGCTGACGAACCTCGGCCGCTGGGGCTCGCCCGTCCTGCGCTACCGTTCGGGGGACCGGGTGCGGCTGGCGGCGGCGCCGTGCGCCTGCGGCCGAACGTTCGCGCGGCTGGAGGGCGGCATCCTGGGCCGGGTCGATGACATGCTGACCGTCCGCGGCATCAACGTGTTCCCCTCGGCCCTCGAGGGGATCGTGCGGCGGTTCGCCACGGTCAGCGAGTTCCAGATCGAGGTGTTCCGCCGGGGCGCGCTGGACGAGCTGCGACTCCTGCTGGAGCTGGACGGGAGCGGCGCGGGGGCGGCGGCCGCCCAGACGCTCGAGCACGTCGCGGAGGCGGTGCGCCGGGACCTCGGCATCCGGGTCGAGGTCGCCGCGGTGCCGGCCCGGACGCTCCCCCGCCACGAGCTGAAGGCGCGCCGGGTGGTCCGCCGCGCCGAGAGCAGCTGAGCGTCGCCGTCCCCGGGCTGCCGGCCCGCCCTCGCCTGGCGCCGCGTCCCGCGCATCGGCCGACTTCTCCGCGGAGGCGCCTCCGGCAGTCTCTCGGAGGTCCGGCCGTCGAGCTCGTCGCTCCGTCCCGCCGGTGCCGCGCCGCGGCGGGGGCCGCCGCGGCCGAGCCGGAGAAGCGGGCCGGGCCGGGGGCCGGCCACGCGGTGATCCGCCGGCTGGCCGAGGCCGATGCGGAGGCCTACCATCGCCTGCGATCGCGCGCCTGCGATCGCGGGCGCTGCGGGAGCATCCCGAGGCGTTCGGGCGCGCGGTCGAGGAGCCGGAGTCGGTCGAGGAGATCCGGGCCGAGGCGCGGGCGGGCGATCGGGCGGCAGCTGGTCCAGGCGGCGATTCGCGAGCGCGAGGACCTGGTCGGGGCCCGAGCACCTCCGGCTTCGGGTGGTGGTCGGGAACGAGGCCGCCCGCCGCCTGGACCGCGCCTGCGGGTTCGAGCCGTTCAGCCTCCAGCGGGGTGCCCCGAAGGTGCGGGCGCGGTACCTGGACGAGGAGCAGCTGGCGCTCCACCTCGCCTGACCGCCCGGGGCTCCGGCGCGCCTCCACCCGGCGCACCGCCGGCCGATGCTATAGTGAAAAATCCACGGCGATGAAGGTCATCCTGCGGAACCAGGCGCGCGAGGTGGACGTCCGGGGCCGGCGGCGGGTGCGCGAGGTGCTTGCCGAGCTCGGTGTCCTCCCGGAGACCGTGCTGGTGATCCGCGGGCACGAGCTGCTGACCGCCGACGAGGTCGTGGCCGACGAGGACGTGCTCGAGCTCCGCCCGGTGATCTCCGGAGGGGGCCCGTGAAGTGCCGCAAGTGCGGCGGCCGGGCCGTGCTGGAGCTGCGGCGCCACAACACCGCGTTCTGCGGCCCGGACTACCTGGCCTTCTTCCGTCATCACGTCCTCGAGACCATCCGGCGGTGGCGGATGCTCCGCCACGACGAGCCGGTGCTGGTCGCCGTCTCGGGGGGCAAGGACTCGCTCGCGCTCTGGGACGTGCTCCACGACGCCGGGTACCGCACCACCGGCCTCTACATCGACCTCGGCATCCTCGAGTATTCCCGGGCGTCCCGGGCACGGTGCGAGCAGTTCGCGGCCGCGCGCGGCCTCTCGCTGCGCGTGGTGCGGGTTGCCGATGAGACCGGGGCGAGCATCCCCGGCGTGAAGGAGGCGACGCGGCGGCCGGCGTGCTCGGCGTGCGGGTTGTCCAAGCGCTACATCTTGAACCGCGCCGCCCTCGAGGGCGGCTTCCCCGTCGTCGCCACCGGACACAACCTCGACGACGAAGCGGCGACGCTCCTCGGATCCACCCTCCGGTGGGAGGAGTCGGCGCTGGCCCGCCAGGCGCCGGTCCTCGAGGCCACCCACCCGAAGCTCGCCCGGCGGGTCAAGCCGCTGTTCCGGACCAGCGAGCGGGAGACGGCCGCCTACGCGTTCCTCCGCGGGATCGACTACATCGTCGAGGAGTGCCCGTTCGCGCGGGGCGCGACCTCGCTCACCCACAAGGAGCTCCTGAACCGGCTGGAGGACGCCTCGCCGGGCTCGAAGGCGATGTTCGTCCAGGGCTTCCTGGACCGGGGTCGGCCGCTCTTCCAGGGCCGGGAGGCGGTGGCCCTGGTCGAGTGCGTGCGGTGCGGGCAGGCGACCACCGGCGAGGTCTGCGCGTTCTGCAAGCTCCGCGACCAGGTCACGCGCGCGAGGCCGGTCGGCGGCGAGGGGCCCGCGGCGGCCGAGCCCGACGAGCCGCCGGCCGCCCGCGGCCTCATCTCGGACCTCCGGGCGGCGTCCGAGATCCACGCGCCCTGACGGGCGCCGCGACCGTGCCGCCCGCGCCGGCGATCCACGACGGCGACCAGGTCGTGTTCGTCGGCTCTGGCGGCGGGCGGATGACGACCGCCTTCCAGGCCCGGGCGACCGGCGGGGTGTGGGTCCTCCTGGACGGCGTCCGCGTCTGCGTCGACCCCGGGCCCGGCGCGCTGGTCCACGCCCGCGCGCGGACCCTCAACCTCGACCCCTCGGCGCTGGATGCCGTGGTCCTCACCCACAAGCACCTGGACCACTCCGGCGATGTGAACGCGATGATCGAGGCGATGACCCAGGGTGGGACGAGGCGCCGCGGCGTCGTGCTGGCGCCGCGGGACGCGTACGACGAGGACCCGGTGATCCTCCGCTACGTCCGGAGCTACCCGCGTGCGACCGAGGTGCTCGAGGCCGGCGGCCGGTACCCGCTCGGCGACGGGGCCGCGCCGGTGCTCGAGACGCCGCTCCGGCTCAAGCACCCGGTCGAGACGTACGGCCTCCGGTTCGTGGGGCGGCGGTTCACGGTGGCGCTCATCGCGTGCACCGGGTACTTTCCCGAGCTCGAGGCGGCGTTCGGCGCCGACCTCCTCATCCTCAACGTCGTCTACCGCGAGCCCCGGGACGAGATCCACCTGGCGCTGCCCGACGCCCGGCGTCTCGTGAGCACGATCCGCCCCCGGCTGGCCGTCCTGACGCACTTCGGCCTGACGATGCTGCGCGCCCGTCCGTGGGAGCTGGCCGAGGCGCTGTCGCGGGAGACCGGCGTGCGCGTGCTCGCCGCCCGCGACCGCTGGCGACTGGACCTCGCCGCCGAGCTCGGCGGCTGAGCGCGCGCGGCTGCCCCGCCGTGGGGCGGCCGGCACGCGGCCACGGTCCGGGCATGACGCCCCGCCGCCCGCGATGCCCTCACAAACGGCTGGCCGCATGAGGCGGCTGTCCGGGCACGACCCCGAGCGCCGCCAGGCGCGCGGCCAGGTCCGGATCCCGGTCGACCCGGTAGAGGACCCCGCGCATCCCGACCGCCTCGGCGGCCCGCACGTTGTCCTCGTGGTCGTCGATGAACACGCAGGCGGTCACGTCGAGCCCGAGCCGCTCGGCGGCGAGGCGGTAGATGGCGGGCTCGGGCTTGGCGAGCCCTTCCTCGGCGGACGACACGACGGTGTCGAAGAGATGGTCGATCGCGAGCTCGCGCAGGCGGCCGCGGAGCGTGAGGTCGGCGTTCGAGAGGATCGCCGTGCGGTAGGCGGGCCGGAGCCGCCGGGCCAGTGCGAGGTTCGGCCGGATCAGCTGGCGGGCGGCGAGCCAGGCGTCGTGGAGGGCGGGCAGGGGCCCGCCCGCGCGGGCCTCCAGGAGCCGGTGGGCGTCGGCCCGCCACGCGGCCAGCTCGCCGCGGCCGCGCTCGATCTCCCGCCAGAGCTCGGTACGGTAGAGCGTCTCCAGGAGGGAGTGGCGCGGCAGGCCGTGCGCCGCCTCGAGCTGGGCGGCGACGTCCCAGCGCATGTCCGCCAGCACCCCGCCGAAGTCGAAGATGACGCCCCCGACCGGCGGTGCGACCGGCGAGAGGCCAGCAGCCTGGGGCACGGGGCGTTACGGTACGGGCGCGCCATCCGGCGGTCAAGCGTCGCTCGTTGCAGCGTCGGGACGCGGCCGGTATCATGAGCGCGCCAGCGTCGAGCGGCCGCGAGCCGCGGAGGTGCCATGCCCGGCTACTACTGTCCGCGCTGCCTCAAGACGGCGCCCGTGCCGAAGGTCTGCTGCGGGCGGCCGATGACGCGCGGATAGCCCGTGCCGCGCGCGTCCCGCCGGTCCGCGCGGCCCGTCCCCTGACCCGGTCGCCGCGATGGCGACGGCGCCCGCGTCCCCGCTCGTCCTGATCTGCGGCCTCGACCACGCGAACATCCAGGAAGAGGAGGACGTCTTCGCGCGGAGCGGGGTCCGGCACGCCATCGTGCCGGCGCGGAGCGAGGCCGAGTACCTGGAGCGCTGCGGCGAGGCCGACGGGCTGCTGGTCCAGTACGGCGCCCTCACGCGTCGCGTCTTCGGGGGGCTCCCGCGGCTCCGGGTCGTGGTCCGCTACGGCGTCGGTGTGGACGGGATCGACGTCGCCGCGGCCACCGATCACCGAGTCCCGGTGGTGAACGTGCCCGACTACGGCACGGACGAGGTCGCGAACCACGCGGTCGCGCTCCTGCTCGCGCTGGCTCGCAAGCTGGTCCGCCTGGACCGGCAGACCCGGGCGGGAGCCTGGGACGTCTTCCGGGTCGGCCCCGTCGCGCGGCTGGCCGGTCGCACGGTCGGCCTGATCGGGTGCGGTCGGATCGGCAGCGCGGTCGCCCGGAAGCTCGGCGGGTTCGACGTGCGGCTGCTCGGGTATGATCCGTACGTGGCCGCGTTCCCGCCGGGCGTCCAGCCGGTCGGGCTGGAACGCCTCCTGGCCGACTCCGACTACGTCACGATCCACTGTCCGCTCACCCCGGACACGCGGCATCTCCTGAACGCCGAGACGCTCGCCCGCATGCGCCCGAGCGCCGTCCTCATCAACACCGCCCGGGGCGGCATCGTGGACACCGGCGCGCTGGTCGAGGCGCTCCGGATGGGCACGCTGGCCGGGGCCGGCCTCGACGTCCTCGAGCAGGAGCCGATCGACCCGGCAAGCCCCCTCCTCCGGATGGAGCAGGTGATCGTGACGCCCCACGCCGCCTGGTACTCGGAGGAGGGCCGCTCGGACCTCAAGCGGCGGGCGGCCGAGGAGGCGGTCCGGGTGCTCCGCGGGGAGCGGCCCCGTCACTGCGTCAACCCGGAAGCGCTCGGGGATGGCCCGGCGCGGGCGGCCGGGGCCTGAGGGTGGACGCCGGCGGCCCGGCCTACGACGTGGTCGCGCCGGGCGAGGTCATGCTCCGGCTGGCCGCGCCGCCGCCGACGCGACTCGAGCAGGCCCGGGCGCTGGACGTCTCGTACGGGGGGACGGAGGCCAACGTCCTCTGCGCGCTGGCGCGGCTCGGCCACCGGACCGCCTGGATCTCCGCGCTCCCCACGAACGTCTGGGGGGAGCGGCTCGGGCGGGAGCTCGCCGGCCACGGCGTCGACGTCCAGCACGTGGTCTGGCGGGAGGGGAGCCGCATCGGGACCTACTTCATCGAGTACGGGGTCGCGCCCCGGCCGATCCGCGTCGTCTACGACCGGCAGGGATCCGCGTTCTCGACGCTCGACGACGGCGAGGTGGACTGGGCCCGCCTCGCCCGGGCCCGGGTCGTCCACCTGACCGGGGTGACTGCCGCGCTGGGGCCGCGGCCGCGGCGGCTGTTCGAGCGGGCGCTCGAGGAGGGGCGCGCGCGCGGCGCCCTGGTCTCGCTGGACGTGAACTACCGCGCGGCCCTGTGGACGCCGGACGCCGCCCGCGCGTACCTGGAGCCCGTGCTGAAGCGGGTCGGCCTGCTGTTCGTCGGGGTCGACGACGCCCGCCGCGTGTTCGGCGCCGCCGGCGAGCCCGAGCGCGTCGCCGCGGACCTCCGGACGCTCGCCCCCGAGGCGATCGTCGCGCTCACCCTCGGGGACCAGGGCTCGGTCGTGCTCGCCGAGCGGCCCTCGCGGCCGTCGCGCCTCTACGCGCTGGACGCCGTCGCGGACCGGGTCGGGGCGGGGGATGCGTTCGCGGCGGGCTTCCTCCACGGCTGGCTGACGAGCGGCGACGCGCAGCGCGCCCAGGACCTCGGGACCGCGCTGGCCGCGCTGAAGTGCACGATGTGGGGCGACGTCGCGGTGATCCGGCGGGGCGAGCTGGAGGAGCTGCTCGCACAGCCGGATCCCCGGATCCGACGGTGAGCGACCGTGCCCGGCGCCGCGGGGGGCCGGGCCCAAGCGACCTCTGGCCCGCTTCCCGGGCCCGCCCGCGGCGGGCGCCGCGGGGGCCTGCGGAGAGCGGGGAAAGCGAGGAAAAGACGTGACCACCAGCCGGTTCGTGTACCTCGATGGAGAGCTCGTGCCGTACGATGAGGCGCGCATCCACGTGCAGTCCGCCGCGGTCAAGTACGGCGCCTCGGTGTTCGAGGGGCTCCGCGCGTACTGGAACCCGGCGCACGAGGAGCTCTACGTGTTCCGCCTCCCCGAGCACATCGACCGGCTCTTCGGGTCCATGCGTCTCATGCGGATGGCGCACTCGCTGACCCGGGAGGAGCTGACCCGCTCGGTGCTGGACGTGCTCCGGAAGAACCAGGTCCGGACGGACGTCCACATTCGCCAGACCGCCTACATCGCCGCGGACGGCGACCTCGACGCGACCGGCCCCGTCGGGCTGGCGGTCGACGCGCGCCCCCGCAAGGTGACCGAGCGGCCGGGGATCGCGGTCGGGGTCTCGTCCTGGACCCGCATCGCGGACGGGACGATGCCGCCCCGCATCAAGTGCTCGGCCAACTACCAGAACGGCCGGTTGGCCATGCTGGAGGCGCGCGCCAACGGCTACGAGGGCGCGTTGCTCCTCAACGGCCGCGGGAAGCTCGCCGAGGCGCCGGGCGCGTGCTGCTTCATCGTCCGGAACGGGGTCCCGGCAACGCCGCCGGTGACGGCGGACATCCTGGAGTCGGTCACGCGGGCGACGCTGCTCGAGCTCTTCCGGACCGAGCTCGGCCAGACCCCGGTCGAGCGGGAGATCGATCGCACCGAGCTGTACCTCGCCGAAGAGGTCTTCCTGTGCGGCAGCGGGTGGGAGATCACCCCCGTGCTCTCGATCGACCGGCTCCCGCTCGGGACCGGGCAGGAGCCCGGGCCGCTCACCCGCGCGATGCAGGCGTGCTACTTCGCCGTGGTGCGGGGGGAGAAGCCCGCCTACCGGAGCTGGCTGACGCCCGTCTACGGCCGCTGACCGCTCGTCCGCTCCGGTCGCGGGGCGCCGACGCCGTCCGGCGCCCCCGCGGCCGGGGCCAGGCCGTGACGCGGCCCCGAGGGCCGCCGGCTCGGCTCCCGGGCGGAGCGCGCGGTGGCGGGGCCGGGCCACGGCGGCGTGACGGCCGGTCGCCGCTTCCGCCCCCACGCGAGGTCCGTGGCGGCGGACCGGCGCGCACGGTTGTCGCGGGCCCTGGCCCGACGCTAAGATCTGGCGTGTCCTACGCCGCACTGCCCGCTCCGCCGAGCGCCGGCGACGCCACCGACGACGCGGCCCGCCGGATCCTCGACGGGCTCAACCCCGCCCAGGTCGCTGCCGTCACCCACGACCGCGGCCCCCTGCTGATCGTCGCCGGCGCCGGCACGGGCAAGACGACCGTGCTCACCCGGCGCATCGCGCACCTGATCGCCAGCCGGCGGGCCCGGCCCGAGGAGATCCTGGCGCTCACGTTCACCGACAAGGCCGCGCTCGAGATGGAGGAGCGCGTCGACGTCCTGGTCCCGTACGGCTACGCGGACGTCCGGATCGCGACGTTCCACGCCTTCGGGGACTGGCTGCTGCGCGAGCACGCGCTCGAGCTCGGGCTCACGCCGGCGTTCCGGGTGCTGAATCGGGCGGAGCAGGTGCTCTTCCTCCGCGCCCGCCTGTTCCAGCTCCCGCTCCACCACTTCCGACCGCTCGGGGAGCCCACGCGCCACCTCCAGGCGCTGGCCGGCCTGTTCGGACGCGCCAAGGACGAGGACGTCTCGCCCGAGGACTACCTGGCGCACGCCGAGGCGGTCGCGGCCGCCGCCGCGGCGCACCCGGACGACCCCGAGCGGCGCGACCTCGCGAGCCGCACGCGCGAGCTCGCGGGGGCGTACGCGGCCTACCGCGACCTGATGACCCGCGAGGGGCTGGTCGACTTCGGCGACCAGATCCTCCTCGCGCTGCGGCTCCTGCGGGAGCGGCCCTACGTGCTGGCCCACTACCAGCGCCGGTTCCGGTACATCCTCGTCGACGAGTTCCAGGACACGAACCACGCCCAGTTCGAGCTCGTGAAGCTGCTCGCGCAGGGGCACCGGAACGTGACGGTCGTCGGGGACGACGACCAGGCCATCTTCCGGTTCCGCGGCGCGTCGATGGGGAACATCCTCGGGTTCGGCGCGACCTACCCCGATGCCCGGCGCGTCGTGCTGGTGGAGAACTACCGATCCGGCCAGCGGCTCCTCGACGCCGCCTACCGCCTCATCCGCCACAACGACCCCGAGCGGCTGGAGGCGGCGCACGGGATCGACAAGCGGCTGGTCTCGGTCGCCGGCCCGGGGCCGGAGCCGGTGCACCTGGCGTTCGACACCGTCACCCAGGAGGCGGACGACGTCGCCCGCCGGATCGCCGACGCGGTCCAGAGCGGCCGCCGCGCCTACCGGGACTTCGCGATCCTGGTTCGCGCGAACGCCGACGCCGATCCGTTCCTCCGGTCCCTGAACCTCCGCGGGATCCCGTGGACGTTTTCCGGGAACCAGGGGCTGTACGGCCGCCCCGAGGTCCGCCTGTGCATCACGTTCCTGCGCGCGGTCGCGCACCCCGACGACTCGGTGAGCCTCTACGCGCTGGCGGCCTCGCCCCTGTTCGCGGTGCCCGCGGTGGACCTGGCGCGCTGCGGCGCGGTGGCCGACCGGCGGAACCGGTGGCTGTTCGACGTCCTGCGGGGGCTCGACGACGTCCCGGACCAGCGCGACGGCGTCTCGGCGGCGGGCGCGGAGGCGATCCGCCGACTCGTGAAGGAGCTCGAGCGCTACATGAGTCTCGCGGCCGAGCTCGGAACGGGCGAGCTCCTCTACCGGTTCCTGGCCGACAGCGGCTGGCTGGCCCGGATGTCACGGGCCAGCACGCCTCGCGAGGAGGCTGAGGTCCAGAACGTGGCGCGCTTCTTCCGGCGGGTCCAGGAGGCGACCCGTGTGCTGCCGCGGGACCACGTCCGCGAGTTCGTCCGCCACCTGGACGCGCTGATCGAAGCGGGCGAGGATCCGGCGGTGGCCGAGGCCGACGCGGACGGGCCCGCGGTCCGGGTCCTCACGGTGCACAAGGCGAAGGGCCTCGAGTTCCCGGTGGTGTTCGTCGTGGCCCTGGTCCAGGGGCGCTTCCCGTGGCCGAGCCGGGGCGACCTCATCGAGCTGCCGGATGCGCTGGTTCGCGACCGCCCGTCGTCCCCGGACGCCCGGCTCCAGGAGGAGCGGCGGCTCTTCTACGTGGCGATGACGCGCGCGCGGGAGGCGCTCTACCTCACGTCGGCCCGCGACTACGGCGGACGCAGCGCCCGAAAGGTCAGCCAGTTCGTCCTGGAGGCGCTCGACCTCCCGCCCGACGCGGCCCGTCCGCTGAAGCAGACCGCGCTCGAGGAGCTCCACCGGTTCGCCGCGCCGGCGATGGAGGGAGCCGACCGCGAGGCGCCGCTCCCGCCGGACGCGGTTCTCGAGCTCTCCCACCGCCAGGTCGACGACTACGAGACGTGTCCCCTGAAGTACCGCTACGTCCACGTCCTGCGGGTCCCGATCCGGCGCCACCACACGGTGGTGTACGGCGAGACGCTCCACCGGGTCGTCGAGCACTACCTCCGCCGCCGGACGGCCGGGCTCTACACGTCGCTCGACGACCTGCTACGGACCTACGACGAGGAGTGGCGAAACGAGGGGTTCCTGACCTGGGCGCACGAGGCGGCGCGGAAGGCCGCCGGGCGCGAGGCGCTGACGCGCTTCTGGCACGAGGAGGAGGCGACCGGGACGCGCCCGACCTTCGTGGAGCGGGAGTTCGCGATCGCCCTCCGGGATGCCGAGGCGCCGACTCGCCTCCGAGGGCGCTGGGACCGGGTCGACGAGACGGACGAGGGTCCGGTCATCATCGACTACAAGTCGTCGGACGTCCGACTGCCCGAGCACGGCGACGCCCGGGCGGCGGCCAGCCTGCAGCTGAAGCTCTACGCGCTGGTCTGGCGCGAGCTCGCCGGCCGCCTGCCGGCCCGGGTCGAGCTGCGATTCCTGGAGTCGGGCCTGACCGGCCGGCACGTGCCCACGGACGCCGACGCGGCCGAGGCCGCCGAGGCGGTGCGCGCCGCGGCGGCGGGGATCCGCGCGCGGCGCTTCACCGCGACCCCGTCGTACCAGGCCTGCCGCTACTGCGCGTTCAGCCAGGTCTGCCCGTACACGGCGAGCCGGGAGGCCTGAGGCCGGCCCCGTTACCCCGCCATCGGCGCCCGGCGGCGCCGGTCCCCGTGCTGCCGGAGCTGCTGGAGCTCGGCGCGCTGCTCGGGGGTGAGGATGGATGCGATCTCCCGGAGCGTCTGGATGCGCTCGTCGAGGAGGCGCCCCGCCGCGCGCTGCACCTCCGCCTTCTGAGCGGCGAGCGCGGCGTCGTCGGCGTCGTTCAGGGCGGCCGCCCGGAGCGCGCGGCGCGCATCCCGGAGCACCCGGGCCGCCTCCCGCATCACCGGGCGATGGCGGGCGTGGACCTCCCGGATCGCCCGCACCTGGTCCGCGGTGAGTCCGAGCTGCGCCTGGAGCGACTGGCGCTCCATCTGCGCCGGCCGGCGACCGGGGTGCGCCTCGCCCGGAACCATGCCGCCAGCCAGGATCATGAGGCCGCTCAGGACGCCGGCGGCCAGGGGCCAGTTCCTCTGTCCTCGCTGCATCCGGAATCCTCCTCCTCGGCGGAACGCTTCCACCCGGACGCTTTGGACGGGCCCTCCGCCCGAACCGTTCACCCGGCGTGGGCCATGGCTTCGCGGGCGCCGGGCTTCCCGCAGCACCGGCCCGAGACCATGGACCGCGGCTTGACGGTGCGCGCGCGCGTCGCGTACCGTGGCGACCGCGACGACCCGAGGGCCCGCTGGTTGAGCCGCGCGCGCGGCAGGAGGTGACGCCATGGCCGAGCAAGTCCGGCGAGTCCAGTACTTCTACATCACCGCGCCCGACCGGCCCGGGGAGGGCGCCCGGGCGCTCGAGACGCTGCGGGCCGCCAGCGTCAACCTGCTCGCGTTCTCCGGGTTCCCCGCCGGCCGCCGGGCCCAGCTCGACTTCGTCCCGGAGGATCCCGCCGCGTTCCGGGCGGCCGCGCGGAAGGCGGGCTGGAAGCTGACGGGGCCCAAGACCGCCTTCCTGATCGAGGGCGACGATCGCACGGGGGTCATGGCCGACCTCCTCGCGAAGCTGGCCGCGGCGAAGGTCAACGTCACGGCGAGCGACGCCGTGGTCGCCGGCGCCGGGCGGTTCGGCGCGATCCTCTGGGTGGCGCCGCGAGACGTGAACCGGGTCGCCCGGCTGCTGGGCGCCAGCTGACGACCTGCAACCAGGCCGTCGGGCCCGCGCGGCTGTCCGCTTTCTTGACGGCTGCGGCCGCGGTGCCGTCGTCGGCTCGGCGTCCTGGGGAGCGACGATCCGGAATAGCGCCGTCCGTGTGGGCGTCGAAGCAGGCGACGGTAAGTAGAACGGCTCAGAGGAGGGCCACGGAGATGAAGCTCACCAAGGCGGTGATTGCAGGGGTCCTGATCGTGGGGCTCCTCGGCGCGGTGCTCGCCGTTCCGCGGCCGGCCGAGGCGCGTGGGCGGTTCTGGGGCGGGGTCGTCCTGGGGGGCGTCACCGGGCTCGTGGTGGGCAGTCTCGTGGCCCCACGCATCGTGACCGCGGCTCCGGTGTACGTCGCGCCTCCGCCGGTCGTCTACCAGCCCGCCCCGGTGTACGTGGCGCCGCCGGTCGTGTACCAGCCGGTGCCGGTGTGCTCGCGATACTGGGTGGACACGTACTGGAACGGGTACCAGTGGGTTCCGGGGTACTGGGCCCAGAGCTGCCGCTGACGACAGGCTCCGCGATCGCGCGACCGGCCCGGGTTCCAGACCCGGGCCGTTGTTTTTCGTGGAGCCGGAGGCGCCCCGCGCGGTAGCCTCGGGACGATGGGCAGTCCGCTCGGGCCGCGCCTCCGGCTCGCCGCCGCACCGACTCCGATCGAGGCGTTGCCGCGGCTCGGTGCGGCCCTCGACATCGAGCTGTACGTCAAGCGCGACGACCTGACCGGGTTCGCCGAGAGCGGCAACAAGATCCGCAAGCTCGAGTACCTCGTCCACGAGGCCCTGGGCCAGGGCGCGGACACCCTCGTCACCGTGGGGGCGCTCCAGTCGAACTGCGCCAGGGCGACCGCGGCGATCGCCGCGCGTCTGGGGCTCCGGTGCGTGCTGGGGCTGCGCGGCGAGGCGCCCGCGGTTCCCGATGGCAACCTCCTCCTCGCCCGGCTGTTCGGGGCCCGCACCGTGTTCGTCCCGCCGGAGGCGGTGGATCGCCCCGAGGCGCTCTTCGCGCGCCTGGTCGAGGACGTCCGCGCGGCGGGCGGGCGCCCGTACGTGATCCCCGAGTCGGGCTCCAACGAGCTCGGGGCCCTCGGCTATGCGGCTGCGGTCCAGGAGCTCCAGGAGCAGGTGGCGGCCGGCGAGATGCCGGAGCCGGACGCCATCGTGATCGCCGCCTGGAGCGGCGGGAGCCTGGCCGGCCTCCACCTCGGCCGGGCGCTGTTCGGGCTCCGCGCGACGCTCTGGGGGGTGCCGGTCGCGTTCGACGCGGACACGATCCGCGCCCACGTGTGGGCGACCGCGCACAAGGCCGCGGCCCGGCTCGGCCGCGAGATCGAGCTCGACCGGGACGCGATCGGGCTCCTCGACGGCTTCCAGGGCGACGGGCGCGCCGCGGTGCGCCCGGAGGAGCTCCGCGAAGTCGTCCGGACGGCCGCCGGATCCGGGCTCCTTCTGGATCCGGTGTACACGGCCAAGGCCTTTCTCGCGCTGCGGGAGACGGCACGCCGCGCGCCGGGGCGCTTCGGCCGCCGCGTGCTCTTCGTCCACACCGGCGGCGGGTTCGGCGTGTTCCCGCATCGCGAGCCGCTGGCCGAGCTCCTCGAGCAGGCGCCGCCGGCGTGAGCCGGCGCCGGGCCGCGTCGCAGGGTCGCCGCCTGCGCGCCGGCGGCCTGGGTCCTCGCGCGCGTCCTGACCCGTAGCGCCGCGCCCCCCGCGACCCACGCGGCGAGGGTCCGTGACGCCGGACCGGCCGCCGGGCGGCGGCGCTCGGGTCGACCGTCGCGCCCCGAGGGATCGCGATGGTCGCGGCGCCGGTTGGCGGCGCGCGTGACCGCGCGGTACACTCCCGGCTCGTGGAGGGCTACGCGGAGATCGCACCCCGGGAGCTCGAGGAGCGCCTGCAGGCGCGGGGTGCGCCGGCGCTGCTGGACGTGCGCGAGCCCTGGGAGCACGAGCTGGCGGCGATCCCGGGCTCGCGCCTGATCCCGATGAACGAGCTGGAGGCGCGGGTCGGCGAGCTCGATCCCGGCCGCGAGGTCGTCGTCTACTGCCACCACGGGATCCGGGCGGCCGCCGTCGTCCAGTGGCTCCGGCGCCAGGGGGTGGCGGCCATCAACCTGCGCGGCGGCATCGACGCGTGGGCGGTGGAGGTCGACCCGGGCGTGCCCCGCTACTGACCGGCCCGTGACCGGGCTCGTCGTCGCCCGCGCGGACGGGGTGGCGCGTGTCACGCTCGCCCGTCCGCCGCTCAACGTGCTCACGCCCGACCTCATCGGCACGCTCGACACCGCGGTGCGCGGGGTGGCCGCCGAGGCGGGCGTGCGGGTGGTCGTGCTGGCGGGCGAGGGCCGGGCGTTCTCCGCCGGCGTGGACGTCCGGACAATGCGGGACCTCGATCCCGCCGGCGCTCGCGCGTTCATCCAGCGACTCCGTGCGGCGATCGCGGCGATCGAGTCGCTCCCGGTGCCGACGATCGCCCGGCTCCACGGCCATGCCCTCGGCGGGGCGCTCGAGCTGGCGCTGGGCTGCGATCTGCGGATCGCGGCGGCGTCGTGCCGGCTCGGCATGCCGGAGGTCGGGGTCGGCATCCCCTCGGTGATTCACGCGGTGCTCCTGCCCGGGCTGGTCGGCTGGGGGCGCGCCGCGGAGCTCCTGCTGGGGGGCGAGTCGATCGACGCGGTTCAGGCCGAGCGGTGGGGTCTGGTCAACCGCGCGGTGCCGGAGGCGGAGCTCGATGCGGAGGTCGCCCGCTGGGTGGACCGGTTCCTGACCCTGCCGGCGGAGGCCGTCCGCCTCCAGAAGGCGCTCCTCGCCCGCTGGCGCCGGACCGACCTCGACACGGCGATGACGGAGTCGGTCGACGCGTTCGCCCGCGCCTACACGACCGGCGAGCCGCGCGCCGCCATGGACCGCTTCCTCGCCGCCGGCCGCTCGCGCGCGGAATGACCGCCCCCGGGATGGACGACCGTCCGCCGCTGGCGGTGCTCGCGGGCGTCCGCGTCCTGAGCTTCACCCAGTTCCTCCTCGGCCCCTCCGGGGTCCAGTTCCTGGCCGACCTGGGCGCCGACGTGATCAAGATCGAGCCGCCGGGGGGCACGCTCTGGGAGCGGAACTGGGCGGGCGCCGACCTGTATTTGAACGGCGTGAGCGCCTTTTTCCTCTCCACGCACCGGAACCAGCGCAGCCTGAGCCTGGACCTCAAGCACCCGGACGGGCTCGGGGTGGCCCGGCGGCTCGTCGAGAGCGCCGACGTGCTGGTCCAGAACTTCCGCCCGGGCGTCATGGCGCGCCTCGGGCTCGGGTGGGAGACGGTGCGGGCCTGGAACCCGCGCCTCGTCTACGTCTCGGCGTCCGGGTACGGCGAGTCGAGCCCGTACCGCGACCGGCCGGGCCAGGACCTCCTCCTGCAGGCCCTCTCGGGCCTGGCCAGCATCTCGGGGCGCGCGGGGCAGCCCCCCACGCCGGTCGGCACCGCGGTCGTCGACCAGCACGGCGCCACGCTGCTGGCGCTCGGCGTCCTGGCCGCCCTGCTCGAGCGCGCGCGGACGGGCGCGGGGCTCCAGGTCGAGGTCAGCATGCTGCGGGCGGCGCTCGACCTGCAGCTCGAGATCGTGACCTACGCCCTCAACGGCGCGCGCCTCCAGAAGAGCCCGACCGGCCTGGCCAGCATGTTCCACCCGGGCCCGTACGGCTGCTACCAGACGCGCGACGGCTGGCTCGTCCTGTCGATGTCGCCGCTGCGCGTGCTCCAGGAGGCGCTCGAGCTCCCGGCGCTCGCACCCTACGCCGAGGTGCCCTACAACTTCGCCGCCCGCGAGGAGATCGCGCGCCTGCTCGAGCCGGTGATCCGCACCCGGACGACCGCGGAGTGGCTCGCGCTCCTGGTCCCGCGGGGGGTCTGGGCGGCGCCCGTCCGCACCCACGCGGAGGCGTTCGCCGACCCGGCCTTCCAGGCGGCCGACGCGGTGGACGAGGTCGAGCACCCCGTGGCCGGCCGTGTCCGGCTCCTGCGGTTCCCGGTCGAGCTCTCGACGGGGCGGGCCACGGTCCGGCGGCCGCCCCCGATGCCCGGCGAGCACGCGGAGGAGATCCTGCGCGAGCTCGGCTACGCGGCCGCGGAGATCCGACGGCTGCGCGAGGCGAAGGTCGTCTGATGGCCGCGTCGGCGGGCGGGGTCGCCCTGGTCACCGGCGCCGGCGGCGGGATCGGGCGGGCGATCGCCCTCCGGCTGGCCCGGGACGGGTGGGCGGTGGCCGTGAACGACGTGGACGCCGGGCGCGCCGAGCGCGTCGCCGGGGAGGCGCAGGCGGCCGGCCGACGCGCTGCCTCCTTGGTGGCCGACGTCGGGGATCCAGAGGCGGCCCGCCGCATGGTCCGGGATGCGATCGCGGCGCTCGGCTCGGTGGACCTCCTCGTCAACAACGCGGGGATCTGCCGGCTCGGCGCGATCGTGGACTTCGCCGACGCAGACTGGCACGCCACGTTCCGCGTGAACGTGGACGGGGTGTTCTTCGCCTGCCGGGCCGTGCTGCCCCACATGCTGGCCCGCGGCCGGGGCGGGATCGTGAACATCGCCTCCTGGAGCGGGAAGGCGGGCGCCCCGTACTTCGGCCCGTACTGCGCGTCCAAGTTCGCGGTGATCGGGCTCACGCAGTCGCTGGCCAAGGAGGTGGCCGGGCGCGGCATCCGCGTCAACGCCGTGTGCCCCGGCATCGTGGCCGGCACGGAGATGCGGGCCCGGGTCGACCGGGAGTCGCAGGAGCTCGGCCGCCCCACGTCGACGGACCGGATCGGGTGGATCCCGCTGGGCCGCCTCGCCGAGCCCGATGACGTGGCCGGCGTGGTCGCGTTCCTGGCCTCCGACGAGGCGCGCTACATGACGGGCCAGGCGATCAACGTCACCGGCGGGCTCTGGATGCACTGACCCCGGGCGGCCGCCGTCGCGGCGCGCGGGGGCGGCGACCGTACCGGCTCCGGCGATCCGGTGACCGGCGGCCGACCGCCGGCATTCGCCCCGCCCGTTGACACGTGCGGAGCGGTCCTCTAGAGTCCGCCCCAGGCGCGCCCCGGGGCTCTCGCGGGGGGCCGCGGGCCGACGCCGCGCCGGTCCGCGCCCGATCGAGGTCCACTGCACACCGGGAGGAGGGCACCTCATGAGCAGGTTGCGAGCGAACGGCCTCCGGATCCTCGCCGCGCTGGCCGCGGGGGCGTGGCTGGGACTCTCGGCGGCCCCGACGGCCGCCGCCGGGAAGCTCTCCATCGCCTACATGCCCCACCCGATCCACGAGCAGCAGCTCAAGTGGATGAAGAAGTGGGGCGAGATGAACGGCGTGGAGATCAGGCCGACGCCGATCTCGTACGAGGTGTACGTCGAGAAGCTCACCGCCAGCTTCCTCGCCAAGTCGCAGGAGTACGACATCATCTGGCACAACGACGACTGGGGCCAGCTCTGGGGCGCCTACATGGAGCCGGTCGAGGACGTCAAGGGGCTCGCCGCCATGGACCGCCACATCCTGGTCGACCAGGCGATGCTCTGGAAGCAGCCTGACGGGAAGAAGGCCGCGACGGCGATCCCATTCAACGAGACGCTCGGGGTCTTCTTCTACCGCAAGGACCTCATCTCGGAGGCCGAGTATCCCAAGACCTGGGCGGACCTGGTCCGTGTCTCGCAGAGGCTCCAGAAGGAGGGGAAGGTCAAGTGGGGGTTCGTCGGCGGGCTCAAGTACCCGCACAGCTGGTTCACCCTCCTGTGGTCGCTGTGGACGAACGACTGCGACCTGTTCTCGCCGTACAACGAGCGGGACAACGAGGTGCTCGCCAAGAACGGCTGGAAGAGCATGCTCGGCGAGAAGTGTGCGCGCGAGGCGATCGAGTTCTGGTGGGACAACATCAACGTCCACAAGATCTCGCCGCCGGCGCTGGTGAGCTACACGCGGACGGAGGCGGACGGGATCTTCATGGCGGGCGACGCGTTCATGACCATGAACGACACGCCGCTCTACAGCAAGTACAACGACCCGGGTGCCTCGAAGGTGGCCGGGAAGGTCGCGATGGGCCGCTTCCCGCTCGGGCCCAGCTCGACCAAGAAAGGGCTGGCGTGGCGCGCGGCGTGGTTCTGGGCAGTGCCCAAGGCCATCTCGCCGGAGCAGAAGAAGCTCGCCAAGGCGCTCCTGAGCTGGATGCTCGACACCGAGGAGGTCCAGCGGGACATCTGGAAGTCGGCCGCGGGCATCCCGCCGATCACCAAGGCCCAGGCGGCGCTGGCGAAGGAGGACCCGCTCTTCGTGCAGGTGAAGTCGATCCTGCTCGATGCGCCGTACCACATCGTGCCGGCGTACTACTTCAAGCAGTGGCCCGAGGTGCACGCGACCTTCGCCGACGTCGCGTCGAAGGCGCTCATCGGCCGGCGCGAGGACATCCCCAAGGTCCTGGCCGAGGGTGCCCAGAAGCTCACGAACGTGATGAAGTAGGCGTGCGGCGCCGGTCGGCGGCCGGGCCGGGGTCGGTCTGAGCCCCGTGCCCGGCCGCGCCCACGTCGAGACACTCGGAGGCGGCGGCCCGTCGCGCGGCGAGGCCGCCGCGTCGCTGTTCCGGGAGCGGCGGCGCTTCGTGGCGACGCTGGTCGCGCCCGCCGCGCTCATCCTGCTCGTCTTCCAGGTGGTGCCCATCCTCATGGGAGTCGACGCCAGCCTGCGCCGGTTCTCCCTCACCGACGAGGAGCACCCGTTCGTCGGGTTCCGCAACTTCGCGCGGATCCTCTCCGACGGACAGTTCCTCGGCGTGGTCCTGCCGAACACCTTCGGCTTCATGATCGCGTCGGTGACGGGGGGCGTCGTGCTCGGGCTCGCGATCGCGATGCTGCTGAACCGGCCGTTCCCGGGCCGGATCGTCGTCCGCACGCTGATCGTCTTCCCGCTCATGGTGGCGCCGGTCGTCGCCTCGATCATGATCGCGTGGATCTTCAACGACCAGTTCGGGATCGCGAACGTCATCGTGACCGCGCTCGGCTTTCCGCCGGTCGCGTGGCTGGTGAAGCCGTGGCTCGGCCTCGGGATCGTCGTGCTGACCGACATCTGGCTCCAGACGCCGTTCTACGTACTGATCATCCTGGCCGCGCTGGAGACGCTGCCGCGCGAGCCGTTCGAGGCCGCCCGGGTGGACGGGGCGAACGCGTGGCAGGTCTTCCGGAACGTGACGCTCCCGCTCCTCCGCCCGGTGCTGCTGGTCGCGATCGTGATCCGCTCGATCGACGCCTTCCGGGTGTTCGACACCGTGTGGACGATCACCAAGGGCGAGCCGGGCCGGGCCACCGAGGTGTTCAGCATCTACGCCTACAAGGAGGCGTTCGTGTTCCTGAACCTCGACCGGGGCGCCGCGGCCGCGCTGGTCGGGGCGGCGATCATCATGGTGGTGGGCGTGGTGCTGTACTGGGGCCTGCGCCGGGTCACCGAGGTCTCGCGGTGAGGCGCGGCGGGGGGGCGCTGGCCAACGGCTGGCGGCGCGCGTTCCTGGGCCTCGTGCTGCTCGGCGTCCTCGGGCTGTTCCTGTTTCCGGTGTTCTGGCTGACGCTGACGTCCCTCCGGCCGGAGTCGGAGGTCTTCTACGTCCACCGGGGCACCCACCTGACGCTGGCCAACTTCCGGAAGGCCTGGGCCGCGCCGAAGATCCAGGAGTCGTTCGTCAACAGCGCGGTGCTCGCCACGCTGGCGACGGTGTTCTCGCTCCAGGTGACGGTGATGAGCGGCTACATGCTGTCCCGGTTCAAGGGGGCCGCCAACAAGGTCTGGTTCACCGCGATCTACCTGTTCCGGACCGTGCCGTACATCACGTGGGTCATGCCGCTGTACCTCTTGACGCAGTCGCTTGGCCTGTTCGACACCTATCTCGGGCTCCTCCTGCCGCACGTGGCGGTGCACGTCTGCTTCTTCAGCTGGGTGATGAAGGGGTTCTTCGACGGGGTGGAGCCGGAGCTCGAGCAGGCGGCGTACCTCGACGGCTGCTCGCACTGGGGGGCCTTCCTGCGGATCATCCTGCCCCAGGCCCGCCCGGGCATCGTGGCGCTCGGGATCCTGTGCTGGCTGTTCACCTGGAACGAGTTCCTGTTCGCGCTGATCCTGACCGGGAGCCGGACGCCGCTCCTCACGGTCACCATGGCGCAGTTCGTCCACGAGCTGGGGGTCGAATGGCACCTCATGAGCGCGACCGCCGTGACGGCGATGATCCCCGCGCTGGTGGTCACCCTGTTCGCCCAGCGATACGTCGTCTCCGGGCTCCGGCTCTGAGGGCGGCGGGCGGGGTCGGGCGCCCGTGCGTGCGCGCGGCGCGGGCCGGTCGCGACCGCCCCGGGGGGGACGCGATCCGCGCTGGCGGCGCCGCTCGGCGGCGGGACCGCTCTCGTGAGCGGAGCCTCGCCGGGACCCGGGCGCCCGCCGGCCGCTCGGAGGCCGACCCGGGTCGCGATCGCCGCGAGAAGGACCTCGGTCGGGCGCGGCGGCCGGCGGCCGGCCGCGGGCGGGAGAGGAGGATCGAGATGACGATGCAGGCGAGCGGCGACGCGGCGATGGCGGCCCTGCCGCTCGGGAAGCGGGTGACCGTCCGGAAGACGGTCGGTGAGACGGACGTCTACCTCTTCGCCGGGATCTCGGGGGACTTCAGCCCCAACCACGTCGACGAGGAGTACATGAAGGCGACCAGGTACGGCCACCGGATCGCGCACGGCGCGCTGATGGTCGCCTACATGTCGCAGGCCTCGACGAAGATGTGCGCCGGGCTCCCGGGGACGATCGTCTCCTACGGCTACGATCGGGTGCGCTTCCCGGGCGCCGTGCTCATCGGGGACACGGTGACCGTCACGTACGAGATCACCGCCCGGGACGAGGTGGCCCGCAAGACGTTCGCGACCGTCACCGTGACGAACCAGCGGGGCCAGGTGGTCGCGGTCGCCACCCACATCCTCAAGGTCGTCGAGGACTAGGGCCGGCGGCCCCCGCCCGCGGACCGCTCCGCGCATCGGGCTCCGCGGCGCCGGAGCCGACGGTCGGACCGGGGAGCGCGAGCCCGGCCGTCATCCCGCGGAGCGGAGCGGGACCGCGAGCGGCCGGCCGGACCGCATCGATGCGCTCCGGCGCCGGCCCCCGCCCGTCGGCACCGCCATCCGCTCGGTCGGCTGCGCGTGGTCAGCAGGGCGGCGCGCGCCGACGCCCCGCCCGCGCCCTCGGTCCCTTCGGGGACCCGGCCCGCCGGCGCCAGGCCTTTCTTGATTCCCCGAGGAGGCCCGCCTACACTCGGCCCGGATCAGGCGATGCGACCGGGCGCGCGCCTCCGGCGGCTCGTCGACGCCGCGGCCGCGGTCGAGGCCGCGGGGCTGGTCCTCTCGCTCGTGCGCCGGACCGCGGGGATCGATCCCGCGCGGTCTCGCGAGGAGATCCGACGCTTGCACGGCATCGTCGCGGTGTGGAGCGCGCCGTCGCTGCGCGCCAGCGACCGGACCGGCCGAGGGCGCGTCGGGACGGTCGGGTGCCTCGTACTCGGCCCGTGGCGGCGCCGGTTCGCGAGGGGCGCCGTGCGGCTCGCCCGCGACGGCAGCCGCACCATCCTCGACCCTGAAGTCCGCGGGGGGCTCTCCCCGCTCGCCGAGGTCGCTCCGGCGGCGCGCGCGTGCTGACCGACGCGCGCGCCGCCGACGCCGAGCGCCGCCTGCTCGAGCGGGTCGCCCGGACCGCCGCCGATCCGCCGGACGGCTTCCCGCACGCCGCCGATCCGGTCAGCGGCCGGTGGGCGGCCAAGCCGGGGGGCGCGTGGACGGACGGGTTCTGGGTGGGGCTCCTCTGGCTCGCCCATCGCGCGACCGGCGACCGGCGCTTCCGGGCCTGGGGGCTCGAGTGGGCCGAGCGCCTCCGCGGGCGCGAGGGCCAGCAGAGCCACGACATCGGCTTCCTCTTCCAGTACGGGGCCGTCCTCGGCTGGCGCCTGGTGGGCGCGCCCGCCCTCCGCGAGCTCGGCTTGGCCGCGGCCGACCGGCTGGTGGCGATGTGGCATCCGGCGGCGCGGGTGATCCCGGTGGGCTCGCACGCCGAGGTGTCGGCCGGGCTCGACGACGTCACCATCGACTGCATGATGAACCTGCAGGTGCTCTGGTGGGCGGCCGGGGAGACCCGGGAGGCGCGCTACCGTGACGTGGGCGTGGCGCACGCCGAGCGGACCCTGGCGTGGCACGTCCGCCCCGACGGCGCGTGCGACCAGTCGGTCCACTTCGATCCGGCGACCGGGCGGCCGTACGAGAAGCATACTCACCAGGGCTACTCGCCGGACGGCTGCTGGGCCCGCGGGCTCGGCTGGTGCGCCTACGGGTTCCTGGAGGCGCACCGCGCCACCGGGCGCCCGGACTTTCTCGACACCGCCCGGCGGGCGCTCGAGTATCACATCCGGCGCACCCCGGGCGACCCGGTGACCTACAACGACTACGACGACCCGCGGATCCCCGACGCGCCGCGGGACACGTCTGCGGCCGCGATCCTGGCTTCGGCGGCGATCGGCCTCGGCCGGCTGACGGGGGAGCGGCGGTTCCAGGAGGAGGGCGAGCGGATCGTCGACGGGCTGATCCGTGGCCACCTGACGCCCGTGGGCCCCGCGGACCGGCGGCCACCCGGCATGCTGCTCGACGGCTGCTACAACCTGTACACGGGGGAGGCGCCCCGACACGAGCTGGTCTGGGGCGACTACTTCCTCCTGGAGGCGCTCCTCCGCCGGCGCGGCGCGGCGCCGTGAAGGTCGCGTCGGCCGTGCGGTGACGGCCCCCCTCGCCGTGATCTCGGCGCCCGGAAGCGGACCTCAAGGCGCTGCACCCGCCGCACGCCAGGCGAATGTGGCAGCAGCACCCGCAACCGACCGCGGTTGCGCCTCGTCGCGGCCCGGCGCTATCATGAAGGCTCGCGTCGTGCCGTGAGGCGGTGATCGTGCGCCCGCCCGGGCCGGACCGCCCGGAGGTCGCGGGGGGGGACTCGGAATGGACCTGTCCGAGCTGAAGGCCAAGATCCGGGACATCAAGGACTTCCCGACCGAGGGGGTCCTCTTCCGCGACATCACCACGCTCCTCAGGGACCCGCCGGCGTTCCGCTACGTCCTCGACCAGCTGGCGACCGCGCATCTCCAGTCGCGTGTCGAGATCGTGGTGGGCGTCGAGTCCCGCGGGTTCATCTTCGCCGCCCCGCTGGCCCACGAGCTGGGGGCGGGGTTCGTGCCGGTCCGGAAGCTCGGCAAGCTCCCGGCGAAGACGATCGAGGTCGAGTACGAGCTGGAGTACGGCCGCGACGCGCTGGCGATGCACGAGGACGCGATCGCGCCCGGCCAGCGGGTGCTCGTCGTGGACGACCTGCTCGCGACCGGCGGGACCATGGCCGCGACGCTCCGGCTGGTCGAGCAGTGCGGCGGCGCCATCGTGGGGGTGGCGTTCCTGATCGAGCTCGCCTTCCTCCACGGCCGCGCGAAACTGAAGGAGTACCCGGTCACCTCCCTGATCGTCTACGACTGATCCGGACACGCGGCCGGGGCGGATGCAGGAGGATCGGATGAAGTCGGTCGCGCTCGCCACGTGGGCTGCGCTCGCGCTCCTCGGCTGGCCCGGGTTCGTCGCCGCCGAGACGCCGGGTCTGCCCGGCTCGTTCGAGGAGGCCGGCCGCATGGTCGACTACTGGACCGGCCGGCTCCGGAGCCTCGGCGCCGAGATCGCCGGGCAGGTCCAGACGGGCCGCGCGCCCCGGGGCCCGATGGAGGGCGCCGCGGGCGAGCGCCTGCCGGGTGAGGGGCCGCTGATCACGATCATGCTCCACCACCGGGACGAGCTGGCGCTGACCCCGGACCAGGTGACCCGCCTGGAGGCGCTGCGCGGCGACTTCGCCCGCGACGCGATCCGGCGCGACGCCGACATCCGCATCGCCGAGCTCGACCTGGCGACGCTGCTCCAGCAGGAGCCGGTCGACGTCGAGAAGGCGGCGGCGAAGATCCGCGAGCTCGCCCAGCTCCGCGCCGACCTCCGGATCGCGCGGATCCGGACCATCGAGCAGGGGAAGGCGGTGCTCACCCCCGAGCAGCGGGGGCGGCTCCAGGCGCTCGTCGGGGGAATGCCGCACGGCCCGGGCGGGATGCCGGGTCCCGGCGGCCCGCGGCCTCGCCGCTCCGCGGACTCCGGCGCGCGGCCGTAGCGTCCGCGCGGGCCAAGCGGGCGAGGGGATGACGATCTCGACGGTCGGCGTGGTCGGGTGCGGGCTCATGGGCGGGGGCATCGCCCAGGTCGTCGCGCAGTCCGGGTACCGGACCGTGGTGGTGGAGGCCGAGCAGGCCCTGCTCGACCGCGGGCTCCAGAACGTCCGCCGCGGGCTCGACGGCCTGGTCGACAAGGGCCGGCTCGAGGCCGCCCAGCGGGACGCGACCTGGGGGCGGCTTCGCGGGACGACGCGCCTCGAAGATCTGGGAGCGGCGGACCTGGTGATCGAGGCGGTCACCGAGAACCCGGCGCTCAAGAAGGAGACGTTCGCCCGGCTGGACCGGATCTGCCCGGGCCACGCGATCCTGGCGACGAACACGTCCTCGTGCACCGTCACCGAGCTGGCCGCCGCGACCAAGCGCGGGGGGCAGGTGGTCGGGCTCCACTTCTTCAACCCGGCCCCGGTCATGAAGCTCGTCGAGGTGGTGCGGACGATCCTCACCGAGGACGCCACGATCCGGACCGCCTGGAGCTTCGTCCAGTCGCTGGGGAAGACCCCGGTCGCCGCGCAGGACACGACCGGGTTCATCGTCAACCGGCTGCTCGTGCCGTACCTGCTCGAGGCGGTTCGCCTCCTCGAGTCGGGCGTGGCGTCGCGCGACGACATCGACCAGGCGATGAAGCTCGGGTGCGGCTACCCGATGGGGCCGTTCACGCTCCTCGACCTGGTGGGGCTCGACACCGCGCTGTACGTCGCCGAGGTCATGTTCCAGGAGTTCCGGGAGGCGCGCTTCGCGCCGCCCCCGCTCCTCAAGCGGATGGTCATGGCGGGTCAGCTGGGCCGGAAGACGGGGAAGGGCTTCTACGACTACGCGGGCCGCTAGCCGCGGCGGGGCGGAGGCCCCCGCGCGCCGGCCGGCGGGTCGCCCGGCCGCCCTCGGGGCGCGGGGCGCCCGCGGGCGGACCGGCGCCGCGGGGGAGGACCGGCCGGCGGCGCCGCGCGCCCGCCCGGGGCGCGCCGCCGCGCGCCTGGCGGGCCTGGGCGCGGCGGCCTGGCGACGGGCGGAGCGGGCGCGCCCGGTGGCCCGGGCGCTGGTCCTGGGCGTGGTCGCGCTGCTGGGGGCCGCCCCCGCGGCCGCCCAGGACCGGGTCGAGGGGGACCACTACGCGAACCCCCGGTACGGCATCCAGATCGACAAGCCCCCGCGCTGGCACTTCATCACCGCGTCGACCGTCATGGACATCGCCCGGAAGACCGCGGGCCTGCCGGCGCTC
>DASRDR010000040.1:0-5525 GCA_035652475.1 Candidatus Methylomirabilota bacterium | reverse complement strand
GCCGCCCAGGACCGGGTCGAGGGGGACCACTACGCGAACCCCCGGTACGGCATCCAGATCGACAAGCCCCCGCGCTGGCACTTCATCACCGCGTCGACCGTCATGGACATCGCCCGGAAGACCGCGGGCCTGCCGGCGCTCCGGAGCGACGTCGACCCGGTGAAGGCGGCCGGCTTCGCGGTGATCGTGTCGAAGGTGCCGGTGCTGGGCCGCGAGGTCGCCCCGCAGGTCGTGCTGATGGTGCACGACCTGCCGCAGGCGCCCACCAACGTGGCCGAGGCGTGCGAGCGGCTCCGGTCGGGCATGACCGAGCCGGAGACCGTCGCCCCGACCCGCACGATCGACGTGGCCGGCACGCCCGGCGCGCGGCTCGACTTCAAGGGCTACGTCGACGGGGCGCTGGTGCGGGCGACCGCGCTCTGCACGTTCCGCGACCGCCGGGCGTTCGTGGTGGTGGGACAGGCGCTGGCCGCCGAGTTCGACGGCGAGGCCGGCACGTTCGACACCATCCTGCGGAGCTTCCGGCTCCGGTGAGGCGGTCGATGCGGCCCCTGCACGTGACCGACGAGCAGTGGATGGCGGCCGAGCTGGCCCGGTCCATCGCCCGCGAGAAGATCGCCCCCGTCGCGGCGCACCACGACGAGACCGAGACGTACCCGGAGGAGCCGATGCGCCTCCTCGCCCAGCAGGGGCTCATGGGCACCTGGGTGCCCGAGGAGTACGGCGGCAGCGCGCTCGGGGCGCTCGGGGTCTCACTGGTGGCCGAGGAGATCGCCTGGGCGTGCGCGGCGACCGCGACCAACTGGGCCGCCTCCGCGCTGGGCGGCTACCCGATCCTGCTCGCGGGGACGGACGCCCAGAAGCGGCGCTATCTTCCACGGCTGGCGACCGGGGAGCTCCTGGCGGCGTTCTCCCTCTCCGAGCCCGAGGCGGGCTCCGACGCCGCCGCCCTCCGGACCACCGCGACGCGTCGGGGCGACCGGTACGTCCTGAACGGCACCAAGCTCTGGTGCTCCAACGGCTCACACGCCGGCGTCCTCACGGTGTTCGCGACCGTCGATCCCAGCCGGGGCCCGAAGGGGATCACCGCGTTCCTGGTCGAGCCCGGCCTGCCCGGCTTCGCGGTGGGCAAGCAGGAGCGGAAGATGGGCATCCGCGCCTCGCCCACCGTCGCGCTGCACTTCACCGACTGCGCGGTGCCGGTCGAGAACCGGCTCGGCGAGGAGGGGGCGGGCTTCCGGCTGGCGATGCGGACCCTGGACTTCACCCGTCCGATGACGGGCGCGACCGCGGTCGGGGTCGCCCAGGCGGCGCTGGACGCCGCCGCGGCGTACGCCAACGAGCGGAGGCAGTTCGGCCAGCCGATCGCGACGTTCCAGGGGCTCCAGTTCATGCTGGCCGACATGGCGATGCAGGTCCACGCCGCCCGGCTCATGGTCCACCACGTCGCGGCCCTGGTGGACCAGGGATCGCCGACCACCGTCCTCGAGGCGTCCATGGCCAAGTGCTTCGCCGCCGACGCGGCGATGAAGGTCACGACCGACGCGGTCCAGGTGTTCGGGGGCGTCGGCTACACGCGGGAGTTCCCGGTCGAGCGCTTCATGCGGGACGCCAAGGTGATGCAGATCTACGAGGGGACGAACCAGATCCAGCGGCTCGTGATCGCCCGGGAGCTCCTCGGGCTCCGCTGAGGAGGTCGGCATGGGAGGCGGACACGCGATCGATCGCCGGGCGGTGCTCGGGGGGGCCGGCCTGGCCGCGGCGGCGCTCGGGCTGCCGCGGGTGCTCCGAGCGCAGCCGCCGACGGTCAAGATCGGCGTGATCCATCCGGTCACCGGGCCCCTGGCGGAGCCGGGCCAGGCGTGTCGGGCGGGCGCGCAGCTGGCGGCCGACGAGGTCAACGCGGCTGGCGGCATCAAATCGCTCGGCGGCGCCCGGCTGGAGCTCCTCCTCGGCGACACGCAGTCCCGGCCCGAGGTCGCCCGCCCCGAGGCCGAGCGGCTCGTCAATGCCGGAGCCCAGCTGCTGATGGGCGCGTTCAGCTCCGGCGACTCGGCGGCGATCGTGCCGGTCGCCCAGCAGCGGCAGGTCCCGTTCCTCGTCGACATCTCGGCCGCCGACCCGATCACCGCCAACGTCGCCAGGTCGGTCCGGGAAGGACAGCAGAAGGTCCAGTACGTGTACCGGAACTTCCCGACCGGGACGATGTTCGGCCAGCGGGCGGTCCAGTTCATGGCCGAGATCTTCAAGGAGGCCGGCGTCGCACCGCGCCGGATCGTGCTGATGTACGCCAACGACCTGTTCGGCCAGGTCCAGGCGCGGTCATTCCAGGCGGCGCATCGCGCCGCCGCGCCGTCCTGGGAGATCGTGGAGACCATCGCCTGGCCGGAGCCGCCTGCGGACCTGTCCACCGAGGTCGCCCGCCTCAAGGCGGCCCGCCCGGACGTCATCGCCCCGATCACCCGGCCGGCCAGCGCCCTCCTCCTGCTGCCGGAGATCGCGCGGCAGCGCGTGGAGGCGATGGGCATCATCGGGCCCGGGTCGCCGGGCCTCTACGAGGCCGGCCAGATCGCCAAGCTCCGGGATCAGATCGAGTTCGTGATGGACAACGTCCCGTGGCCGAACTTCAAGGACCCCCGCGCCCGGGCGGTCGCCGCCGAGTACGCCCGGCGGACCAGCGGGAAGACGTTCGACACGAACTCGGTCTTCTCGTACGACGGCCTGCATCTCCTGGCCGACGTCCTCGAGCGCGCCGGGTCGACGAGGGCCGAGGCCGTGGTCGACGCGATCCGGAAGACCCACTTCACCGGCCAGCTCGCCGTGTCGGCCGGGCCGATCACCTTCAACGAGATCGGGGACAACCCGAACGCGTCCAGCGCGATGATCCAGATCCTCGGCCAGAAGCCGGTCGTGGTCTGGCCGCGCGAGTCGGCCGAGCAGAAGTTCACGTTCCCCCGACCCGCCCGCTGACGGGGCGGCGGAGGCCGCGGGTGCCAGGCATCCCCCCGGTCGGTGGGGCGTGACCGGCGCGCCGCGCGCGGGCCCCGACCCGTGACGCTCACCCTGGTCGGGCAGGCGGTGCTGAGCGGGATCCTGTTCGGCGGCGTCTACAGCCTCATGGCGGTGGGCCTCACGCTCATCTTCGGCGTCATGCGGGTGGTGAACTTCGCGCACGGGGACATGATGGTCTGGGGGATGTACCTGGCCTGGCTCCTGGCGACCCGGCTCGGCGTCGACCCGGTCCTGGGTGTGGCCGTGTGCGCGGCGGCGCTGTTCCTCCTCGGGGTCGCCGTGCAGCGAGGGCTCGTGGACCGGCTCGGCGACGCCCCGCACGAGATGCAGATCCTGCTGCTCCTCGGGGTCGCGCTGGTCCTCGAGAACTCGGCGCTCGCCGCGTTCGGCCCTGACCCCCAGCGCGTCCGCTCCCCGCTCGCCGAGGCCACGTGGTGGCTCGGACCGCTGTTCGTGGACGTGGGCCGCCTGGTCGCGTTCGGAGTGGCGGTGGCGCTGACCGGGGCCCTGTGGCTGTTCCTCCGGCGCACCGATCTGGGCCGGACGATGCGGGCGACCGCCGACAACCCGTACGCCGCCCGCGTGGTCGGCGCCGACGTGCGGCGGGTGTACGCGACCGCGTTCGGGATCGGCGCCGCCTGCGTCGGGGCGGCCGGCGCGCTGGTGTCGCCGGTGCTCCCCTTCGCCCCCGGCAGCGGGCTGGCCGCGTCGGTGACGTCGTTCAACATCGTGATCATCGGCGGGATGGGCAGCCTCCCGGGGGCGCTCGCGGGCGGCCTCCTGGTCTCGGTCGCCGAGTCGCTCGGCGCGGTGTTCCTGGCGCCCTCGATGAAGGAGCTGGTCAGCTTCGCCCTCCTCATCGGCATCCTGCTGTTCCGCCCGGCCGGGCTCTTCGGGCGCCGTCCGTGACCGGCGGCGGCGACGGGGCGGCCGCGACCGCCGCCGCCCGGACCCCGATCCGCGGCGCCGGCCGGTGGCTCGGCCTGGCGGCGGCGCTGGCCGGGCTCGCGCTCCTCCCGGCCGTGCTCAGCTCCTACGCGGTCACCGTCTGCATCCTGATCTTCCTCTACGCGTACCTCGGCCAGGCCTGGAACATCCTGGGGGGGTACGGGGGGCAGCTGTCGGCCGGCCACGCGGCGTTCGTCGGCGTGGGCGGGTACACGACCACCCTGCTCGCCGTGCACTGGGGGCTCTCGCCCTGGGGCGGGATGTTCGTGGGGGGCGCGCTGGCGGCGGTCCTGGGCGCGATCATCGGGGGGCTCGCGTTCCGGTTCGGGCTGCGCGGCTTCTACTTCGTCCTGCTCACCGTCGCCTTCGCCGAGGTGTGCCGGATCGTGGTCCTGAACACGGACGCGCTCGGGGGGGCGCTCGGCCTGTACATCACGTTCACGGGGGATCCCTGGCAGCTCCAGTTCCGGGACAACCGCGGCTACTACTACGTCGCCCTCGGGCTGGCCGCGGGCGCCACCGGGGTGGCGGCGCTGGTCGAGCGCGGGCGACTCGGCGCGTACCTGGTGGCGGTGCGCGAGGACGAGCAGGCCGCCGAGGCGCTGGGGGTCGACACCTTCCGGGTCAAGCTCGCCGCGATCGTGCTCTCGGCGTTCCTGACCGGGCTCGGCGGCGCCTTCTACGCGAGCTACCTCTTCTCGCTCCAGCCGAACGCGATCTTCGGGATCCCGCTCTCGGTGGACATCATCATCCGCCCCGTGGTGGGCGGGGCGGGGACGGTCATGGGCCCCCTGCTGGGCGCCGTGCTCCTGGCCCCGCTCGCCGAGGCGGCGCGCACGTACTTCGCGCAGGGTGGCCGGGCGGGCCTCCACCTGGTCGTGTACGGCCTCCTGCTGATCGCGGTCGTGCTCTTCCTCCCCCGGGGCGCCTATCCTCACCTCCGGGCGTGGCGCCGATCCCGCGGGGGCCGATGACCGCCGGGCGCCCGGGGACGGCCGCCATCCGCGGCCGGCGGCCCCGCGGCCCGGCATGAGCGCGGCGGGCGCGGTCCTCCTCGAGGCGGTCGACGTCCGCAAGCGCTTCGGGGGGGTCCAGGCGCTGGCCGGGGTGACGCTGGCGGTCGCCGCGCGCGAGATCGTCGGGCTGATCGGGCCCAACGGGGCCGGCAAGACGACGCTCTTCCACGTGCTGTCGGGGTTCGCCGCGCCGGACGGCGGCGAGGTGCGCCTGGAGGGGCGGCCCACCACCGGCCTCCCGCCCCACGAGATCTGCCGGCGGGGGCTGGCCCGGACGTTCCAGATCGTCCGGCCGTTCCGGGGCCTCTCGGTCCTCGAGAACGTCCGGGTCGCGGCGCTCGTCCGGGTTTCGCGCGCCGCCGTCGCCACGCGCCGGGCGCGGGAGATCCTGGCGCGGGTCGAGCTGGCGGACCGGGCCGAGCAGCCGGCGGCGGCGCTGACCCTGGGCGATCGCAAGCGGCTCGAGCTCGCGCGGGCGCTGGCCACCGAGCCGCGACTCCTGCTCCTCGACGAGGTGATGGCGGGGCTCACGCCGGTCGAGACGGACCG
>DASRDR010000039.1:0-27315 GCA_035652475.1 Candidatus Methylomirabilota bacterium | reverse complement strand
CGCCGTGTACCTGGCCGCGTTCGAGGCGGTCGTCCCGCCGGCGATCGAGGCGTTTCGCCCCGACGTCGTGGTCGCCCAGCTCGGGATCGACGGCCACCGGACCGACCCGCTCACCCATCTGGCCCTGTCCGTCGACGGCTTCGCGGCCGCGGTGCGCCGGATCCTGGCGCTCGCCCCGCGGCTGGTCGCCCTCGGGGGCGGCGGGTACGACCTCGCGAACGTGGCGCGGGCGTGGACCTGGGCGTGGGCGCTCATGAACGACGTGAGCCTGCCGCCCACGCTGCCGCCGGCGTTCCGGGCCGGAGCCGCGCGCTACTTCGGCGACGCCACCGGGCTCGGCGATCCGCCGGTGCCCCTGCCACTCGAGCTGGTCCGGGCGGCCCGCGAGTTCGCCGAGCGCCAGGTCGCGGCACTCCACCGGCTGGTGTTCCCGCTCCTCGGCGCCGCGGCGGGCTCGTGACGGTCCCCGGCGCGTGTGGTAGCGTGGTCCCACGATGGCCTCGGCGGGTCCCGAGCGCCCCCCGGGGCGCCTGATCACGATCGAAGGCGTCGAGGGGGCCGGCAAGTCCACCCAGGTCGAGCTCCTTCGTCGCTGGCTGGCGGCCCGCGGCCGACCGGTGGTCGCGACCGCCGAGCCCGACGGGACCCCCGTGGGCGCGGCGATCCGGGCCCTCCTCGGGACCGCGTCCCCGTCGCCCGGGACGGAGGCGTTCCTCTTCGCCGCCAGCCGCGCCGAGCACGTCGCGACGGTGATCCGGCCGGCACTGGCCCGCGGCGCCGACGTGGTCTCGGACCGCTTCGCCGACTCGACGGTCGCGTACCAGGGCCATGGCCGCGGGGTCCCGCTCGAGGTGATCGCCGAGCTCAATCGGCTCGCCTGCGGCGACCTCCGCCCGGTGCTGACGATCGTGCTCGACCTCGACGTCGCGGCGGGGCTCCGGCGGGTGGCCGCGCGACGAGGCCACGCCGGGCCGGGCGGCGTCGCGGACCCGTTCGAGCGGCTCGCGGTGGAGTTTCACGAGCGGGTGCGGAAGGGCTACTGGGCGATCCGGGACCGCGAGCCCGACCGGGTCGTGCTGGTCGACGCCGACCGGCCGCCGCCGCTCGTCGCCGCCGACGTCGCGGCGGTCGTGGCGCAGCGGCTCGGGCTGGACGCACCGTGAGCGGGGTCGAGCCCGCGGTCTGGCGCGCGATCGTCGGGCAGCCGGCGGCGGTCGGGCTGCTCCGGCGGGCGCTCGCCGGCGGGCGGCTGGCGCACGCCTACGCGTTCGTGGGGCCGGCCGGAGTCGGCCGGCGGCTCACGGCGATCGCGTTCGCGCAGGCGGCGCTCTGCGCGGCCGGCGGCTGCGGGAGCTGCGCGAGCTGTCGCCGGGTCGCGGCCGGCCAGCATCCGGATTGCCGGCTCGTGGCGCCGACGCCGCCGCCCGGGAATCCGCGGGGCCCGGCGACCCTGCGGATCGAGCAGGTGCGCGAGCTCGAGCACGTGGCGGCGCTGGCGCCGCTCGAGGCCGCGCGCAAGGTGTTCATCCTGGACGACGCGGACCGGATGACGCTCCCCACCGCGCAGGCGCTCCTCAAGACGCTCGAGGAGCCGCCGCCGCGGACCCATCTCGTCCTGATCGTGGCGAATCCGCGCGCGCTGCCCCCGACCGTCCTCTCGCGCTGCCAGCGGGTGCGCTTCCGTCCGCTGGCCGATGGCGAGACGGCGGCGCTCCTGGAGGCCCGCGGCGTGGACGCGGCCTCGGCGGCGCTGCTGGCCCGCCGGGTCCAGGGCTGCCCGGGGATCGCGCTCGGCACCGACCTGGCGGCCGTGCGGGCCCGGACCGAGGCGGCCCTCGCGCTCGTCGGGACCCCCGCCGCGCGGCTCGGGGCCGCACTGGACGCCGCGCCGCTGGACCGCGCGACCGTGGCCGGCTACCTCGAGACCTACTGGCTCTGGTACCGCGACGCCCTCTGCCTGGCCGCGGGCGGGCCGGCGGCAGCCCTGGTCCACGTCGACCACGAGTCCGCGCTCCGGGACCTGGCTGCGCGCGTCCCGACATCCGCGCTCGCTCAAGCCCTGGCCCGCGTGAAAGCCGCCTGGCTGGCGCTCGAGGCCAACGTGACCCCTCGCCTGGCGCTCGAGACCGCCCTGCTCGGGCTGGGCGCGGCGGCCTGAGGCGCCCGGCGCGATGACGCTTCCGGAGCCGCGCGCGGGGGAGGGTCTGGAGGCGGCGCCCGCGCCGCGGCTGATCGGCGTGCGGCTCCGCGAGGGCGCGCGCGCCGACGACTACCTGGTCGAGGGCTGCACGCTCCATGTCGGCGACCACTGCATCGTGGAGGGGCCGAACGGCCCGGCGCTGGGCCAGGTGCGGCGCCCCGCCCGGGCCGTCCCCGTCTTCCGGCGGGACCGGGCGTACCCCCGGGTGCTGCGGCCGGCGACCCCGGACGAGGTCGCCGAGGGCGCGCGCCGGCGGGAGCGGGAAGTCGCGGCGATGCGGACGTGCCAGCTCCGCGCGCGGGCGCGGGGGCTCGCCCTGAAGGTGGTGGACGTCGAGCTCGCCTCCGACGGCCGCCGGGTCACCGTGCTGTTCGCTGCCGAGAGCCGGATCGACTTCCGCGAGCTGGTGCGCGAGCTCGCCCGGGAGTTCCACGCGCGCATCGAGATGCGGCAGGTCGGGGCCCGCGACGTGACCCGGGTGCAGGACGGGATCGGTCCGTGCGGGCGGCAGCTCTGCTGCGCGAGCTACCTCCGGCGGTTCGATCCGATCTCGGTGAAGATGGCCAAGGCGCAGGACGTCCCGCTCAACGACAGCCGGCTCCTCGGCAACTGCGGGCGGCTCAAGTGCTGCCTGCTCTACGAGTTCTCGCAGTACGAGGAGCTCCGGAGCCGCCTCCCGCGGGTCGGGACGGCGTGCCAGGCCGACTGCGGCGGGGGCGGCTGCATGCAGGGCCGGGTCCGGGGCATCAAGGTCCTGAAGGAGCTCGTGCTGGTGAGCTTCGCCGACGGCACGGAGGCCGAGGTCCCGCTCGCCCAGCTCACCTGGGAGGGGCGACCGCATGTCAAGCCGCTCTAGGGGCGTCTTCTACCTCACGACGCCGATCTACTACATCAACGCCCCGCCGCACCTGGGGCACGCCTACACGACGATCGTCGCCGACACGATGGCGCGGTACCGCCGGCTGGCCGGCGACGACGTGTTCTTCCTGACCGGGACCGACGAGCACGGCGACAAGATCGCCCAGGCGGCGGCCCGGGCCGGAGAGTCCCCCCAGGCGCTCGCCGACCGGAACGCGAAGGCGTTCCGCGCCCAGTGGGACGCGCTCGGGATCACCTACGACGACTTCATCCGGACCACCGAGCCCCGCCACGCGGCGCTCGTCCAGGCGGTCCTGCAGCGGCTCTGGGACGCCGGCGAGATCTACTTCGGGCGGTACGGCGGGCCGTACTGCTTCGGGTGCGAGCGGTTCTACACCGAGAAGGAGATCGTCGACGGCAAGTGCCCGGACCACCAGACGCCGCTCGTGCACATCGAGGAGGAGAACTACTTCTTCCGGATGTCGCGGTACCAGGACTGGCTGCGCCGGACGCTCGAGGCCCACCCCGAGTGGGTCCGGCCCGAGCGCTACCGGAACGAGCTCCTGGGGTTCCTCCGCGAGCCCCTCCAGGATCTGTCGATCAGCCGGCCGAAGGCCCGCCTGGCCTGGGGCATCCCGCTGCCGTTCGACGACCGGTTCGTCACCTACGTGTGGTTCGACGCCCTCCTCAACTACCTCTCCGCGCTCGGCCCGCTCGACGGGGCGCGCCACCGGCACTACTGGCCGGCCGTCCGGCACGTGATCGGCAAGGACATCCTCAAGCCGCACGGGATCTACTGGCCGTGCATGCTCCGGGCCGCGGGGCTCCTCGGCGAGCCGGGCGGAGACGCGGACCGGCCGCCGTTCGCGCCGCTGCGCGTCCACGGCTACTGGACGCTCGGCGGCGGCAAGATCTCCAAGAGCGTGGGGAACGTCGTGGAGGCGCTCCGCCTCGCTGACAAGTACGGCCGCGACGCCTTCCGCTACTTCGTCCTCCGCGAGATGCCGTTCGGCCTGGACGCGAGCTTCTCGGAGGACGCCCTGGTCGAGCGGCTCAACGCGGACCTCGCCAACGACCTCGGGAACCTCGTGTCCCGGGCGACCACCCTGATCGCGGCCCACGGCGGGCGCGGCGACCTCGCCGGGGCGCCCGCGGCGCCCGACGCCGTGATCGCCGAGGCCCGCGACCGGATGCGCCACGCCGTCGCGGCGGCGATGGACGACTTCGCGTTCCACCGCGCGCTGGCGGCGATCTGGGAGTTCGTCGGCGAGGTCAACCGGTACGTCGACACGAACCAGCCGTGGGCGCTCGCCCGGGACCCCGCGCGCGCGGCGCGGCTCGGGGAGGTGCTGGCGACGCTGCTGGCCGCGCTGCGCTGGCTCGGCGTCCTGCTGGGGCCGTTCCTGCCCGACGCGGCGGCCCGGCTCCGCGAGGCGATCGGCGACCGCGCGGCGCCGCGCCTCGACGCGGTCGGCGCGGCGACCGGTCTCGCGCTGTCGGGGGTGCGCCGGCTGAGCGGGCTGTTCCCGCGGGTCGAGCCCGGCGCGCCGGGCGCGGCCGCCGCGGCCGGGGCGGCGGCGCCAGCCGTCCCCGCGGCCAGCCCCGGGGCGCCCCGGCCCCGGATCTCCATCGAGGAGTTCAAGCGCGTCGACCTCCGGGTCGCCGAGATCGTGGCGGCGGCCGCGGTGCCGCGGTCGAGGAAGCTCCTCCAGCTGACGGTGCGGCTCGGGGACGAGACCCGGACGCTCGTGGCGGGCATCGCCGAGCACTACGCGCCGGCCGCCCTCGTCGGGCGCAAGGTGATCGTGGTGGCCAACCTGGAGCCCGCGACGCTGATGGGCGTGAAGTCCGACGGCATGGTGCTGGCCGGTTCGGCGGGCGACACGCTCGCGCTCCTGACGCTCGACCGCGATCTCCCGCCGGGCGCGCAGGTCCGGTAGGAGTCCGGTCGCCCCGTCGGCGGTGCCCGAGCTCGCGCCCTCTTCCCGCCCGCGCCGCGCCCGGTGGCTGCCGGCCTTCCTGCGGCGGTGGGGGATCTCGCTCGGTTCCCTGGCCTCCGGGCTCGTCACGCTCCTGGTCTTCCGCCGCGGTCTCCCGCACGTGGGCTGGCTGGTCGGCTACGTCGTCGCCCTCTGGGTCCTCTTCGCCGTGCTCACCCAGGGGCGCGCCGCGCTCGTCCGCCGCGGCCGGCGCGTGGTGGTGCGGGCTGGCGAGTACACGATCCAGACGCTGTACCACGGGCTCCTGCTCTTCGTCCTGCCCGGGTACTTCGCCAGCACGACGTTCGACGGGCCGACGCTGCCGTTCTTCCTGGTCCTGGTGGCCGTGGCGCTCCTGACCACGATCGACCCCTGGTACCAGGCGGTGGTGGATCCGCGGCCGTGGCTCGGGGCCGCCCTGTTCGCGTTCGCGCTCTTCGCCGGACTGAACGTCGCGCTGCCGCTCGTCGGGCTCTCGCCCGGGACGGCGGTCCTCGCGAGCGCCGCCCTGGCCGGGATCGCGCTCGCGCCGAGCTGGCTCCGCACGCGGGGCGGGACCGCCGGGGGCCTCGGCCGCGCGGCCGTGATCGCGGCCGTCGCGGCGCTGGCCGCCTGGGTCGGGCGCCCGGCGATCCCGCCGGCGCCGCTCCACCTGGTGGGCCCGGTGGTCGCGCGCGGCGTCCTGGACCTGACCCCGGTCGACCCCGTGCGCCGCCTCACCGTGACCGAGCTTCGCGCCTGGGGCGGGCTGGTCGCCTTCACGCCCGTCGCCGCCCCGGCGGGGCTCCGGCAGCCGATCGAGCACCGATGGCGGCACGACGGCCGCGTGGTCTCCACGGTGCGGCTGGCGACCCCGGTGGAGGGCGGGCGCTCGGCCGGGTTCCGGACCTACTCGCGCAAGGCGGACTTCCCGGTGGCGCCGGCCGGGCGGTGGACGGTCGACGTCCTCACCGCCTCGGGCCAGCTGATCGGGCGGGTCCGCTTTCGCGTGGACGCCTGAGGCCTCCTGTGTCCACGCCGGGCGGCGCGCCCGCCGGCCGCGGGATGGCGGGGGCGCTCGTCGACACCCATGCCCACCTCCACGACCCGGCCTTCGACGGCGACCGGGAGGCGGCGCTCGCCCGCGCCCGGGCGGCGGGCATCGCGTGGATCCTGACCATCGGCACCGACGTCGCGACCTCCGAGGCCGCGGTGGCCCTCGCCGCCGCCGAGGCCGACGTCTACGCGGCGGTCGGGATCCACCCGCACGACGCCGCCACCGCGGACGCCGCGGCGCTGGCGCGGATCGCGGCGCTGGCCCGGGCACCGAAGGTGGTGGCGATCGGCGAGATCGGGCTCGACTACTACCGCAACCTCTCGCCGGCCCCGGCGCAGCGGGCGGCGCTGGTGGCGCAGCTCGCGCTGGCGCGCATGGTCGGGAAGCCGGTGCTGCTCCACTGCCGCGAGGCCCACGCGGACCTCCTCGCGATCGGCGCGGCCGAGGGCGTCGCGGGGATCGGGGGGATCCTCCACTGCTTCTCGGGCGATGTCGCGACGGCCGAGCGGGGCCTGGCGCTCGGACTGGTCCTCTCGATCGCGGGGCCGGTCACGTACCCGCGCGCGGCCCGCCTGGCCGAGGTGGTCCGGGCGGTCCCGCTCGACGCGCTGGTGCTCGAGACCGATTGCCCGTATCTGCCGCCCCAGCCGTGGCGGGGTCGCCGCAACGAACCCGCGTACCTCGCCGCGACTGCGGCCCGGGTGAGCGAGCTCCGCGAGCTCCCCGTGGCCGCGCTGGCGCGCGCGACCACGCGGACGGCCTGCCGGGTCCTGGGGCTTCCGCTCCCGCCCGCCCCGCCGCCGGCGGCGTCGCCTCCGTGAGGGCCCGCGGGGGTCGGCCGCCGGCGTGGCGCCGCGAGGTCCGGCGCGCGGTCGGCGGCGCGCTCAACGTCGCGGCCGCGCGCCTGCTGAACCTCGGCCGGGGGCGGCCGGCGGCCCCGGCGCTGGAGCTCGAGAGCTACCTCCGGCTCCGCGCCCCGGCGCCGCTGGACCTGGCGCGCCTGCTCGCCGGCCGCCCGAACCGCGAGCGGGCGCGCGTCACCGAGGCCGTCCTCCGGGCTGCGGGCCTCCCGGTCGTGCGCCAGCCGTACCGGACCCTGGAGGGCGCGGGCGTGAACCTGTTCGTCGACGTGGGGCCGGGGCCGGCGACGCTGGTCCTGGCAGCGCACCACGACGCGGTGCCGGGGAGCCCCGGCGCCAACGACAACGCGGCCTCGATCGGGATCCTGCTCGGGCTCGCGCGCCGCCTGCTCGCGGCGCCGCCGCGGGGGCTGCGGGTGCGGTTCGCGTTCTTCGGCGGCGAGGAGCGCGCCATGCTGGGCTCGCGGGTCCACGCTCGCCGCGCCGCGCTCGGGGAGCTGCTCGGGGTGGTGAGCCTCGAGCTCTGCGGGATCGGCGACGCGCTCGCGCTGTGGGACGTGACGCCGGAGCTGGCCGACACGGCGCTGGTGCGCGCCTGGATCGCGGTCGTCGAGGGTCTCGGGTACCGCGCGGACGAGACGTACCACCTGACCGGCCCGGTGCCGTTCTTCGGGAGCGACCACCGCCCGTTCGTCGACCGCGGGGTGCCGGGCGCCGGGCTCACCGTGGTGCCGCGGGCGGCGCTCGAGCCGCTCCGGGCGTTCATCTACGGCGGTGTCCGCGGGATCCTCGTCCCGCCCGCCCGGCGGCCGCCGCCGTTCACGACCTACCACACGGCCGGGGACACGCCGGAGACGCTGGAGCCGGCGGCGCTGGCCGCGGTGGACGCGGTCCTCGACGGGCTGGTCCGGAGGCTCGACGCGGCGGCGGGGCCGCCGGGCGGGCGCGGCTAGGCCGGGGGCGCGTCCGGCGCGGCCCGCGCCAGCACCCCGCGCGCGGCGGCCAGCGCTTCCCGGCGCACCAGCACGCGGACCGCCCCCTGCTCGCCCACCGAGAACGGGTAGACGGACGGGGCGACGTGCGTGCGGAGGAGGACCTCGAACCCGTGCGCCTCCAGGAGCCCTCGCACCACCAGCGCCTCGGGCTGGTCGCGCACGCGCGTGAGCTCCTCGAACTCGCGCTCGTCGGGCGGCTCCGGGGCGCGCGAGGGGAAGGGGATGACGCGGCCGGTCACGGCTGCCCCGCCCCGCCCGGCCGGGCGGTCACGGGCGCCGCTCCTGGCGCGCGGGGGAGGCCTCGCCCTCGCGCGCCCGCGCGGCGAGCTCCCGGCGGGCGGGCACGCCCCCGAGCCCCGTCGCCGCATCCACCGCCCGCACGATGGCCGCCGCGACCGCGTCCGCCGCCGCGAGGCCGAGCGCGTCCACGGCCGGCGCCGCCGCCGCCGGGAGCGCCCCGGTCGAGAGGCAGAACAGGGCATCGCCGTCGACGCTCAGGTGCGGCGGGGAGAGCGCGGCCGCCAGTCCGAGGTGCGCCAGGCCGGCGACCCGCCGGGCGCCGCGACCATCCAGGGCCGCGTCGGTCGCCACGACGCCGATCGTGGTGTGGGTCTGCCGGAACGCGGGCGCCAGCTCCCCCGCCCGCATCGCCCGCGCCGTGTCGATCAGCCCGCCCCCGGCGGGATCGCGAGCCCCGGCCAGGAGCTCTCCGGACCGCGGGTCCCGGACGTCGCCGAACGCGTTCACCGCCACGAGGGCGCCGACGGTCGCCGCGCCGAGCCGCGCGCTCGCGGTCCCGATGCCGCCCTTCATCGCGCGGCTGAGGCCGAACGCCTTCCCGACCGTGGCGCCGGTGCCCGCGCCGACCGAGCCTTCCTCGATCGTGCCCGGCCGGGCGGCGGCGGCGGCGCGTGCGCCCATCGCACGGTCGGGGCGGGCGCTCGGGGACCCGAGGGTCAGGTCGTAGAGGATGGCGCCGACGACCAGCGGCACGCGCCCCCCGCTCGTCTCGAACCCGACGCCGCGCTGCTCGAGGTGCGCCATGACGCCGAAGCAGGCCTCGAGCCCGAACGCGCTGCCGCCGGCCAGCACCACCGCGTGGACCCGCTCGACGAGGTGCCCCGGGTCCAGCAGATCGAGGCCGAGGATGCCCGAGGCGCCGCCCCGGACCTCGACGGCCGCCGTGGCGCCGGCCGGGGCCAGCACGGCCGTGCATCCCGTGAGGCCGGCCAGGTCGGTCGCGTGGCCGACCAGGAGTCCCGCGACGTCGGTCAGGCCGCCCATGCTCACGAGGTCAGCCACCGCCGGCCGCCCGTTCACCGGGGCGGGCGCGGGGCGACCGGCTCGCCTCCTCGGCGGACAGGCGTCCGGTCGCGACCTCGCCGGCGAGGTCGAGGCTCCGCTCGACCAGGGCCCGGACGAAGGGGATGTGGCGGGGCGCCTGCCCGGGATCGGCGAGCGCCCGGGCGACCGCCGCCGCGAGCGCCGCCGGCTCGCGCCGCCCCAGCGCGGCGAGCACGTAGGCCTCGTCCTCGAGCCTCCGCTGCCACCGCCGTCGCGCGGCAGGGTCGAACCGCGTCTCGATCACGCGGTCGACGATGGCGGCGCGGCGCTCCGCCTTGAGCGGCTCGCTCAGGATGAGGCGGCTCTCGCGCGCCTGGAGCCACTCGAGCCCCTCGCTCGCGAGGCTCGTCGGGTCGAGGAACCATCCGGCGAGCTCCGGGGTCTCGGCCAGGGCGGCCGAGCGCTCGAGGAGGCCGGGGGCGACGGCCGCGGCTGCCAGCGACTCGTCGAGGGGAGCCGCCGGCGGCCCGGGCGTCCCCAGCCGGGCGAGCCAGCCGCCGAGCGCTGCCGGCACCGGGCGGTCGACCGTCCGGGCCGCCGCTTCGGCGAGCAGGGCCCACGCCCAGCTCGGCGGGACCTCGACCCAGGGGAGCGCGGTCTCGGCGCGGAGCTTCCGGAGCTGCTCGTCGAGGCGCTTCTTGGGGACGGCGCCGCTCGAGAAGTCGACGACGCCGGCCACGTCCGACAGGACCGCGGCGAGCAGCGTGCGCTCCCCGTACGGCCCCTCGACGGTCAGCCACAGGCCGCGCGTCCCGGTGCCGTCGATCACGGACATCCACGCCTCGCCGAGCCGCGGCCGCGGCGGGGGCAGCCGCGCCGGCGCCGGGCGGGTCACCCCGGCCTGGCGCAGCCGGTAGAGCGCACGGCGGGCCGCGGTCCGGACCGCCTTGCTGGGCGCCCCGGCCTCGACGGCGTCGAGGGCGGCGGCGGCCTCCGGCAGCGCGAGGCCGCCGAGCGCCTCGGCCGCGGCGCTCGCCCACTCGGGCCGCATCGCGAGACAGCGCCGGAGGATGGGCAGCGCCGCCGCCCCGTGCTGGCGGGCGAGCCAGCGGAGCGCGGCCGGCAGCTCGGCGGCCGGGATCGTGGCCAGCGCGGCCTCGACGGCGTCGGGGGGCGGGTCGCCGCCGAGCAGCGCCTCCAGCGCCGCGGCTACCATTCGCCGAGCAGCCGGAGCGTGGCGTGGAGGCCGGGCGGTACCGCGCTCGGCCGGAAATAGGTGCGCTTCATGTACCCGAGCGCCGCGGCGTAAGGCTCGAACCCGGTGGCCAGCGCCGCGAACAGCCGGGCCTCGGGGTGGAGGGCGGAGCGCTCGAACTCGGCGACCGCCTGGTAGGCCCGTTGCCCCTGGCGCACGTAGAACGCCGCGCCCGCGCGGCGCTCCACGCGCTCCCGGAAGAGGCCGGTCATGAACAGGCTGTAGTCCCCGATGTGCTGCCGGACCCGACGCTCGCGGAACGGGTCGAAGTCCGGCGCGCGGAAGTCCCACGCCCGCTCGGCCTCCAGCAGGAGCGCCGTGACCGAGTCCAGTCGTCGCCCCTCCGCGTCGCGGATCGCGTAGAGCTCGTCGGCGCGCGCGAAGCGCGTCAGGAGCGCGGCGAGGTACTCCGCCACCCGGTCGCCGCCGAGGCGGAGGTCGCCCAGGGCCTGGCGCACGAGGCGGTCGAAGAAGCGCATGAGCGCAGGGGGCGTCGCGGGGTCGCGCGTGGTCACGGCGGTCCGCCCGTTCTGATCCGTATGATATACCGCGCCGGCCCCGCGGCCTGCCGCCCGAAATTCCTTGGGCGCCCTCGGAGCGCAGTGCCACAATCGCCGCGAGGGAGGTGCGCATGGCGACCATCCAGCAGGAGCTCAAGCCCCCGCCGGCCGACGACGAGATCGACGAGTACGACGAGGAGCCGCGGCGCCGCGCCTGGGGCGCGATCGCCAGCGTCGTGCTCGCGCTCGCGCTGGTGTTCGTCGGCTACCAGTGGAACCAGGCCGCGAGCCGGGCCGATGCCCTCGCCGCCCAGACGAACTCGCTGAGGGCGGAGGCGGAGACCCAGCGGCTGCGGGCCGAGGACGCCCAGCGGCAGCTGGAGGCCGTCCAGAAGCGGGTGGTGGCGCTGGCCGCGGAGAAGGACACCCTGGCCGAGCGGATCGTGGCGCTGGAGAAGGCCGGTCAGGAGCGGGCGGCGGCCGCGAAGGCCGAGCGGCCGCGCACCCGGGAGAAGGTGGTGCGGGCCACGGCGCCGAAGCCGCGCGTGACCCCGGTGTCCGCGCGGACGGCCAGGCGGACGCCGTAGCGCGCGGCCGCCGGGCATCTCAGCCGGCGGCCAGCGCGGCGTCCAGCGCGGCCAGCAGCCGCGCGTTCTGGGCCGGGGTGCCGACGCTGATGCGGAGGTGCTCCGGGTAACCGACCGCCGCCCCGTCGCGGACCAGCACGCCGCGAGCGCGGAGCGCGGCCACCACCGGACCGGCCGGGCGGCCCAGGCGCACGAGGAAGAAGTTCGCCTCGGTGGGCGGGTGGGCGAGCCCGCGCGCCGCGAAGGCCGCCGCCAGGGCGCGACGGCTCTCCCAGACCGCGCGCCGGGTCGCCTCCCGGTGCGCGACGTCGCCGACCGCGGCGGCCGCCCCGACCTGCGACAGCCGCCCCACGTTGAACGGCTCGCGCGTCCGCTCGAGGCGCGCGATCACCGCCGGACCCGCGATGGCATAGCCCACCCGGAGCCCTGCCAGCCCGGTGATCTTGGAGAACGTGCGGAGCAGGACGAGGTTCTCCATTCCCGCCCGGAGGGTCGCGAGGCCGTCGGCGGCGGCCGCCGGCGCCTCGATGAAATCGACGTAGGCCTCATCCAGCAGGACGAGCACGTCCCCCGGGCAGCGCGCGGCGAAGCGCTCCCAGGCCGGTCGCGCAAGCGCGGTCCCGGTGGGGTTGTGCGGGCTCGTGAGGCAGACGAGCTTCGTGCGGGCGCCGATCCGCGCGAGCACGTCGTCCAGGTCGATCCGGTACTCGGCCAGCGGGCTCGCGACGACGGCGGCCCCGGCCAGCCGTACGGCGGTCGTGTACGGCTCGAACGAGGGCTCGGGTACGACCACCTCGTCGCCGGGGTCGAGCAGCGCCCGCGTGACCAGAGTGATGATCTCGTCCCCGCCGTTCCCGAACAGGAGCTGGGCCGGCGTCACGTCGAGCGCGGCCGCGACCGCCTCGGCCAGCGCCGGCGCGCCGCCGTCGGGATAGAGGTGGATGCGCGCGGCCTCGGCGTGGATCGCGGCGACCGCGGCGGGCGACGGTCCGAGCGGGTTCTCGTTCGCCGAGAGCCGGACGACCGGCTCGCCCAGCTCGGCGCTCAGCCGATCGAGCGGGGGCGGCGGCACGTACGGGACGATCTGGTCGAGGACGGCCCGCCAGCGGGGCGGCATGGCGGACGGAGTGTACCACCCCGCGCCGGGCCGTCGACCGCGCCCGGTGGCGGGTCGGCCGGCCGCCGGCCGATCGGCGCGGGCCGTCTGGGGCCGTCGGGGCCGGGAGTGGTGCGCTGCGGGTCGCCGGGATGGGGGCCGCGGCGACCCCCGCCACCCAACCCCGAGGTCCGCATCCCCGACCGGCCCGGCGCGTAGCGCCGGTCGCGAGGGCGGATCCGCCAGGCGCAGCTGGAGCAGGCCGAGCGCCCGCGTCGTCAATGGCGGCGCGAGTTTGACACCCCCTACCCCGCATGCTAGCGTCAACCCCGCGATGGCTGAGACGCTGGCGGCCCGCCTGCGCCGGGCGGAGGCGGCGCTCCGCCGGGGCTGTCCGGACGCGGAGTGGTCCGAGCGCCGCCGCCGACTTCGCCTGGATCTTCTCCGGGAGCACGTCACCGCCGAGTACGACCGCCTGCGGTCCCGGCACGCCGACGGCGCCTCGGGCGCCGAGAGCGTGCGCACCCACGCCGCCTTCATGGACGACCTGCTGGGGTGGGTCTACCGGATGGCGGACCTGGAGGCCCGCGCTGCGGGGTTCGCCCCGACGCCGCTCGTGCTCGTCGCCCTGGGTGGGTACGGCCGCGGGGAGCTCCATCCCTCCTCGGACCTGGACCTGATGCTGATCCACGGGGGCGAGGTCACCCCGTACGTCCAGCGGATGGCCCAGGAGGTCTTCTACACCCTCTGGGACCTGGGGCTCCGGGTCGGCCATGCGTGCCGCTCGCTGGGTGACTGCCTGGCCCTGGCCCGGACCGACCTGCCCAGCCGGACCTCGATGCAGGCCGCGCGGGTCCTGGCCGGGGACCGCCGCCTGTTCCGCGCGCTCCAGCAGACGCTGCGGCGGGAGGTCTACCGTCGGGATTACCCGGAGTTCCTGGCCCAGATGCTCGTCGAGCGCGCCGAGCGCTACCGCAAGCACGGCGGCTCCGTCTACCTGCAGGAGCCGAACGTCAAGGAATCGGCCGGCGGCCTCCGGGACGTGCACACCGCGCTCTGGCTCGCCTCGGCCCGGTTCGGCGCGCGCACCCTCCGGGAGCTGCAGGATCGCGGGCTGCTGGACGCCAAGGAGCGCGCGGCCGCCGACGCCGCGCTGACGTTCCTCTGGCGGGTGCGGAACGAGCTCCACTTCCTGGCCGGGACCAAGCAGGACGTCCTCGAGCGGGCGCTCCAGGCGCCGGTCGCCAAGGCGCTCGGCTACGAGGACACCGAGGTGCGCCTCGGGGTCGAGACGTTCATGCGCGACTACTACCGCCACGCGCGCACGATCCACCGGATCTCGGCGCGCCTGATCGCGCGCTGCCAGGAGCGGCTGGCCCGCCACGGCACCGTCGGCCGGCGCGGCCGGCGCGCGGCGCTCGCCGACGGGCTGGTCGTCTACGACGGGCGCCTGCACCTCGCCGAGCCGGGCGCGCTCCAGAAGGATCCGGCGCGGATCCTGCGCGTGTTCTGGCACGCCCAGCAGCTCGGCTGCGAGCTGGACCTCGAGCTCGAGCGGGCGCTCGAGGACGCGGCGCCGGCGCTCGCCGACGACGCCTGGCGGGCCTCGCCGGAGCTCCGGCAGGTGTTCCTCTCGCTCCTCCGCTCGTGGGGGCGGGTCGCCACCACCCTCCGGCGGATGCACGACACCGGCGTCCTCGGCGCGTACCTCCCGGAGTTCGGGGCGCTGGACTGCCTCGTCCAGTACGACCACTACCACCGCTACTCGGTCGACCAGCATTCGCTGCTGGCGGTCGAGGCGCTGGAGGGGCTCGGACCCGGCCAGGGCGCCGAGGCGGACGAGCTCGCCCACATCCTGGCCGAGATCGAGCGGCCCGAGCTCCTCATGCTGGGGGTCCTCCTCCACGACATCGGCAAGGCGCTGGGACACGGCCACGCCGCCAAGGGGGTGCCGCTCATCAAGGCGGTCACCCGGCGGCTGAACCTCGACCCCGACGACGCGGCGGCGGTGGAGTTCCTGGTCGAGCACCACCTGCTGCTCTCCCACATCGCCGAGCGCCGGGACCTCGACGACCCGAAGACGATCGAGCGGCTCGCCGCGGTGGTGCGCTTCCCGGCGTGGCTGACGATGCTCTACCTGCTCACGTGCGCGGACATCCGGGCGGTCGGCCCGGGCGTCTGGAACGCGTGGCGGGGGGCGCTGCTCCGCGCCCTCTACGGCCGCACGCGGACGCGCCTGGCCGGGCGCTCCCCGAAGCCGCCGCGCCGGGCCGCGCTCGTGCAGCGGATGGTCCAGGCGCTCTCCGACCCGAGCTACGTCGGGGCGGCCGAGCGGCATCTCCAGGCGATGTCGGACCGCTACGTGCGCGCGACGTCGCCCCAGCGCATGGCCGCGCACCTGCGGCTGATCGACCGTCTGCGCGACGAGCCGGTCGCCGCCGAGGTGTTCCATTTCCCGGACCTGGGGGCCTCGGACTTCGTCGTCGTGACCCGGGACACCCCGGGCCTCTTCGCGTTGATCGCGGGCACGCTCGCCGCCCACGACGTCAACATCCTGTCGGCGCAGATCGAGACCCGCACCGACGGCATCGCGGTCGACACGTTCCACGTCAATGACCCGGGCGGCGACGCCATCCTGGACGAGAGCCGCTGGGAGGCCGTGACGCGGGACCTCGCGCTCGCGCTGGCGGGCGCGTGCTCGGTCGACGCGCTGCTGGCCGCCCGTCGCCCACGGCGCCTGGCGCCGGTCCGGCCGGCGACCCCCGGCCCGGTCCGGGTCACGGTCGACAACTCCCTCTCCGACACCCACACCGTGGTCGAGGTCCGCGCGCCGGATCGGGTCGGTCTCCTGTACCTGGTCACGCGCGCGCTCGCGGCCGAGGGGCTCGACATCGCCACCGCCAAGATTGCGACCGACCTCGACCATGCGCTCGACGCGTTCTACGTCACCGACCGGGGAGGCCGGAAGCTCGACGACCCCGCGGCGCTGGCGCGCGTGCGGGCGGCGATCGGCGAGGCGCTCGAGACGGAGGCGCCGCTCGGCGATGCTCGGGCGGTATAGGGCGGAGGTCGCGCGGGTGACCGAGCCCGTGGCGCGGGCGCTCGTGGGGCTCAGGCTCCAGCCGAATCAGCTCTCCTGCCTCGGGCTGGTGAGCTCGATGGCGGCCGCCGCGGCGTTCGCGGCCGACCACCGGCGGACCGGGGCCGCGTGCCTCGCCCTGGCGGGCGTGCTCGACATCCTGGACGGCGCGGTGGCGCGCGTCTCGGGCCGGGTGTCGCCGTTCGGCGCGTTCCTCGACTCGGTGCTGGATCGCTACTCGGACCTCCTGATCCTCGCCGGGCTCGTGTTCCTGTTCGCGCGGCTGGCGCGCCCCGACGCGGTCGTCGCAACGCTCCTGGCCCTGATCGGGACCGTGATGGTGAGCTACACGCGCGCGCGCGCCGAGTCGGTGGGGGTCGAGTGCCGGGTCGGGCTCATGGAGCGGGGCGAGCGGATCCTGATCCTCCTCGCCGGGGCCATCTTCGACGTGCTCCTGCCGGCGATCTGGGTGGTGGCGATCGGGGCCAACGCGACCGCCGTCTACCGGATCGTGCACACCCGGCGTGCCAGCGGGGCCGTGCTGCGCTGATCGCGGAACGCAACCCGCGGGGCCGCCCCCTGCTACACTGACCGCGATGGCGTGGGCGCGGTCCGGCCTCAGCGCGCTCCTCGCGGCCGCCCTCCTCGGGAGCGGACTCACGCCGCCGGCCGCCGCGGCGGTGATCGTGGCCCCGGGGCCGCTGGTGCGCTTCCGCGAGGCCCAGGCCGCGCTGGCGGGCGGCGAGTACGCCCGGGCGCGCCTCCTCCTCGACGGGCTCCCGCCCGGGTTCCTCCTGGCCGACTACGCCGCCTACTTCAGCACGGAGGCCGCCCTGCGGGCGGGCGACGAGGCGTTCGCGCTGGCGCGCTTCGAGGGGTTCGCCGAGCGCTTTCCGGATTCCGTCCTGGTGCCGACGGCCCTCCTGGCGGCTGCGGACACCGCCTTCCGGCTCGGGCGCTGGGCGGATGCCGAGCGGGACGCCCGACAGTTCCTCGCCCGCGCGCCCGGGCACCCCGAGACCGGGCGCGTGCTCGTTCGGATCGCCCAGGCGCGTGCGGCCCAGGGGCAGGTGGCCGAGGCGCTGGTCGAGCTCCGGCGACGGTGGGTGGAGGCCCCCGCCACCCCGTGGGGCGAGGCGGCGCACGAGCTGCTCGAGTCCATCGCGCGGGAGTACGGCCTCCCGGTCGCGCCGCTGACGCCGGAGGAGACGCTCGTCCAGGCCGAGCGGCTGGCGGAGGCCGGAGAGCAGAGCGCCGCTGCCCGGGTCCTCGAGGCGCTCCTGGACGGAGGCCCCGAGCCGGCCGTCGCGCACCGGGCGCTCGCCCGGCTGGCGCCGCTCCTCGGGCGGCTGGCGCGCGGGGCCGAGGCGCTCGGGCGGCTCGAGGCGGCGCTGCAGGAGCCGCCGACGGGCGCGCGGCCGGCATTGCTCTACGAGCTCGGCCGGCTCCAGCAACGGCTCGGGCACGCCGGGGCCGCGGTGCCCGTCTTCGAGCGCCTGCTGGCCGAGCACCCGGACGCGAGGGTCACGGCCGACGGGTGGCTCCAGCTGGCGCGCGCCCGGCTCGAGCTCCGCCAGGTGGACGCGGCCCGCGCCGCCCTCCAGGGCCTGGTCACGGCGCACCCGGAGAGCGCGGCCGCCGCCTCCGCCCGATGGGAGCTCGCGTGGCTCGAGTACGGGGCCGGACGCTTCCGCGAGGCGGCGGCGGCGTTCCGCCAGCTCTCGACGAGCGTCGCGGGCTTCCGCCTGGCGGGCCTGTACTGGGCGGGCCGGGCGCTCGACCAGCAGGGTGACCGGGCGGCCGCCCTGGCGCTCTACCGCGAGGTGCTCGGGCGCGGCCCGAACAGCTACTACGGCGTGCTGGCCGCCCGGCGCGTGCGGGGGCCGGCCCCGGCCCCCGTGGCGCCGGCGGTCCGGCTGGCGGCCGACCCCCTCGCCCAGCTCCGGACCGAGCCGCGCTACCAGAAGGCCCAGGCGCTGGTCAACGTCGCGCTGGACGGGTACGCCCGCGCGGAGCTGGAGGCGCTCGGCCGGGAGGCGCCGGCCGACGGCGATCGCGCGTGGGCGCTCGGCGCCGCGTTCGCCGAGCTCGGGGAGCCCGGGCGGAGCCTCCGCCACCTCCGGCGGGCGTTCGGCGCCGCCGCGGAGGGGGGCGCGCCGGGTCTCCCGGCCCGCTTCTGGCGACTCTACTACCCGCTCGGGTTCGAGGAGCACGTCCGGGCCGCGGCCCGCGCGGCGGGTCTCGACCCGTTCTTCGTGGCAGCGGTGATCCGGGAGGAGTCGGCGTACGACAGCCGGGCGCGGTCCTGGGTGGGGGCGATCGGGCTCATGCAGCTCATGCCCGACACCGCGCGCCTGGTCGCCCAGGAGCTGGGGCGCCCGCTTCCCGATCCGGGGGCGCTGTGGGACCCCGGCCTGAACATCGCGCTCGGAGCGCGCTACCTCGGCCAGCTCCGGGCCCGGTTCCAGGAGCCGCTGCTCGCGGTCGCGAGCTACAACGCCGGCCCGCACCGGGTGCAGCGGTGGCTCAGCGAGCGCTCACGCACCGATCTCGAGGAGTTCATCGAGCAGATCCCGTTCGACGAGACGCGCGCCTTCGCGAAGCGCGTCTACACGAGCTGGCACCACTACCGGCGCCTCTACGGGCACGACGAGCGGGACCGGCGCGGCGCGGCGGAGGCCGCCCCCCGCTCCGGTCCCTGACGCCCACTGCCGGGGAGCCCACCGGGGCCAGCTCCGGGTCATGCCCGTCCCCGTCGTGATCGACGGCTACAACCTGCTGTACGCGCGGGGCGAGTCGCCCTCCCCGGAGAGCCGCGCGCGCCTGGTGCGCGACCTGGTGCGCTGGGCCCGGGCCCGCACGCGCCGGGTCGAGCTCGTCTTCGACGGCTGGGCGGGCGGCCGGCGCGAGGCGCAGCGCGAGACCCACGGCCCGGTCACCGTGCACTTCACGCGGGTCGGCGAGCGCGCCGACGCGTTCATCGTGCGCTGGGTCGCGGCGCACCGCGAGTCGGTGGTGGTCACCTCGGACCGCGCCGTCCAGCAAGGCGCCCGCCGCCGGGGGGCGGCCGTGCTCGGGGCCGAGGCGTTCCTGGACCGCCTGACGGCCGCGCTCGAGCCGTCGAGCGACGCCGCCCCGGACGATGCGGTGGATCCCGCTCGGCGGCCGGGCCGAGGCGGGCGGGACGCCTGGCTCCGGGGGCTCTGACCCGGCGCGCGCGATGCCCGTCGCGATCGGGCTGTACGTCGCGTGCGAGCTGATCGCGAACATCACCGCGGTCAAGCCGGTCGCCCTCGGCGCCGGCGTGCTCGGCGCGTGGCTCCCGGGCGCGAGCGGGCGCCTGGTCGTGCCGGCGGGCGTCTTCGTCTACGCGCTCACGTTCACCCTGCTCGACCTCATCAACGAGCGACTCGGCAAGCGCGGGGCCCGGCAGGTCGTGGGGACGGCGCTCGCCGCCAACGCGCTGCTCGCGGGGTACGCGCAGCTGACGGTCTGGTGGCCGGCGCCGGCGTTCTTCGACGGGCAGGCCGCCGTCGCGCGCGTGCTCGGCGCGACGCCGCGCATCGTGGCCGCGAGCCTCACCGCGTACGCGGTCGCGTCGCTCCTGGACGCCGAGCTGTTCGCCTGGTGGCGGGCGCGCGTCGGAGGCTACCGGTGGGTCCGCGTCCTGGTCTCGAACGCGGTCTCGACCGGCGTCGACTCGGCCGTCTTCGTGACGCTCGCGTTCGCGGGGGTGCTGCCGCTCCTCCCGCTGATCGCGGGGCAGTACCTGGTGAAGATGCTGGTCACGGTGGCGAGCCTGCCGCTGATCTACCTGATCCACGCCAAGCCGGGGGCCGCCGCGCGGGCGGCATCGGCCGGCCGGCTCGCCGGCTGAGCCGCCGCGGGCCGCATCCCCGCCCGGGGCGCCGTGGCCCGGCGCTACGGCGCCAGCCAGAGCCGCTTGACCGCGAGTCCGAGGCCGCGGTCGTCCTGGGAGCCCTCGACCAGCGCGCGCGGCGTGCGGAGCGGCGCGACCTCGATGGTGACGCGCAGGGTCCCGAGCGCGGCAGCGATCGGGACCTCCAGCTCGGCCCAGGTGTCCGGGGCGAGCACGAACGGGAGGTCGCCGACCGCCCGCGGCGGCTCCTCGGCGGAGAGGCGCTCGACGCTCACCCGCCCGCCGATCGGTCCCAGCCGGGGATCGCCCGAGTAGACCCGGAGGCAGACCCGGCGGGCCGGTCGGGCGTGGCCGAGATACGCCTCGGCGTGGGCGCCGGTCCAGCGCATGGGGCCGAGCCGGCCCCAGTCCTCCCGCCAGAACCAGCCCGACCCGAGCTGGGCGTCGTCGCCCGGGCCGACCTCGAGCCGCGGGGCGAGCCGGGCGTGGGCGAAGTGGAGGTCCGGGGCGACGGCCCAGCAGCGCTCCTGCTCCTCGGCCTGCGCGGCGGCCCGGACGCGCGCCCGCGCCGCGTCGACCGCCGCCCGGGTCGGGAGCCGCTCCACGAGCACCCACTCGGCGGCGACGTGGACGCCGCTGTCGCGCCCGCGATAGCCGTCGGGCCAGGTCGACGTCGTGACGCCGACGCGGACGGCGTCGCGCGCCGCCAGCGCGGCCGGAACCAGGAGATGGAGCCGGAGGGGGCGGGGGCTCGACTGGAGCGCGAGCCGCAGCGCCGGGATCCCGTCGAGGGTCCACCGGGTGTCGAGGGGCGGCGCGCCCGGATCGGGATGCGCGACGACCAGCGACACGAGCGCCGGGCCCGACCCCGGGGGGAGCGGCACCGCGAAGCTCGCCTCGGGCCCGGTCACGCGGAAGCGGAACGTCAGCCGCCGCGTGAACCCCTGAGTCGGCCGCTCGTCCTCCTCCAGCGGCCCGAATCCCTCGGGCCTGCCCAGCGCCGTCCACTCGACGAGCGTGGCCTCGCTTCGCCACGCACGGGCCATCAGCTGGCCGCGGAGGCCCGGCGCGAGCCACCGGACGGCGCGCGCCAGCCGCTGCTCGACGGTCCCGACGCGCTGGCCCAGCACTCCGGGGATCTCGTGGCCGGCATCGAGCGCGTCCGAGAGGTAGACGTGGTCCAGGCGGAAGTCGTAGAGGTCCTTGCCCTGCCGCGCGAGGTAGTAGGCGAGCTCGGCAGCCGTGTACTCGCGGTTGTGGCGGTGGTAGAGCAGCGAGGGGAAGAGCTCGTGAAACGGGCGGCTCACCGGCGGCTGGGGCCCCCACCCGTGGAGCAGGCGCGAGAACGTCTCCACCCGCCGGAGGTTCGGGGTGGTCAGGATCAGGAGCCCGCCCGGGCGCAGCGCCCGGAAGATCTCCTTGAGCGTGTGGAACGGGTTCAGGTGGAGGTGCTCGAACAGCTCGCAGAGGAGGACGGCATCGACGGAACCGGTCGGCAGCGGGAAGGGCTCCCGCTCGACCTCGCACCCGAGGATCGTGATCTTGCGCTCGCGGCACCGCTCGAGGAACTCCGTCCAGGGGGCGGCGCCCTCGATCGTGTTGTTGAGCCCGATCACCTCCCAGCCGCGCGCCTGGGCCAGCGCCGAGAGGTGACCCGGGAAGGAGCCGACGTCGAGCAGCCGCCGGCCGTCGCCCACCGGCAGCAGGCGCAGCGTGTCCTGGTAGCGACGGCAGTGATACTCGAGGTACCCGGCTTCCCAGGCGGGCAGCCGGCCCCCCGCCCAGGCGGCGATCTCGGCGGCGACGGCGTCGCGGGATGGCGGGACGATCTCGTCGGGCGGCCGCGGCCAGAGGGCCATGTCGCGCTACGATACCCCGCGGCTCGCGGCCGGGCCAGGCGGGACGCGCGCGCCGGCGGGCGCCGGGGCCGGGTCCGGCGGCCCGGTCCGGCTCAGGGCTGCCGGATCTCCGAGCGGACGATCACCCCGGCCGGGTTGACCCAGAACAGGTACGAGCGCGCGTACCCCTGCGCCTGGAGGGCGTTGTTCACCTCCATCGCCGCCTGGGCGCTCCCCGCCGCGCGGACCCCCACCTGGCGCTGGAAGTCGGCGCCCGAGATCCGCTCGTACTCGTCGTAGATCAGGATCCGCTGGTCGCCGTCGGTGACCTCCCGGGTCGGGGTGCCCCAGGCGTTCCGCAGGTCCGTGGCCGGGCGCCCCACCCAGGCCTGCACGCGCTCGGGCGGGATCCCGCTCGCGCACGCGGCGAGCCCCACGGTGACCAGCAGGAGGAGCAGGTGACGCCGCCGCACCCGCCCATGCTAACACCTCGCGGGCGCTCCCGGCCCGCCCGAGGGCGCCGGGCCGGCGGCCCGCCCGCGCCCGCCAGCGCACTATCCGGTGGGGGGCGTCGACGGCGGCGCTGCCGGCGCCGCCTCCCGGTCCTCCTCGATCCAGGCCCACGGCACCGTCACCACGGTGCGCGGCGCATCGAGCTCGACGGAGACCCGCCGGCGGCGGGGGTCCCCGCCGACGACGACCCCGGCCGCGCCGGCCGGGATCCAGGTCGTGTGGGGGCTGGCGATCGCCATCCGCAGGTGGACGCGCATCCCCACGTGCACCCGGCTCGGGGCGCGCCAGCGCGGCGGGGGCCCCGTCGGGCGCTCGGGGGGCCGGAACCAGAACAGGCGCAGGAAGTCCTGCAGGGCCATCGCTAGGCACCATACGGAGGCGCACCGCCCCGGTCAAGCGCGCCCTCCCGGGGCCCGTGGCCCGCGCGCGGTCGCGCGCCGGAGGCGCACGCGGGCGCCGCGTCGGGGTTGCTCCGGACCCGTCGCGCGCGACGCGACATGCTATCATGTGCACGGTTTCACGAGCACCCGGGACAGCCCGGCAGGGGGGAGGTGAACCAGCGATGCACAAGGCAACGGCCTGGATCGTGACCGCGACGTTCGTCCTCGGAATCGGCGCGAGCGCGCTCGCGCAGGGCACGACGACCACGCCCCCGGCGGGCGGGACGTCGGCGCCGGCCGGCAGCACGCCGGCGCCCGCGCCCAGTGCCAGCAAGCCGGCCAAGACGGCGGCCAAGAAGCCGGCGGTGAAGTCGGTGTCGGGCATGGTGAAGAGCGCGGCCCCGGACAGCCTGGTCCTCGTCGACAAGAAGGACAAGGAGTGGACCTTCACGCTCGACAAGGCCACCAAGATCCGGAAGGCCAACAAGACCGCCGAGCCGAAGGACCTGGCCGAGAAGGACGCCGCGACCGTCTCCTACACGGAGGCGGACGGCAAGATGCACGCGACGGCGGTGACCGTGAAGCCACCGCCCGCAGCGAAGAAGAAGACTTCCTGATCCGTCGTGCCATCCGCTGCCCCCGCATTCGCGGGGGCAGCGGGTAGCGCACCGCCCACCGCCCCGTTGCCCCTCCCGGCCCGGCCATGCTAGACATGGAACTACCGTCGCAGTCATTTCGAAACCGCCGGAGGCCCCGGGTGCCGACCCTCGTCGCCGATCACCTCGAATCGCTCGCGACCCGCATCTTCGCCGCGCTGGGCGCGCCGCCGGCCGACGCGGCCTGGGTGGGGCGCCTGCTCGTCCGCGCCAATCTCCGCGGCCACGACTCGCACGGGGTGATCCGGATCCCGCAGTACGTGGGCTCGATCCGGAAGGGCGAGACCAACCCGCGGCCGGCGATGCGCGTGCTCCACGACACGCCCACCACCGCCGTGGTCGACGGTGACCTGGGGCTCGGGCAGGTGGTCGCCCGCCGCGCGACGGAGGTGGCGCTCGAGAAGGCCGCCCGGCAGGGACTCGCCGCGGTGGGCGTCCGGCGCTCGAACCACATCGGCCGCCTCGCCGACTACGCGGAGCTGGCGGCCGAGCGGGGCTTCGTGGGCCTGGTGTGGACGAACGCCCCCACCGCCGCCGCGGTGGTCCCCCACGGCGGGGTGAGCCGGCGGCTGTCCACCAACCCGCTGGCGGTCGCGGTCCCGGGGCCGAACGGGACCGTCGCGATCTCGGTCGACCTGGCGACCAGCATCGTCGCCGAGGGCAAGGTGCGGGTGAAGCGGAACCGCAAGGAACCGCTCCCCGCGACCTGGGCGATCGACGAGGCGGGCCGGCCGGTCACGGACTCGCAGGCGTTCTACGGTCCGCCCCGGGCGGGACTCCTGCCGATGGGCGGCCACAAGGGGACGGCGCTCGGACTGGTCGTCGAGGTGCTGGGCGGCATCCTGTCGGGCGAGGGCGCGATCGGCGACCGCACGGGTCCGGTCCACAACGGGACCTTCCTCCTGCTCGTGGAGGTGGCGCGATTCCTCCCGTTGGTGGACTTCACCGGCCAGGTGACCGACCTCGTGCGGTGGGTGAAGTCGTCCGCGCCCGCCGCGGGCGTCGCCGAGGTGCTGGTGCCCGGGGAGCCCGAGGCGCGCTCCGAGGCCGCCCGCCGGCGCGACGGCATCCCGGTCGAGGCGGAGACGTGGCGGCAGATCGAGGAGATCGCGGCCGAGCTCGGGGTCGACTGAGCCGCCGGGCGCCGGCGGACGCGCGGCGCCCCGCCGGCCCGGGCCGCCGCGAGCGGTCGAGCGGAGGGGCCCGCTCCCGCCGACCGGGGACCTGAGGCGGCGCGGGCCGGTCGCGCCGTCCCCGCCGGGCCCGGCCCGGCGGGGAGCGCCACACCGCTCGGCCGGAGGGGGAGGAGAGGGCATGCGAACGCGGAGGCAGGGGGTCTCGGTCGGCCTGGGGCTCGCGCTGGCGGTGGGCGCGCTGGCGCTCGGCCCCGCGCCGGCCTCGGGGCAGAAATCGACCATCGTGGTCGCCCTGAACCAGGATCCGGACATCCTCGACCCGACCCTGTCCCAGAGCTACGTCGGGCGGATCGTGTACGCGAACATGTGCGAGAAGCTCTACGACGTGGACGAGAAGCTCACGATCTACCCGCAGCTCGCCGCCGAGCTGCCCCGCTTCGGCGACGGCGGGAAGACGGTCACGATCAAGCTCCGGGCCGGGGTCAAGTTCAACGACGGCACCCCGATGACCGCCGAGGCCGTGAAGTTCTCCCTCGACCGCCATCGAGAGATGAAGGGCTCGAACCGCCGGAGCGAGCTCGCCTCGGTGAACGACGTCGAGGTGGTGGATCCGCTGACGGTGCGGCTGCGGCTCAAGGCGCCGTTCTCGCCGATCGTCGCGATCCTGGCCGACCGCGCCGGGATGCCCGTGTCGCCGACCCAGGCGCGCAAGCTCGACGACAGGTTCGGCACCGAGCCGGTCTGCGTCGGGCCGTGGGCGTTCGACAAGCGGGTGGCGCAGGACCGGATCGAGCTGAGGCGCTCGCCCCATTACTTCGATCCCCAGGCGGCCGCGTTCGACCGGGTGATCTTCCGGATCATGCCGAACGACAACGTGCGGCTCGCGAACCTGCGCTCGGGCGACATCGACCTCATGCACCGGGTCGCGCCGAGCGATGCGGTGAGCCTGACCAAGGAGGGGCGCTTCGAGGTCTCGAACGTCACCGGGCTCGGCTACAACGCGATCAGCATCAACCTCCGGAACAAGAGCGGCAAGCAGAACCCGCCCGGCGATCTGGGGACGCCCCTGGCCAACGATCCCCGGGTGCGCGAGGCGTTCGAGCTCTCGATCGACCGGGTCGCGCTGAACCAGGTGGCCTGGGAGGGGCAGTACACGCCCGACTGCACGCCGATCTCGCCGGTCTCACCGTTCTACGACAGGGCGCGGAAGTGCCCGGGCCGGGACGTCGCCCGCGCGAAGAAGCTCCTGGCCGAGGCCGGGCTGCCGAACGGCTACAGCTTCGAGCTGATGATCGTCAACGACCCGCAGCAGCGGCGGGTCGGGGAGATCATCCAGGGCATGGCGCGCGAGGCCGGCTTCACCATCTCCCTGAAGCCGACCGAGTTCGCCTCGCTGCTCAGCCAGGACGATGCCGGCGCCTTCCAGGCCACCGTCATCGGCTGGAGCGGCCGCGTGGACCCGGACGCCAACATCCACCAGTTCCAGACGTGCGGCGGCAGCCTGAACACGACCCACGTCTGCGACGAGACCGTCGACGGCCTGCTCAACCGGGCGCGCGAGATCAGCGACGCCAAGGAGCGGTTCGAGCTCTACCGGCAGGCGATCGATCGGCTGATCGGGCGCACCCGCAGCATCATCTACCTCTACCACGACAACTACCTCGTCGCGTTCCCGAAGCATCTCCGCGGCTACAAGGCGGTCCCGGACGGCCTCATCCGGCTCAAGGGCGTCACCTGGAACTGAGCCGGGCCCGTGCGGCGGGCCGGCCTGGCCGCGCCGGCCCGGACGTGGTCCGCGCCGGCCCGCCGTCGACCGCCGGGCGCGCCTGACACGGCCGGCGTGACCCGGCGGCCGCCCGCCGGCGCGCCAGCCGCCCGCCCGGGCCGGTCGCGCACCACCAGCGCTGCACCGTGATCGAGTTCCTCGTCCGCCGCGCGCTCATCTCCGTCGTCACGCTCGGGCTCATCAGCGTCATCGTGTTCGCGGGCGTGCGGCTCATCCCGGGGGATCCCGCCCGGGTGCTCGCCGGGACCGAGGCCGACGAGGCAGGGCTGGCCGAGATCCGCCAGAAGTACGGCCTCGACGATCCGCTGCCGCTCCAGTACGTCCGCTGGCTCGGGCTGGCGCTGCGCGGGGACCTGGGGGAGTCGATCCGGACGCGGCAGCCGGTGGCGGGCGTGGTCGCCCAGAAGCTGCCGATCACGCTCCAGCTCGCCCTGTATGCCCTCCTCCTCGCCCTGGCGATCGCGCTGCCGGCCGGCGTGGTCGCCGCCGTGCGCCGGAACACGAGCTGGGACTACGTGGCGAGCGGGATGTCGCTGGCCGGCGTGTCGGTGCCGAACTTCTGGCTGGGGATCATGCTGATCCTCCTGCTCTCGGTCCGGCTCGGGTGGCTCCCCGCCTCCGGGTTCGTCCCCCTCTGGCAGGACCCCGTCCAGAACACCCGGCACCTCCTCATGCCGGCGTTCGTGCTCGGGGCGGCGCTGTCGGCGGTCCTGATGCGGCAGACCCGCAACAGCATGCTCGAGGTGCTCGGCGCCGACTACGTGCGCACCGCGTACGCGAAGGGACTCGGCGGGCGGGCGGTCATCCTCCGGCACGCGATCCGGAACGGCCTCGTCCCGGTCATCACCATCGTCGGCCTGCAGCTCGGGGCGCTGATCAGCGGCGCGGTGGTGACGGAGCAGATCTTCGTCGTGCCCGGCTTCGGGCGGCTGATCGTCGAGGCGGTGTTCACGCGCGACTACCCGCTCGTGCAGGGCGTGGTCCTGGTGACGGCGAGCGCCTACGTCCTCATCAACCTGCTGGTCGACGTCTCGTACTCCCTGGTGAACCCGCGGATCCGCGTGCGCGGCGGCGCCGATGGCGCCTAGCGCCCCGGTCGCGCCGGGGCTCGGCGCCGCCCCGGCCGCCGCGCTGGCCCCGGCCCGAGAGGCGGCGCGGCGGCGCTGGCGGCGGCTGGCCCGCCGTCCCCCGGCCCTTGCCGGGGCCGCGCTGGTGGTGCTCTTCGCCGGGCTGGCGGTGGCGGCACCGTGGCTCGAGCCGGTGGATCCCACCCAGACCGACTGGGGCCAGATCCGGAAGGCGCCCTCCTGGGCGCACCCGTTCGGCACCGACGACCTGGGCCGCGACGTGCTCGCGCGCGTCGTGTGGGGAACGCGGATCTCGATGCGGGCGGGCGT
>DASRDR010000038.1:0-8665 GCA_035652475.1 Candidatus Methylomirabilota bacterium | reverse complement strand
ACGCGGCGGGCCTACTTCTTTTTCTTCTTCAGGAGCGCCTCCAGCTTCGTGGCCTGCTCCGTCTCGGTCTGCAGGTCCGCCTTGGCCTGCTTCAGCTTGGCCTCGGCGGCCTGGATCTGGGTCGCGAGCTGGCCCTCGCGCTCGGCGGCCTTCCGGGTCTCGTCGAGCTGCCCGCGCAGGCTCTCGACGCTGCGGGCGACCTGCGCCGACTGGGCGCCCCAGGTGAAGTAGCCTATGCCCAGCCCGATCACCGCCGCGATCACCCCGATGACGATCACCTGCATCGCGAGTCCCTCCGTGCGCGCCGCGCGCGCGTCCTCACTTCTTGCCCTTGGAGAGCTGCGACTGCATCTGCTCGCGCCGGCCCTTCTCCTTCGTGAGATCGTCGGTCACGCGCTTGAGCTCGGACTCCAGCTCCTGGAGCTTCCCGGACAGCTCCTTCTCGTGGGTCGCCGCCTTCTGGGCCTCGGCCAGGCGGGCCTTCAGCTGGTCCAGCTCGCCCTGCGTCGTCTTGAGCTGATACCCCCAGAACAGGTAGCCGACCAGCAATCCCACCAGGATCGCGACGATCGCGACGATGGTCACCCGCTTGCCGTCCATCACGTCTCCCTGACGGGCCGCGGCGGCCCGTCGCTCGGATGCCCTCCCCGCCCGGCCGGCCGCGCGGCGACCCCGGGCAGCCCCATGGATCCGCTCTCACGCGGCTCGCCGCGGGCTTCCCCGGCGCGGTCCAGAGCGCGGACCCCGCTCCCGCGGCCGATCTCCGCGGGCCCCCTCCGTCTCCGTCGGAACCCAGATCCAGCCGTTCAGGATGTTCCACCCGGGCGGCGCGGCCGACCCGGCGCGCCCGCCTCCCGGGTCCGGGCCGCGTGCGCGGCGCCATGGTAAGCCAACACCGAGTTCCGGAACAACGGTGCAGGCAGGACGGCGCCCGGGGGTACTTCTCGGCACCGGGGGCGCGTTGGGCGTGCTAGAGTGCCGCCCGATGGTCGTCCGGTTCGGTCCGCGGGAGGTCGCCCGGCTGGAGACGATCTACACCGCGCCGGCGATCGTGGCCCAGCGGGCGCGCACGCGCGCGGTGCTGGGCCCGCGGGCCGGCGAGCACGGCCTCGACGTGGGCTGCGGCCCCGGCTTCCTGAGCTGCGAGCTCGGCCACGAGGTCGGCCCGACGGGGACGGTGCTGGGGCTCGACCGGAGCCCGGAGATGGTCGCCGCCGCCCGGGCCCGGGTCGCTCGCGAGCGGCTCGAGGGCCGCGTGGAGATCCGGGAGGGCGATGCCGGCCGGCTGGACGTGCCGGCCGGCGCGTTCGACTTCGTCGTGGCGGTGCAGGTGTACCTCTACGTGCCGGAGGTCGACGATGCCCTGGCCGGAACGGCGCGGGCGCTCCGGCCCGGGGGGCGCCTGGTCGTCGTCGACACGGACTGGGACTCCTGCGTCTGGCTGACCGCCGATCGCGAGCGCCACCGGCGCGTGATGGAGACCCGCCACCAGCACTTCGCGCACCCCCACCTCCCGCCGGAGCTGCCCGGGCGCCTCCGCCGCGCGGGGCTCCGCGTGGCCCACGTCGAGGCGATCCCGGTACTGGAGCTCCAGGGCCCGGCGGGGTCGTTCAGCGGCGACCTGGTCGGGCCGATCGCGGAGGGCGCGGTGAAGCGGGGCGTGCCGGCCGACGAGGTGGAGGCCTGGAAGGCCGACCTGCTGGCGCGGGCGGCGGGGCAGGCCGACTACTTCTTCAGCGTGAACCGCTACCTGTTCCTCGCGGTCCGCGACGGCTGACCCCGGCCGCGCGCCCCGGGGCCATCACGCCGGCGGCGCGCAGGCGACCACGCCCGCCGCGGCCAGCGCCTCGACGGCCTCGGCCCCGAGGCCGAGGACCTCCGCCAGCACCTCCGCGGTGTGCTCCCCGAGCCCCGGCGCCGGCCGGCGCGGGGCGGGGGACGCGCCGCCGACCCGGAACGGGAAGCCCAGCATGCGCACGGCGCCGCCGTGGTCCGCGTACCCCGGCTGGCGCATCTCGGCGACGAGCCCGAGATGCTGGACCTGCGGGTCCGCGAAGACCTCGTCCAGCTCGTAGATCGGCCCGGCGGCGATCGAGGCCGCGGCGAAGCGGGCGACCCACTCCGCCGTCGACGCGCCGGCGAGGGCGGCCTCGATCCGCGCCTTCATCTCGGCGTGGTGCGCCAGGCGGTCCGCGTTGGTGGCGAAGCGCGGCTCCGTGCGGAGCACCTCGTCTCCCAGCACGCGGCAGAAGCGATCCCACTGTTCGGGGCTCATGAGGACGACGTTCAGCCACCCGTCGCCGGTGCGGAACGCCTCGGCCGGCGTCAGGGTCGGGTTGCGGTTGCCGACGCGCTCCGGACGCACGCGGGAGTCGAAGTAGTGCGCGACGGGATCGGGCAGGAGGCCGAGCGTCGCCGCGAGGAGGCTCACGTCCAGGTGCTGGCCCTCGCCGGTGCGCAGCCGGTGGACGAGGGCGGCCCCGATCGCCCCGAAGGCGAGGTAGGCGGCGGCGAGATCGGCCACCGAGCCGCCCGCCCGGGTGGGCGGGTGCCCGGGCGCGCCGGTGAGCGCCATGAGCCCGCTCATCCCCTGGGCGATCGTGTTGTACCCGGGCCGGCGGGCGTACGGGCCGGTCTGGCCGAAGCCGCTCACCGAGGCGTAGACGATGGCCGGGTTCGCGGCCCGGATGGCGGCGTAGTCGATGCCGAGGCGCTCCGTCGCGCCCGGGACGAAGTTCTCGATCAGCACGTCGGCGCGCGCGGCGAGGTCGCGGACCAGCCTCGCTCCTTCCGGGCGCTGGAGGTCGACGGCGATCCCGCGCTTGCTCCGGTTCACGGCGGCGAACACGGCGCTCATGCCGCCCCGCCCGGCGCGGCCGCGCCAGTCCCGGAGGTCGTCCCCCCGCCCCGGGCGCTCGACCTTGATGACGTCGGCCCCCAGGTCGGCCAGGAGCATGGCGCAGTACGGGCCCGCCACGACGCGCGAGCAGTCGAGCACGCGGATGCCGGCCAGGAGCGCCGGGGTCTCCGGGGCGCGGGCCCCGGGCGCGGCGTCGCTCACCGCCGGCGATCCCGGGGGCCCACCAGCGCCGGCAGCAGCGCGAACGCGGCGAGCGCCGCCAGGTAGGCACCCCCGGCCACGGGATCGCGGCTCCGGACGTACTCGCCGACGGCCACCCCGCGCCCCCGGCGGACGACGGCGAGCTCGGCGGCCCCGAGGAGCGCCAGCGCCACGGCGCCCGTCCCGGGGCGGCCCGCGAGCGGCGGCGGGACGCGGTGCCGCCGCACCGTCCAGCGAGCCGCCCGCCGCGAGACCGGCAGCATCACCGGCAGCTCGACGAGCTCCGCGGCGCGCATCCCGAGCCGCGGGCCGGCCAGCGGACCCGCACGACCCCCAGCCCGACGCCGGCGGCGAACACCCACGCGAGGTAGGGGACGCCGTCCCGGAGGCTCGTCACCCTCGGCTCCGCGCCGGCCGGTCAGTCCCGGTCGAGGAACCCCTCGGTCATCGCGTTGACGTCGGGGATCCCGGTGCGGGCGATCGCGTTGATGCGCGCCTTGACCTCGGCCACCGGCCGGAACGGCTTGGCCGCCAGCCCGGCCGCGTACTCGCGCACCGCCTCCGGGAGCGCGGCCGCCGGGACGACGCGGTGCACGAGCCCGATCGCCTGGGCGTCGGCGGCGCCGTACCGCCGCCCCTCCATGATGATCTCCTTGGCGCGGGCGGGCCCCACCAGGCGGACGAGCCGCGCCGTGGAGGCGACGCCCAGCGGCACGCCGAGATCGACCTCCGGGATCCAGAGCTCCGCCTCCGTCGCCGCCCACCGGAAGTCGCAGGCCAGCGCCAGCCCGAGCCCCCCGCCGACGGCGTGGCCGTTGAGCATGGCGATCGTCGGCTGCTCGAGATGCTCGAGGAGCGTGGTGACCCGCTCGAAGAGCCGCCGGAACTGGCTGCGCGTCGCCTGGAACGCCGCCCGGCGCTCCTCGGGGGTGCGGGCGTTCCCCCGCTCGAAGTGGGCGCCGGCCGAGAACACGGGAGGCGCCCCGGTCACCACGACGACCCGGGCGTCGCGGTCCTCCCGGAGGGCGGAAAGCGTCGAGACCAGCGCCTCGAGCATGGAGTCGCTCAGCGAGTTGCGCCGGTCGGGTCGGTCGAGGGTGAGCGTCGCGACGCGCCCCCCGCGGGTGACGGTCACCTCCCGGCCGGCCATCGCGTCAGGCGCCCTCCACCAGCACGACGTTCCCCTCCGAGCACCGCTGCCGGATGGCGCGGAGCTCCCGGTACTCCTCGCCGTCGTACCAGCGGCGGGCCTCGGCGCCGCTCGGGAACTCGAGCACGACCAGGCGGCGGGGGCGCCAGCGCCCCTCCAGGATCTCGTGGGCCCCGCCGCGCACCAGGTACCGGCCGCCGTACCGGGCGATGGTCGCGCCGACGCCGCGCCGGTACTCCTCGTAGCCGGCGGGGTCGGTCACCTCGATGTCGGCGATCACGTAGGCCGCCATCCACGACTCCTTCCGCGACTTCCTTTCGCGACTCCAGCTCGGCGCGTCCCGGGCGGCGCGACGACCGCCTCCGCGCGCCGGGACGGGGACCTGGACGCGTGGGCGAGGGCATGGTAGCGTGCTCGACCGGCAGGGCGCCACCGTGCCGCGCCCGGCAGTGGTGGGTCTCCGCGGGCGCCGCCGCCGGAGGGTCACCCACCCTCTGGCCCGGGACCCGCGGCGGGCGCCGGGACGGACCGGCCCCCCGCCGCCGGCGCGCCGGTGTCCCCGGTCGAGCGGCGCGCGATCACCATCCACTCCCGTCCGAGGCGGCCTGGCGCCGAGGCGGTCGACCCCCACACCCGCCGGCCGCGCCGGGCGAGGAGCCGCCAGTCGTGGCCGCGCCCGCAACCCGGGACGGCGACCCGGCCCGGCGGGAGCGGCGCCCGGAGCAGGTGCGCGGCAGGGGACGGATGGGGGCGGCCGAGCTCCCGCCGGTCGTCGTCGCGCTCGTAGAGAAGGGTGGGTCGACCGGGTGGCCGGGGGCGGTCACCGGCGCGCGCCCGTCACGGCCGGCGCTCCTGCAGGATCCGCAGGCTCCGCCGGTGCACGGCGACCCCGAGCCACACCAGGACGGCGGCGACGAGCGCCGCACCGATCCACCGTTCCACCCGTCCCACGTCCGCCAGGACGGCCCAGACGCGCTCGGCGAAGATGAACGCCAGCGTGAAGTTGAGCGACACGCCCACGACGATCGCGATGCCGTCGGCCAGCAGGAAGCGCCAGAAGGGGAGCCCGACCATTCCCGCGGTCAGGAACGCCGCCGCCCGGAGGCCCATCACGTGGCGGGCGGCGAGGACGATCGCCGTCCCGTACCGCTGGTACAGCTCCGTGAACCGCGCGCGCCGCTCGGGCGCGAGGATGCGCGCCATGCGCGGGTGCGTGAGCAGGCGGTCGCCCCATCGCCGCCCGGCGCCGTAGAGGATCAAGTCCCCCGAGACGACCCCGGCCAGGCAGACGGGGAGCATGAGCCACCACCGCACGTACCCCCCGTGGGCGAGGATGCCCGCGGTCACGATCGGGATCTCCTCCGGCAGGGGGGCGCCCAGGCTGCCGGCGAGCAGCGCCAGCAGCACGGCGACGTAGGGCGAGGCGTCGAGGAAGCGCTCCAGCACGCCGATGCCGCGCCTCCGTCGACGCGGTCCGATGCGATGCTACCGGCCCGCTCCCGGGGCGTCAACGCGCGCTCCGGGCCGGCGCCGGCGGGCTACCCCTTGATCGCCCCGGCGGTCATGCCTTTCACGAACCACTCCGAGAGGAAGAGGTACAGGACCAGCACCGGGAGGGTGGCGATCATGAGCCCGGTCGCGAGCATCCCGATGTCGAAGTACTGGTCGCTCACCAGGAACTGGATGGCCAGCGGCAGCGTCCGGCTCTGCTGCCGGGTGATGAACACGACCGCGTAGAGGAACTCGTTCCAGAAGTAGATGAAGTTGAGGATCACCGTCGTCGCGACCGCCGGCAGCGCCATCGGCAGCATGACCCGCCAGAAGAGCCGCCAGTCGTTGCAGCCGTCGATCCACGCCGCTTCCTCGAGCTCGGTCGGGATCTGGGCGAAGAACGCCCGCAGGAGGTAGATCGTGAGCGGCAGCTCGCTGACGACGTAGACGAGCACCAGACCGGTCAGCGTGTTGAAGAGCCGGTACTGGACGAGGATCTGGAACAGCGCCAGGAGCATGATCTGGGGCGGGAACATGATCGAGAGGAAGATGAGCAGGAAGACCGGCTCGCGCCCCGGGAACGCGTACCGGCGGCGCCCGAACGCGAAGGCGGCCATCGCGCCGAGCACGGTCACCAGCACGACCGAGGCGAGGGTGACCTGGGCGCTGTTGCGGAAGTACGTGCCGTAGCCGAACTCCGTCCACGCCCGGTGGAACTTGTCCCAGTGGGCGGGGATCGGCAGGCCGTAGTGGCTCCGGAAGATCTCGTCGGTGGTGCGGAGCGACATCACCGCGGTCCAGAGGTACGGGCCGGCCGAGAACGCGGTGTACAGGAGCACCGGCCCGAGCAGGAGCGCCCGGCCGGCCCGGCGCCGCACTCAGAACTCCAGGGCCTCGCGCCGCTGGAGCAGGCGCGTGAACGCGTACGAGAGCCCGAAGATGATGGCGAACCAGAGCACGGCCACCGCCGACGGGTAGCCGAGGTCGAGCGTCTTCCACTCGAAGGCGCGCTTGACGACGTAGGTCGCCACGGTCTCGGTGCTCCACATCGGCCCGCCGCGGGTCATGACCCACACCAGCGCGAACTGCTTCATCTTCCCGATGAAGTCGAGGATCGCCAGGTTGACCAGGGTCGGGCGGAGGAGGGGGATCAGGATGGCGGTCACGCGGCGCGGGCCCCCCGCCCCGTCGACGCGCGCGGCGTCGAGGTAGTCCGCCGGGATCGCGTGGAGCGCGGCCAGGAGCACGACCATGTTGAAGCCGGCGAACATCCAGGTCGTGACCAGGATCAGCGCCGGCAGCGCCGTGGCCGGGCTGGCCAGCCACGCCTGGGCGTGGGCGCCCAGCCCGACGCCGCGCAGCACCAGGTTCGCCATCCCCCAGTCGTAGTTGTAGACCCACAGCCAGATCACGCCGACGACCGGGTAGGACATCAGGACCGGGGTGAACCAGACGGTGCGGAAGAACCGCGCGCCCGGGACCCGCGCGTGGAGCAGGAGCGCGAGCCCGAGGGCGAGCGGGATGTCGATGAGCGGCGCGACCAGCCCCCAGGTGAGCGAGTTGCGGGCGGCCGTCCAGAAGACGTCGTCGCCGGTGACGATCTCGCGGAAGTGCTGGAGGCCCACGAACTCCGAGACCATCCCCAGGTCCATCCGGAGGGTGTGGACGCTGTTGTAGAACGTGACCAGGACCGGGTAGATCGTCAGCGCGAAGTAGAGGAGGAGGGCCGGGCCGAGGAAGAGCGCGATCGCCCCCCACGGCCGCCCGACCCGGGCCCGGCGGCGGAGGGCCCGGGCGGCGCCCGGGAGCGGCGCCGCACGGGCGGCCGGGCGCGGGCTCACCGCCGCGGGGCGCTCACTTGCCCCTGAGCCGCGCCTCCTCGAGCTTCGCCAGCGCCTCGTCGGCGCCGATCAGCCGGTTGGGAAGGCCCTGGTTCACGGTCGCGACGTAGGTCTCCCAGAGCCCCGGCTTCATGTGGAGCTTGACCGCCTGGGCCGTGAGGTCGACCCACCTCGTCCCCCGGTTCACCTTGGCGAACTCGTCGAAGTACCACTTGATCGGGCTGTCGATCCGGCCGGGGTCCGTCCGGATGCCCGTCTGGATGCCCGTCCGGGCCATCCAGAGGTTGCCGATCTCGACGTCGGCGAAGGTGTTGGCGAGATCGACCGCCAGCGCGAGGTGCGGGCTCCGGGCGGCGACCGCGAGCGAGCCGGCGACCCCGAGCATCTTCTCGCCGTGGCCCTTCCCGTCCTTCATCAGGGGATAGTTCAGGAGCCCCAGCTCGAAGTCCCTGGGCTGCCCGCCCTTCTCGGGGGGCACGAACGCCCGGCCCGTGTACCAGGAGCCGACGGGGAACATGCACGCCTTCTGCTCGGTGTGGAAGTACCGGTGCGCCTCGGCGAGGGTCATGCTCGTGAGCGTCTTCGCGTAGGCGCCCAGGTCGACGAGCTCCCGGTAGTACCGGAACACCTCGACCACCCGCGGATCCTTCCAGCTCAGGTCGCCGCGGTAGAGCTTCCGGACGTCGTCGTACCCGAGCTTGGAGAGGAGGAGCATGTCGGGGATGTACATCGCGGCCCATTCGCGGTCCGCGGCCCCGGTCGCGAAGGCGGCGTAGCCGGCCTTGGTGCACCGGGCCACGACGTCCCGGAACTGGTCCTGGGTGAACGTGAAGTTCGCCGGCACCGCGATGCTGAGCTCCCGGAAGAGGCGCTTGTTGAAGTAGAGCTCGTCCGAGGCCGCCTCGACCGGGATCGCCCACGTGCCGACCTTGCCCCCCGGCCCGGGGCGCGTCCAGAACGCCTTCCCGTAGGGCTCGATGTTCTCCCAGCGGATCCCCTGCGAGAGGTCGGCCAGCCACCCGGCGGTCATGAACTCGGGGACGTCGTTGTCGTAGTAGAAGACGTCGGGGAAGCCGGAGCCGGCGGTGAACGCGGCCCGGAGCGCCGGCCACATGTTCTTCT
>DASRDR010000037.1:0-8145 GCA_035652475.1 Candidatus Methylomirabilota bacterium | reverse complement strand
GGCCAGGCGATCGGCTGGCTCCCGGCGGTCATGGGCTGCCAGCGCCCGGTGTCCTCGACCGACCTCGACCTCGCCTTCGGCGACGACGTCCTCTCCGGGTACGGCGACGCCGCCGTCGGCGCGCTGCGGCTCCTCGCCGAGGCGCTCCGCACCCTGACCGTCCACGTCGACGTGATGGCCGCCAAGGCCGGCGCGTTCTGGAGCACGGCCAGCCACCTGGCCGACGAGCTGGTCCGGCGCCACGACCTCCCGTTCCGCACCGCCCACCACGTGGTCGCGCGGTTCGTCCGGGAGGCCGTGGCGCAGCGCCAGACGCCCGCCGACGCGGCTCCGGAGCTCCTGGTGCGCGCCCTCCGCGAGGTGGCCGGCGTGGACGCGGCGATCTCCGCGGTCGAGCTGCGCCGTCTCCTCGACCCCCGGCACTTCGTGGAGAGCCGGGTCACGGAGGGGAGCGTCAACCCGCGGGAGGTGGAGGCGCACGCGGCGCAGGCGGAGCGGGCGCTCGCCGCTCACGCCGCGTGGCACGCGGAGCGCGCGGCGCACGTGCGCCGCGCCGTCGACGGCCTGGTGGAGCGGGCGCGGGCCCTGGTCGGCGGTCCCCCGCCGCCCGACCGGTAGGCGCACCCGCGGGCCCGCGGTCAGCGCGGCGCGAAGAGATCGAGGACGCGTGGCACCTGGTGGCGCGCCTGCGGTCGGAGCAGGGGGAACGTCACCCCCGCCCGGCGATAGCGCTGGACCCGGGCCTGCACCTCGTCGGGCGTCCCGGACGCGGTGGTGTTCTCGATGAGGGCCTCGGGCAGCGCGCGGGCCACGGCGGCCCTGCCGCCCCGGCGCAGCGCCTCCAGCAACGCCGGGAAGCGCTCCCGGTCGAGGGCCGGCTCCCCGACGCGCAGGCGCCGCTCGGCCTCAGCGGGGAAGCCGGGGGACTGGAAGCGGCTGGCGGCCTCCCAGCGCACCGCCTCGACCGCGGCGTCGTGGGTGTCCTCGACCGAGCAGGGGATGATCTGCGCGACCTCGAATCGCGCCCAGTCCCGTCCCGCCTCCTCCACCGCCGCCTTCAGGATCCGGACGGCGTTCTCCGCGTACTCCGGCGAGGTGTGGGCGTCCAGGAGGACCCCATCGGCGAGCCGGCCCGCCAGGCGGAGGCCCGTGCGGCTGATCGCGGCGACCCAGAACGGGATCGCGCTCCGGATCGGCGTCCACCCGAGGGCCACGTCCTCGAACGCGACGCTCCGCCCGCGATAGCTCGCCGGGACGCCGCGCAGGAGGAGCCGGGTCGCCTCGATCCATTCCTGGAGGGTGACCGCCGGGGTCGCGGCCGGCAGGCCGTGGCGGGCCGCGTGCCTGTCGGTGCACGCGCCCGGGGCCAGGACGATCCGCCCCCCCGTCAGCTCGTCGAGGGTCGCGAGGGTCTGCGCCGTCAGGAGGGGCGTGCGCAACCGGACCACCTGGGTCGCGCCGAGCGCGATGCGCGAGGTGGCCAGCCCGAACGCCGCCAGCGCGGTGACCGAGTCGCGGTGGCCGTGGATGGTCTCGGAGAAGAAGGCCATGTGGTAGCCGCGCGCCTCCGCCTGACGGGCGAGTTCCGCCATGTCCCGCACGCTCATCGCCGCGTCGTAGCCGGTCGCGAGCCCGATCTTCTCCATGCTGCCTCCTCGCCGACACGATACGCAGGCGGGCGCGCTGCGCAATCGCCTCTCCGGGGGGCCGCGGCGGCCGACCCTCCGCGCTCTCGCCTCCCCTGGCGGCCGCGGCATCCGGACCGCCCTGCCGACCGCGTCCCGGGTGGCCGCGGCGGCCGGACTCCTGCGCACTCGCGTCCCGGGGCCGCCGCGCCGGCCGGCCGGCCCGCTGCGATCGTCGATCGGCCCGCGCCGCGTCGGCTCCGGGACGCGCGCGCCGCCGGCGAACCCCGCGCGCGCCGGCGCGGGCGCATTGACGGCATGGGCCGACTCGCTTAGAGTCCGCGGTGCGTCCTCCGGGGGTCGGAGCGGCGCCGCGGACCCCGACGCGGTCGCCCGGCGGGCGGGGGGCGCGTGTCCGCCAACACGATCAGCCGGGAGGAGCGAAGCGTGAGAGAAGAGACTCGGTCGACCAAACCCGCGCGGACGGCGTCGGGGATCTCCCGGCGCGCCTTCCTCCGGGGCTCCGGCGCCGGGCTGGCGGGCGCCGCCGGCGTCGCGGCGCTCCGGCCGCGGATCAGCGTGGCCGCCCCGGTCACCCTCAGCATCTGGACGGGGTTCCCCGAGATCGAGGCGTTCTACAAGCGGGCGGGGGAGGAGTACGCGAAGAAGAACCCGGGCTTCAAGCTGGAGACCCTGTCGAGCCAGCTCCGCGAGATGGAGCAGAAGATCACCACGGCCGTCCCGACCGACACCGGGCCCGATCTCTTCGACATCTCGCGCAACATCACCATCAGCCTGGCCGACGCCAACCTGCTCCCGCCGAACCCGCCGAAGGTGATGAGCCTGCTGAAGAGCAACGCCTTCCATCCGTCGGTGATCGCCTACAACACCTGGAAGGGCCAGGTGTACGGGATCCCGTTCCTGGAGGGCTCGAAGCCGGCGCTCTACTACAACACCAAGATGTTCAGGGAGGCCGGCCTCGATCCGAACAAGCCGCCGGCGACCTTCGACGAGCTGCTCGAGTACGCCCGCAAGCTCACCAAGCGCGACGCGGCCGGCAACCCGACGCGGGCCGGGATCACGCTCCGCCTCCTGGGGCAGGGCTCGGGCGTCGCCGAGAAGTTCTGGTACGTCCTCTACGCGATGGGCGGCGACCCGATCGTCCAGGCCCCGTCCGGCAAGTGGCACAACAACTACGACAACGACGCCGGGCGGGCCGCGCTGAAGTTCTACGTCGACGCCGTCCACAAGTACCGGGTCGACGACCCGAAGCTTCCCCGGGACACCAATGCGTTCGTGAGCGAGCAGGCGGCGATGCACATGCGCGAGGCCGACGTGATCGGCACGCTCAAGGAGAAGGGGCCGAAGGTCGAGTACAACACGGCGCCGATCCCGCGGGCGAAGCGCTGGGGCGGCATGACCCAGCCGTGGAGCATCTACGTCACCAAGGGCAAGAACATGGAGGCGGCCTGGGACTTCGCCCAGTTCCTGGTGAGCCCGCCCATGGCGTTCAAGCTGACCCGGGAGGTGGGCTGGCTCTCGCTGCGCCAGGACGTCGACTGGACGCCGCTCCTCAAGGAGACGCCGCAGTACAAGCCGTTCGTCCAGTGGGACAAGAACCGGCAGATCTACGCCGAGCCGGCGCTGCCGGTCTGGGACGAGCTGGAGAGCCGCATGGCCGACCGGCTGGTCGCGGCGTTCGCCGACCGGTCGCTCCTCGACAACCCGGCCGGGATCGCGAAGACGATCAGGGACATGGCCGCCCAGAGCGACGACATCCTGAAGAAGGCCGGGGTCTACGGCACCGCCTAGGCGCCGCCACGCCCCCTGACGCCGGGGCCCCGCCGCTCCCGCGAGCGGCGGCGGCCCGGCGCGAGGCCACGGCCACGGTCCGCCCGAACCGCCTGACGCTCGCCAAGTACCGCTTCTGCTACCTCGGGCTCCTCCCGGTCTTCGTCATCTACTGGGTGCTGCGGCTGGAGCCGATCGGCCGCACGTTCGTCCTCTCGTTCCACGACTGGCATCTCATCCGGCCGGTCAAGCCGTGGGTCGGGCTGGCGAACTACCGCGAGCTGCTCCAGGACGACAACTTCCTGCTGGCGCTCCGGAACACCACCCTGTTCGCGGTGTTCGTCGTCCTGCTGTCGGTCGTGCTGGGGCTGGGCCTGGCGGTGCTGCTGGCCGGCAAGCTCAGGTTCACCGCCGCCTACCAGGCGATCTACTTCCTCCCGGTGATCACGCCCATGGTCCCGATGGCGATCGCGTGGAAGTGGATCTTCGACGCCCGCATCGGGATCCTGAACTACCTCCTGTCCTGGGCCGGGATCGGCCCGGTCGGGTGGCTGACGTCCCCCGAGGTGGCCATCTGGTCGATCATCATCATGAGCGTGTGGAAGGCGCTCGGGTACAACATGGTGCTCCTCCTGGTCGGGCTCAAGAACATCCCGGCGGCGTTCTACGAGGCGGCGGCGATCGACGGGGCGGCCGGCTGGCGGCTGTTCCGGCGGATCACCCTGCCGCTGCTCCGGCCCATCCTCCTGTTCGTGATCGTCGTGTCCACGATCAACGCCTACAACGTGTTCACCCAGGTCTACGTGATGACGACCGGCTCCCAGGCGGCGCCGGGCGCGCAGCTGCGGGTGCTGGTCTTCGACATCTACCAGAACGGCTTCCAGTTCTTCAAGATGGGGTACGCGTCGGCGGAGGCGGTCGTCCTCACGCTCATCATCCTGGCGCTGACGCTCGTGCAGTTCCGCGTGATCCGGGTGGACGAGGGATGAGCCCGGCGCCCCGGCGGGCGCGGGCGAGCTGTTGGCAACGCACCGGCGCGCCGCTCGCGACCCATCTCGTGCTGCTGGCGGGGTGCGCGGTCATGCTGTTCCCCTACCTCTGGATGCTCGGGACGTCGTTCAAGCCGGCCGACGAGACGATGCTCTGGCCGCCCCGGGTCCTCCCCATCCACTGGACGTGGGCGAACTACCCCCGGGTGATGGCGGCCGCTCCGTTCGTCCGGTACTTCCTCAACAGCGTGGTGGTCTCGGTCGGCTCCACGGCGATGGTGATCGCGACCTCGCTCCTCGCCGGCTTCATCTTCGGGAAGTACCGGTTCCCCGGGAAGCGGCTCCTGTTCCTGGTGATCCTGGCCTCGGCCATGTTCCCCTTCGAGACGTACATGATCCCGCTCTACCTCACGATGAAGTCGCTCGGCTGGATCAACACCTACCAGGGCATCGCGGCGCCGTACCTCATCATGAGCTTCGGCATCTTCCTCATGCGCCAGCACATCGCCCACGGGATCCCGGACGAGCTGCTGGACGCCGCGCGGGTGGACGGCGCCTCGGAGCTCCGCATCTTCCTCCGGGTGATCGTCCCCCTCTGCTCGTCGGCGATCGGCGCGATCGGCATCCTGGCGTTCATCCAGGCGTGGTCGGCGTTCATCTGGCCGCTCCTCATGGCGACCAACCGGAGCATGTACCTGATGGAGCTCGGGCTGTCGACGTTCCAGTTCCGCTTCACGACCGACTACCACCTCCTCTCGGCCGCGTCGGTGCTGAACACGCTCCCGATGCTGGTCGCCTTCATCATCCTGCGCCGCCGCATCATGGAGTCGGTCGCGCTCACCGGGCTCAAGGGGTAGGGGCCCGCGCGGTGGCCGGCGATCCGCCGCCTCCGGAGGCGCTCGGCCGAGCTCGCCGGCATGGTCGACGGCCTCCGGGCGCGGCGGCCCCGCCCCGGGGCGAGCTGTGGACCGAGCGGACGGTCGCCTGGTACGAGCGGGCGAACGCGGGGAGCGACTACGCGGCGAAGGTCCTGGCGGCGCTCGAGCCGCTCCTCGCCGACTGCCGGACGGCGCTCGACGTGGGCGCCGGGTTCGGCGCGCTCGCGCGGCCCCTGGCCCGCCGGATGGCGCACGTGACGGCGCTCGAGCCGGCCGCGGCCATGGCGGCCGCCCTCCGGCGCGCGGTCGCCCGCGAGGGCCACGGGAACGTGACGGTGCTCGAAGCGGCCTGGGGCGCCGTCCCGCTCCCGCCGCACGATCTCGTGCTGTGCGCGCAGGTGGGACCCCTGCTGCGGGACGCGGCCTTTCTCCGGGCGGCCCGGGACGTCGCCCGGCGCGGCGTGGCCCTGGTCCAGAACGCACCGGGCGGGGACGACAAGTTCTTCTTCGCCGAGCTCTGCCCGCGGCTCTGCGGCCGGGCCTACGGCTCGGGCGGCGAGGCAGCGGCGCTGCTCCGGACGCTCGCCGACCTGGGCGTGGCGCCCGAGGTCACCACGATCGAGTACCGGTCCGATCAGCCGTTCGAGAGCCTCGAGGAGGCGTGCGAGTTCTGGATGACGTATCTCGGGCGCGCGGATGCGGAGGCGCGCGCCTTCCTCCGGCAGTTCCTCCCTGGCCGCCTCGAGCGTCGCGAGGGGGGGTGGATCGCGCCCTGCCGCCGGCGCGCGCAGGTCGTCCAGTGGCGCGTCGCCGCGCCGTGACGGCTCCGGCGCTCGTCTCCCGCGTCCCGCGGGCGCCCGGCTTGACACGGCTCGGAGCGCGCCGGGACAATCCCCGGGTGCGACGAGCGATGAGGAACGTGCTTCCAGCCGGAGGGGAACTCGCGACTTATCGCGTGGCGGGGCCCCCGGTGGGGTACACGTGCCCCTCGTCCTGGCCGTGGTCGCGCGCGGCGTGAGCCCCGGTGACCGGCGGGCGCCGGGAGCCTGGCCGTGGTCGCGCGCGGCGTGAGCCCCCGGTGACCGGCGGGGCGCCGTGGGCCTGGCCGGCCGCGCGGCTGGCCGAGGCGATCGCCCGGAAGGTGATCTCTCCGGTCGAGGCGGTCGACGCCGCGCTCGATCGCATCGGCCGCCTGGACGGGCGGCTCAACGCGTTCTGCGCGGTCACCGCCGAGCAGGCGCGGGCCGAGGCGCGCCGGGCCGAGGCGGCGGTCCTGGGCGGGGGGCCGCTCGGGCGGCTCCACGGGGTCCCGGTCTCGGTGAAGGACACGCTCGACACGGCGGGGGTGCGGACCGCGCTCGGCGCGGTCCGCTTCGCGGACCGCGTGCCCCGCGAGGACGCGCTGGTCGTCGCGCGCCTGCGCGCGGCGGGGGCGATCGTGATCGGCAAGACGACGACCCCGGAGCTCGCCGCGAAGGGCATCACCGAGAGCCCCCTCACCGGGATCACGCGGAACCCGTGGGCCCCCGACCGCACCTGCGGGGGCTCGAGCGGCGGCGCCGCGGTCGCGGTGGCGACCGGCATGGGGCCGCTCGCGGTCGGCACCGACGAGGGCGGGTCGATCCGCATCCCGGCGAGCTTCTGCGGCGTGGTCGGCCTCAAGCCGACGTTCGGGCTGATCCCCCGCGTCCCGGTCGGCGTCGCCGAGCTCCTGACGTCGCTCGGCCCGCTCGCGAGGACGGTGGAGGACGCGGCGCTCTTCCTGTCGGTCACGGCGGGTCGGGACGACCGGGACGGCTGGTCCGTCCCGCTCTCGCCGCTCGACTACGTGGGGGCGCTCCGGCCGCCGCCGGCGGGGCTCCGGGTCGCCTGGAGCCCGCGGCTCGGCTACGCCGCCGTCGACCCCGAGGTGCTGGCGGTGACCGGGGCCGCCGTGCGGCGGCTCCCAGCGCTCGGCTGGACCGTCGAGGAGGCGGACCCGGGGTTCGACGATCCGGCGGACGTGGCGGACGCCTTCCGCTATCCGGGCCTGGCGGCGGCGGTCGGCGACGACCTCGAGCGGGCGCGCGCCCGCATGGACCCGAGCCTGGTCGCCCTGGTCGAGGCCGGGCGAAGGATGAGCGCCGAGGAGGTCGTCCGGGCGGGGTTCCGCCGCCACGCCCTCTGGGCGCGGCTCGCGAGCTTCTTCGAGCAGTACGACCTCCTCGCGACCCCCGCGGTCACCGTCCCGCCGTTCCCGGTCGGCACCCCGCCGCCCATGGTCATCGCGGGCCAGCCGGTCGGCCCGCGCGGGTGGATCGCGTTCACCTATCCCTTCAACGTGGCCGGCCTGCCGGCGCTCGTGCTCCCGGCCGGCTGGACCCCGGCCGGGCTGCCGGTCGGGCTCCAGCTGGTCGCGCGCCGGCTCGACGACGCGCGGCTCCTGGCCGCGGCGGCCGCGGTCGAGGCCGCCCGGCCGTGGGCCGATCGCTGGCCGCCGGCCGCCACGCTCCCGTGAGGCGCTAGAAGGAAATGGACGTGCTAGGCAGCTGCCGTGACCTCCACCTGGACGTCGAGGTCGCGCAAGCGATCCAGGAGGCGGCGGGCGATCCGCGCCTTATCGCGGCGGTCGAAGTAGCTGCCACCCAGGTCGCGGTAGGTGACGCCGCGCTGGAGCATGAAATAAATCGCGCGGAGCAGCGACGCGGCGACGGCGATGATCGCCTTTTTCGGCCCGCGGCGGCTCTTGAGGCGCAAGAACAGCGCGCGGAGGTAGCTGTCCTTCGTGCGGACGGCGGCCCATGCGGCCTGCACGAGCGTCGTCTTCAGCCACTGCGCGCTGCGTCGGGTGCGGGTCGAGCGGCGTTTGCCTGCGCTCTCGTC
>DASRDR010000036.1:0-7362 GCA_035652475.1 Candidatus Methylomirabilota bacterium | reverse complement strand
CGCCCCCGCCAGACGGCCTCCTCCATGCTTCCGCCGACCGCGCCGTAGGCGTCGGTGCGGGCGATCAGGACGAAGTCGCGGTCCAGCCGGTCGCGCTCGGCGACGGCGGCCCGGAACTTCCCGACCGCCTCCTCGCGCGAGACCACCGTCTTCCCCGCGATGTGGCCGCACCGCTTCGGGTACTGCTGGTCCTCGAGGTGGATCCCGGCCACCCCGCTCTTCACGTACTCGGCGACCGTCCGCATGGCGTTGAGCGCCGAGCCGTACCCGTCGTCGGCGTCGGCGATGATCGGGATCGAGACGGCGCTGGCGATCATCGACGCGGTCCGGGTCATCTCGGTCATCGTGAGGAAGCCCATGTCGGGCCACCCGTTGAGCATCGCGACCGAGTAGCCGCTCATGTAGATCGCCTTCAGGCCGACCCGCTCGGCGATCTGGGCGTCGAGCGGCGAGTAGATGCCGCCGGTGAACACGTACGGCTCCGTCGCGAGCAGCCGGCGGAACGCGGCTCCGGTGCTGGTCATGTCAGTCGCCCTCCCTGGCCCGTGGCGGAGTGGGGGTCAGGCCGCCGCCTCGGCGGCCGGCGGCGCGGCGGCGCAGCGGGTGCAGGTGATCGTCCGGTCGCCCGCCTCCGCGCACTCGGGGCAGCAGTCGCCGCCGCAGCGGTCGCAGATCCAGCTCTCGTAGGCGTGGCGCAGGACCTCGCCGCATCGGCACCGATCGTCCATCGCGCACCTCCCGGGACCCGCCGGCGCGGCGCTCCTCGGGCCGGACGGACCCTCTGCGCCGAGTCTGCCGGTCCGCCGGGGGGTCACGCAACCTGATTGCGCTTATCATGGCGATCAGCGATCGTTATCACATGGAGCTCACGCAGCTCGAGACCTTCCTGGCCGTCCGCACCTACGGCGGGTTCCGCCGCGCCGCGGTCGCGCTCCGGGTGACGCAGCCGGCGGTGAGCGCCCGGATCAAGGCGCTCGAGGCCTCGCTCGGCGCCCCGCTGTTCGAGCGGGGGCGCGGGGGGCTCACGCCGTCCGACGCCGCGCGCGCCCTGCGGCCGCACGCCGAGCAGGTGCTGCGCGCCGTCGCGCTGGCCCGCCAGGCCGTTCACCGCCTCCGGCCGGCGAGCGCCGGCGCCCTCGAGATCGCCGCCGCCCTGTCGATCTGCGCCTACCTCCTCCCCGACGTGCTCAAGCGGTTCCAGGCCGCGGCCCCCCGGGTGTTCGTCACCGTGCGCTCCGGCCACTCCAAGGAGGTCCTCGAGATGGTGCTCCGCGGCGAGGCGGAGCTCGGGCTGGCCCGCTCCCTCCATCACCCCGCGGTGGACACGCTGAGCCTCGGCGACGACCCGCTCCTGCTGGTCCAGCATCGCGCCCACCCGCTCGTCCCCGCCCGCCGGGCCCGCCTGGAGGAGGTCGCCGACCGGCCGCTGGTGTTCTACGACCGCGGGTCGAGCGACTGGACGCTCACCCACGGGCTCTTCCGCCGGGCGGGCCTGGTCCCGAACGTGACGCTGGAGGTGGAGACGATCGAGACCGCCAAGCGGATGGTCGAGCGTGGGCTGGGGCTGGCCTTCCTGCCGCACCTCGCGGTGGCGCGTGAGCTGCGTCGCGGCGCGCTGGTCGCGCTGGAGATCGTCGACGCCGAGCCGCTCCGGCGGAGCCTCGACGTGGTCCGGGCCCGCCACCGGGCGCCCTCCCCGGAGGCGCTCGCGTTCCTCGACGCGCTGCGGGCCGCGGTCCGCGACGTCGCCGCCTCCGGCGGCTCCCGGCCGGGGGCCGGACGGCGGGCGGGGACTAGACCAGCCGCGCCCGGATCCGGGCGCTCGCGTAGTCGACGCCGACGACCATCAGCACGGTGACCAGCAGCACGGTGGAGGCGGCGGGGTAGTCGATCATCCGAAGATAGGTCTGGAGATAGAGCCCGATCCCCCCCGCGCCCACGAACCCGAGCACCGTCGCGGCCCGCACGTTCGACTCGAACCGGTAGAGGACGTAGGAGAAGAACAGCGGGAGCACCTGCGGCAGGACCCCGAAGCGGAGCACCTGGAGGCGCGTCGCGCCCGTGGTCGTGATCGCGTCCACCGGCCCGGCGTCGATCCCCTCGATCGTCTCCGAGTAGAGCTTGGCGAGCGAGGTGGTCGTGTACGCGACGACCGCCAGCATGCCCGGGAACGGGCCGAGTCCGACCGCCGCCACGAACAGGAGCGCGTAGACCAGCGTGTCGATGCTGCGGAAGAAGTTCAGCGCCGTCCGGGCCACGTAGTAGACGGCGGGCGGCGCGACGTTCCGGGCCGAGAGGAACCCGAGCGGAACCGCCAGCATCGCCGCCAGCGCCGTGCCGAGCAGCGCGATCTCGAGGGTCCCCAGCGCGCCCACCAGCGCGGAGGGGAGGACCGCCGGGTCCGGCGGCACCATGCGGCGGACGAAGTCCCACATCCACGGCAGCCCGCGGGCGAACCGGACCGGGTCGGCACCCAGGTGCCAGGCGATCCCGGCCAGGAGCCCGAGGCTCGCGACCAGCGCCGCCCGCTTCACGCGGCCTCCTCGCCGTAGATGGCGGCGACGACCGCCGGCGTCACCGCCCGCGGCGGCCCGTCGAACACGATCCGCCCGGCCCGGAAGCCCACGATCCGGGTGCCGTGCTCCAGCGCGCTCTCCAGCTGGTGCTGGCTGACCACCAGGGTGAGCCGCCGCTCCTCGTTGATCCGGCGGAGGATGCCCAGGATCACCTGGGCCAGCGCCGGGTCGAGGCTCGCCGTCGGCTCGTCGCCGAGCACGACCTGCGGCTCCTGGGCGAGGGCCCGTGCGATGGCGACCCGCTGCTGCTCGCCGCCGGACAGGGTGTCCGCACGGCGGTCGGCCAGGGCCGTCAGGCCGACCTGGGCCAGGCACTCGCGGGCCAGCGCCCGGTCCCGGACCGGGAAGCGCCCGAGGAGGCTCGGCCACTCGGGCACGTAGCCCAGGCGGCCGGCCAGCACGTTCTCGAGCACGGAGGCGCGTCGCACGAGGTTGAACTGCTGGAAGATCATTCCGATGCGGCGGCGCACCCGGCGGAGCGCCCGCGGGTCGGCGCCGGTCACCGGCTCGCCCGCGACGTGCACGGTGCCGGCGGTGGGCTCGACCAGCCGGTTGATCGCGCGCAGGAACGTCGTCTTGCCGGCCCCGCTCCGGCCGATGATCATGACGAACTCGCCCGGCTCGACCACCAGGTCGACGCCGTAGAGCGCCACGGTCGCCGGCGGGAGCACGACCCGGAGCCCCCGGACCTCGATCATGGGCCGGGCGCCGGGCGGCGCCGGCCCGCCGGTCCGGGTCAGCCCGCGCGGGAGCCGAGCCCTCGCGCTCGCCCGCTCCCCTCCGCCCCTCGCCGCCCGGCCCGGCGTCGCGTCGTCACGGCCCGGGGCCGCCGGCGGCCGGCGCCGCCGTCAGCGCTTCGGGCGCCAGCCGAGGAGATCCATGGCGGCGCGCACCGGCGCGTACTCGCGGTCCTCGGCCGCCTCGAAGCCGTCGATGTCGTAGAGCTTCTTGAGCAGCGGCTCGTAGGCGGGCCCCCTCATCGACAGGAGCGCGGCGCGGACCTGCGCGACGAGCGCGGGATCCAGCCCCTCGCGGGCGCAGATACCGCCCTCCGGGATCGGGGCGCTCTCGGCCACCCACGTGAGCTTCTCGCGCTGGGCCGGATCCTTGAGGTACTGCTCCCGCGCCTGGTCGAACGAGGCGAAGGCGTCGACGTGCCCGTTCAGGAGTGCGAGCAGGCCGGCGTCATGGGAGCCGGAGAACACGAACTCCTTGAAGAAGGTCCGCGGGTCGCGGTTCTGGACGAGCCCCTTCTCCATGAGCATGACCATCGGGTACACGTACCCCGACGTGCTCGACGGATCCACGAAGGCGATCGTCTTGCCCCGGAGCCCCTCGAGGCTCGTGATGCCGGATTCCTTGCGGACGTAGATCCGCGCGGTGTACGACGTGTGGCCGTGCCAGCGATCCTTGGCCACGATCGTCGCCTTGGCCTCGCGGTTGGCCAGGACGTAGCCCGCGGGGTGCACGAACGCCAGGTCGGCCGTCCGGTTGCGCAGCGCCTCGACCACCGCCGCGTAGTCGGAGGCCACCGTGACCCGCACCGGGCGCCCGATCAGCTTGCCGAGCGCGGCGCCGAACTCCTCGCCGGCCGCCAGGAGATCCGTGGGCTTCTGCGACGGCGTGAGCACGAGATGGACCGGGGGCTGGGCGGCGGCAGGCGCGGGCGCGCCGGTGGCCGGTCCCAGGCTAGCGGCCGCGGCGGCCAGGCACAGCAGCTGGCGTCTGGTCATCCAATGTCCCTCCGCGACAGCCCGCCATCGGGGCTGAGACAAGAACGCGCTGCCCCGCCCGCGGCGAAGCAGCGCCCTCGACCCCCTGACCCACCCTGCGCTGCGCGCGAGCCCGTCAGGGTTCGGCGGTCCGGCAGCGGCGGCTGCCCTCTCAGCCCGCGCCCCTCGGGCTCCCGCGTGCTTCGGGGTGGAGTCTAGCGGTCGCCCGCCGGGCCGTCAACGGGCGGCCACTCGGCACGAACACCGGGGGCTCGCGCGCCAGGCTGACAATCCGCGGCGCACGTCCTGACAATCCGCCCGTCGCCCGCGCCCTCGAACGGCGGCGAGTCCGCGCCGCCGGATCGCCGGCGCCGCGCGATTCCAGGCGGTTCCGCGATCCCGCGCGGCTGGCAGTCGCGTTGCATTCGTCGCGTCGGCGGTGCAGCGCCCCGAGGGGCGCAGGAGGGGGTCATGAGACGCGCGCGAGGCGCGATGCTGTGGCTGGTCGCCACCGGGCTTGCGGTGGCGCTGCTGAGCGGGTGTGCGAGCCACCGGTCGGGGCCGGCCGCCGACGGGACGCTGCCGGGCTCGGACGGCGGGATCGGGGTGCGCGTCACGACCGGGACCGGCGGCGCCGGCGCGAGCGACGCGCCGCCGGCGCCCGGCGGGGCGCCCGGGGCCACGCTCTTCCCCGGGCTCCCCGCGCCCAAGGACTTCGCGGCCGTGGCCGAGCTCCGCGACGTCCACTTCGACTTCGACCGCGCCACGGTGCGCCCCGAGGACGCACGCATCCTCGACGGCAACGCGCGCTGGCTCGCGGCGCACCCGGGCGCGCGGATCCTGATCGAGGGCCACGCGGACGAGCGCGGCACGAACGAGTACAACCTGGCGCTCGGCGAGACGCGCGCGAAGGCGGCGCGGGATCAGCTGGTCGCGCGCGGCGTCGCCCCCGCGCGCATCACGCTCGTGAGCTACGGCGAGGAGCGGCCGCTCTGCCGCACCGCGACCGAGACCTGCTGGGCCCAGAACCGCCGCGCGCACTTCCTCGTGAGCGCGACGGTGGCCGCGACCCCGAGCCCGACCATCACCGCGAACGCGCCCCGGCCGTAGCGGCCGGCGCCACCGGACGATCCCGGCGGTCGCGGCGCCGATCCGGCGCTGCGGGCGCCACCCCGACGGGAGGCGAGATCCCTCGCCTCCCGTCCCCATTTTCAGCGCCCGCGACTCACGGCTGGGCCGGTCACGGTCCAGCGCGGCCGCTCACGGCGACGGCCCGGACGCGGCGGCGCGGCCGTACCCGGCCCCGGGCTGCCGGTACTCCTCGCGGGGCGGCGCGAAGATGTCGAGGATCAGGCACCGGGAGGCGAGCGTGCGGCCGCCGTGCGGCACGTTGGGCGGCGTCTGCCAGAAGTCGCCCGCCCGGACGGGATACTCGCGGCCGTCCTGGATCCGGATCCACTCGCCCTCGAGGCACACCCCCCACTGCTCGTTCGGGTGCTGGTGGACCGGTGACTCCGACCACGGCTCCAGCTCGACCACCGAGAGCATGACGTGCTGGCCCGGGAAGACCCGGGCCCGGATCCCACGCGCCAGCTCGCGCGGGATGCCGCCCTCGCGCAGCGTGTGGAACCACTCCTCGCCCATGGCCGCCTCCTTGTCGCGCGCAGAGGGTGCGTTCGCGCTCACCTTAGCACGCCACCTCAGTGGAAATCGTGGGCGGGGATCGCGGCCGGACCGGCCGGGAGCGCGCGGACGGCCGTCGCCCGCACCGCCACCACCCCGTCCTCGTGCTGGAGGACGCCGTCGACCAGGACGAACGGCTCGTGCACGACCGCGGCGCGCACGCGGGCGAACAGGGCCGGGTGGACGATCGCGTTGGCGATGCCGGTCTCGTCCTCCAGGGAGAGGAAGACGAAGCCCTTCGCGGTCCCCGGCCGCTGCCGGACGACGACGGCTCCGGCGACCCGGACCCGGCGCCCGGTCGGGAGCGCCGCCAGCCCGGCCGCGGGCGTGACGCCGAGCCGGGCCCAGGCCCGGCGGCTGAGCGCCATGGGGTGCGGCCCGACCGTGACGCCCGTCCCGCGGTAGTCGGCCACGAGCCGCTCGGCCGTCGTCATCTGGTCGAGCGGCGACCCCGGCTCGACGGCGGCGCGCCCGGCGAACAGCGGCCCCGGCGACCGGACGGCGGCCGCCGCCTGCCAGAGCGCGGCCCGGCGGCGGAGCCCCAGGCTGCCGAGCGCCCCGATCTCGGCGAGGGTCTCGGCCTCGTCGCGGCCGAGGTCGGCACGCGCGCAGAGGTCGGCGACCGACGCGAACGGCCGGGCGGCGCGCGCGGCCACCAGCCGTCGGGCCGCCGCCTCGCGGAGCCCCTTGACCATCATCAGGCCGAGCCGCACCGCGCCTGCCTCGACGCGGGACCGCCACTCCGAGAAGCTCACGTCCACCGGGCGCACGGCCTGGCCGCGCCGGAGCGCGTCGCGCACGACGGTCGCCGGATGGTAGAAGCCCATCGGCTGGTTGTTCAGCAGCGCGGCGTAGAACTCGGCGGGGCGGTGCACCTTGAGGTACGCGCTCGCGTAGGCGAGGAGCGCGAAGCTGGCCGCGTGCGACTCGGGGAACCCGTACTCCGCGAACGCGGTGATGGCGCGCACGATCTCCTCGGCCGCCGCGCCCGTGATCCCGTTCCGGGCGATCCCCGCGCGGAGCTTCGCCTCGATGGCGCGCATCCGGGCGGCGGAGCGGCGGAACCCGAACGCCCGGCGCAGCTCCTCGGCCTCGCCGCCGGTCAGCCCCGCGGCGACCATGCCCATGCGGAGCAGCTGCTCCTGGAACAGCGGGACCCCGAGCGTCCGCCGCAGGATGGGCTCGAGCGAGGGGTGCGGGTACGCGACGGGCTGGCGGCCCGCTCGCCGCGCCAGGTACGGATGGACCATCTGGCCGACGATCGGTCCCGGCCGGATGATCGCGATCTGGACGACCAGGTCGTAGAAGCGCTCGGGCCGGAGCCGCGGCAGCGTCGCCATCTGGGCGCGGCTCTCGACCTGGAAGAGCCCGACCGTGTCCGCCTGCTGGAG
>DASRDR010000035.1:0-6292 GCA_035652475.1 Candidatus Methylomirabilota bacterium | reverse complement strand
ATCGAGAGCCCGGCCAGGCTCGCGACCCGGAGCGCGTAGTCGACCGGGGTGTCCTGGCGGACCGCGCTGACCACGCCGGCCGGGATCCCCAGCACGACCGCGACCAGGATCGACAGGATCCCCAGCTCGACCGTGACCGGCACCAGCGGCCGAACGATCTCCCAGGCGGGGACGTCGTACCGGTACGACCGCCCGAGATCGCCCGTCGCGAGCTGCTGGAGCCAGGTCAGGTACTGGACCCAGACCGGCCGGTCGAGCCCGAGCTCGCGCTGGATGGCGAGCTTCTCCTGGGGGTTCACGTACCCGGCGGTCGAGAACAGGATCTCCACCACGTCGCCGGGCGCCAGGCGAAGGAGGACGAAGATCACGACGGACATCCCGACGAGCGTGGCGAGGGCGATCGCCAGCCGTCTGGCGAGGTACGTCCTCACGGCCGGCCGGGGGCGGAGCGGCCGGGGCCCTCCCGCGGCCGCCGCCGGCCCGCGGGCGGGGACACCGCCCGGATCCGGCGCGCGGGGCCCTCGACCCCGGGCCCGCTACTTGTCGAGCCAGACCTCCTGCATCCGCCCCCAGTTGTAGATCGACTGGTGCGGGACGAGGTTCTTCACGTGCGGCCACGTCACGAAGTAGTCGAGCCGCCACGAGAGGAGCGGCCGCGCAGCCTCCTGCTCGAGCTTCTTCTGGATCTCCTGGACCTGGAGGAGCCGCTTCTTCGGGTCGAGCTCCTGGGACTGCTGGTTGACCATCTGCATGACCTGCTCGTTGCAGTAGAAGCTGTAGTTCCGCGGCGAGCCGCAGGCGAAGTTCTCGTAGAAGTTCGCGTCGGGGTCGTCGGGCCCGATCCCGGTCAGGTTGGCGCCCATCTGGTAGTCGCCCCGGGTCGCGGTGGCGTGCCACTGGGCGGTCTCGATCTGCCGGAGCGTCGCCTCGATCCCGACCTGCTTCAGCTCGTTGATGACGAACGAGGCCATGTCGACGTAGATGGCGATCGCGCGGGTCGAGACCTCGACCCGCAGTGGCTTGTCGGGCGTGAAGCCCGCCTCGGCGAGGAGCTTCCGCGCCTGCGCCTTCTCGCCGGCCGGCTTGCCGTAGCCCGGCAGCGCGTCGAGGTCCTTCTCGAGCAACCCCCAGACGCCGTACGGCTTGGGTGCCATCGCGGCCCCGACGAGCGCGCCGCCCTGGTGCACCGCGCTCACCAGCGCGCGCCGGTCGATGGCGTGGCTGACCGCGAGCCGCACCTTCAGGTTGTCGAAGGGCGGTTTCTTCGTGTTCATGATGATGTTGTCGTTGACGTTCTGGTTGGCGATCTGGACGACCAGCTGCGGCACCGCCGCCTTCAGCTGCTCGGCGATGGTCTTGGTCCCCTCGCCCGGGAATCCCGCGTCCACCTTGCCGGCCTGGAGGGCGGCGACCCGGGTCCCCCGCTCCACGATCACGAAGTACTTGAGGCCGTCCAGGTACGGGCGCCCCTTCACGAAGTAGTCGGGGTTGCGCACGAACTCGACGAACTCCCCGCGCCGCCACTCCTTGAGCTTGAACGGCCCGGTCCCGACGCAGCCGGTGCGGTAGGTGGCGACCGGCACGTGGGCCGCGTAGATGGGCGAGTAGCCGGAGGCCAGCATGAGCAGGAGGGAGGGCTGCGGGCGCTTCAGCCGGAAGACCACCGTGTGGGGGTCGGGCGCCTCGACCGCGTCGACGTTCGCGTACCAGTCCTTGCGCGGGTTGATGCGGAGCTTGGCAGCCCCCGGCACCTCCCGGAGCATGTCGAAGGTGTACTTGACGTCCTTGGACGTGAACGGCTGGCCGTCGTGCCACTTCACGTCGTGGCGGAGGAAGAACACCAGGTTCCGGTAGTTGTCCTGCCAGGACCACTTCTCGGCCAGCTCGCCGATGACGGTGTCCTGGCTCTCGGTCTTCTTGAGCGGGTCGAAGATCACCAGGTTCGACAGGCAGGGCATCGCCGGCCACACGCTGGAGATCGTGGAGGTCTCGTGGATGCTGAACCCCTGCGGGAGGTCCTCGCGCAGGGTCAGGTTGACGACGCCTCCCGCCTTCGGGCCCTGGGCCGCGGCCGGCGTGACGAGAGCCGCGCAGAGCAGCACGAGCGCGACGCGACGGGCGACCGGACGCTTCATCCCTCGGTCCTCCTCCGCCCACCGTCCCGAGCCGGCGGTGGCGAGCGCGATGCGACCGCCCTCCCGGCCCAGACGGCCGCTCGACGCCGTCCGCCGGACCGCCGCGCGCGAGTCAGGACGCGGCGGTCAACCGCGAGGGCTCCGGAACCAGCACCTCGACGCGCAGGGTGAACTTCCGCCCTTCCCCCGGCCGGAGCGCCCCCACCCCGACCACCCGGCGGGCCAGCATCTCGCCCCGGTCATCGCTGACCTCGATCAGGACCGAGTACTCCCAGGGCGCCTCCACGCCCGGGTGCCGGAGGCTGCCGTCCACCGAGAGCGCGCAGACCGACGCCCGCGGCGCGCGGGCGACCCCCACTGCGTCGAACCGCAGGTGCCGCTGGCAGGCGGGGCACGCGGGGGCGCTCCGGAGGATCCGCTCCCCGCAGTGCGGGCAGTTCCACGCCTCGCCCGTCATCGCGCGCGATCAGCGCGCGGGCTTGGGCTCGGCAGGGGGCAGCGCCTCGATCTCGCCTTCCTTCCAGCCGAACTCGACCTTGCCGCGCATCTTCGAGCCGGCGGCCACCGTGAGGCTGCCCGCCTTGAGGTCTCCGATCAGCGTGCCCGACTCCTTGAACTCGACCCGCGAGCCGGCCACGATCTGCCCCCGCACCTCGCCGCCGACCAGGACCGTGTCGGCCTTGACCTCGCCGTCGATGGCGGCGCCGGGCTCGATCATCAGCTCGCCCTTGACGTTGACGTTGCCCTTGAAGCGCCCGGCCACCCGGATGTTGCCGTTCCCCTCGATCTTCCCCTCGATGGTGAGGCCCGCGGAGAGGATCGACTCGGAACCACTCCGGGGCGTCGGCGCGTGCATGGGCGTGGACATCGGCACCTCCTCTGCGCGTCGCGTGGTCACCGGCGGCGGCGGCGCCGGGGCCGGCGGCTCGAGCTTGGGCTCGGACTTTCCGACTGGCGTCGGCTCGTCTCTGCGGGGCTGCTGCTGTCCGAACAGTGCCATCGCGCCTCCTTGGGGCTGGGCGCTGCCAGCCCGCCCGCTGCGGCGAAGCGGCGGACGAGAACGGCGGGGCGGGGACCCACCGCCGCGCGGGTTGCGCCCTACTACACCGCGGCGGGCCGAAGGCTGTCAAGCACGAGATCGCCGGCGGCTGTCGCCTGACCGGGGGCCGGCGCCGGGCCCGGCCGCGACCGCGCAGACCCTCACGACCCGTGGCGGCGTCGACCGGGCGCAGGAGCCGTCAGGCGAGCAGGAGCCGCGCCGCGTGGACCAGGGCGTCGGCGTCGATGCCGTAGTGACGGTAGAGGTCGGCCCGGGCGCCGGACTGGCCGAAGCCGTCGACGCCGAGCGGCACCTGCGGCACGCCCAGGACCGCGCCGAGCCAGGCGAGCGCGTGGGAGTGCCCGTCCAGCACGGTGACGACCGGCACCTCGCCGGCGAGATCCTCGGGGGGGAACAGCTCGCCGATCCAGGCGGGCGCGGCCGCCGGGCCGCGGAGTGCCGCCGCGACCCGGCCGCGCCAGCTCGCGTAGCACGCGCGCGGGCTGGTGAGGACGACGACGTTGGCGTGGACGCCCTCCCCCGCGAGGCGCTGGCTCGCCTCGACCGCCTCCGGCACCATCACGCCGGTCGCGACGAGCGTCACCACGTTGGCCCCGGGCTCGTAGCCGGGCTGATCGGACCGGTCCACCAGGCGGTAGCCGCCGCGCAGCACCGCCGCGCGGAGCGCCGGCGGACCGAGCCGCGTCAGCGCCGGCGCCAGCAGCGCCTGGTCGACGCTCTTCGTCGAGAGCCGCAGGTACACGCTCGGGCCCGCCGGGTCCTGGATGGTGCGCAGCGCGTCCAGCAGCACCCACGCGACCTCCTGGGCGAACGCCGGCTCGTAGGCGCGGAGGTCCGGAACCTCGATCCCGAGCGCCGGCGTCACCACCGACTGGTGCGCCCCGCCCTCCGGCGCGAGCGTGATCCCGGACGGGCTCGCCACCAGGATGAAGCGCGCCCCCGAGTACGTGGCGTGGAGCAGCGGATCCAGGCCGCGCGGCAGGAAGCAGTCGTAGAGCGTGCCGATCGGCAGGAGCGGCCGCCCGCAGAGCTCGGGCGCGAGCCCCAGCACCGAGAGCAGGACGAAGAACGACGCCTCCCCGATCCCGAGCTCCAGGTGCTGGCCGGCCGGCGACTCCCTCCAGCGGACGACCGAGCGGAGCCCGTGCCGCTCGAAGGCATCGTCGCGCTCGCCGAGCGCGTACACCCCGCGCCGGTTCACCCACCCCGAGAGGTGGGTGGTGGTGGCGACGTCCGGCGACACGGTCACGAGGTAGGGGTCCAGCGCCGGATCGCGGGAGAGCGCGGCGAGGACGTCCCCGAACGCCTCCTGGGTCGACGTCGTCGCCCGCGGCGGGAGCTCGATCCCGTCCGGGACGGGCACCGGCCCCGGCCGCTCGTACCGGCGCGGGAGCCCGACACCCCGCGCCATCGCGGCCCGGATGTGGCGCCCCTCGGCGCTGTCCGCCGGAAACGGCGCCCACTCGTCCCCGGGCGCGATCCCGAGCTCGCGGGCGAGCGCCGCCAGCTGGTCGCCGGTGACCTGGGCCCCGTGGTTCAGCGGATCGCCGGCGAACGGCAGGCGCCAGCCCTTGAGCGTCCAGGCGAGGATGGCGACCGGCCGATCCGCCACCGTGTCGGCGTCGGCGAAGGCGCCCACGATCGCGTCGAGGTCGTGCCCGCCCAGGTCCGCCAGGAGCGCGGCGACCTCCTCGTCGTCGGTCCCCTCCAGCAGCGCCGCCGCCGGGGGCGGCGCACCGTCGCCGAGCGCCTTCCGCGCGGCGGCGGGGGGGAGCCGCAGCAGCGCGTGATACTCGAGGTTCGACATCGTCTCGAGGCGCTCCTGCAGCCAGGCGCCCCCCGGGGCGGCGAACCGCGCCTGGAGCCGCCGGCCGAACCGCAGGGAGATGACGTGCCACCCGAGCGCCTGGAACAGCCGGGCGAGCTGCTGGGTGCGCCGGTCCCCGACGACCCGGTCGAGGCTCTGCCGGTTGACGTCGACGACGACGACGTGCCCGGCGAGCTCCCGCATCGGCTCCTCGGTCCAGGCCTCCCACACGCTCCCCTCGTCGAGCTCCGCGTCGCCGACCAGCGCGATGTTGCGCGGGCGAGCCGTCGCGGGCGGCTGGCCGGGGAGAGCCGGCCCGGGACCGCCGAAATGGTCCCGGACGTATCGATCGAGGAGGGCCGCGAACGCCGGCGCGACCGCGCCCAGGCCCATCGACCCGGTCGAGAAGTCGAACCACTCGGGGTTCTTCACCCGGCTGGGATACGCCTGGAGCCCGCCCAGCGCGCGGTACGCGCGCAGCGCGTCGGGCGGCAGCAGGCCCCGGAGCACCTGGATCGCGTAGAAGATCGGCGCGGCCGTGGGCTTGACCGCGATCCGGTCCCCGGGGCGGAGGACGTGGAAGTAGAGCGCGGTCAGGAGCGTGAGCGAGGACGTCGAGCTGGACTGGTGCCCTCCGACGCGCTCGGGCGAGGGGTTCTGGCGGCGGCTGTTCGCGTGGTGGATCGTGGCCGTGGCCAGCCAGAGCAGGCGGTCCTGGATCCGGAGGAGGATCCGGCGCTCCTCGTCGGTGAGCCGGGCGGGGGCGCGAGCGGGGTCCACCGGGCGGTATCTTATCGTGCGGAGCGCGGCCGCGACGACCCGCCGATCGGGCGCGGCCCGCGCGGCGGCGGCGGGGCCTCGCCCGGGCGCCGGACGCCGGCATAGGACGCCCGAGAACCTCACGGCGCGGCCGGCGTCCCCGGCCGGCCCGCACACGCGCGGCGAGGCACGGAGAGGAGCGGTGGAGGCGGCCGGCGCGACCGGCGCCGGCCGCCCGGATGGACGCGCGGCCCGGTGGCGCCACCCGGCGCGAGAAAGGAGCCCGAGCATGGCGACCCAGCCTCCGCCGGACGCGGCGGCCGGCATCCGGCGCGGACTCACCCACTACGGCGACCCGGAGTTCAGCCTCTTCGTCCGCGGCGCCTATGCGCGCGGGAGCGGTCTCACCCCCGAGGACCTGGCCCGCCCGGTCATCGGGCTCGCCCAGACGTGGAGCGAGTTCAACCCGTGCCACCGCCACCTCCGCGAGGTCGCCGAGGCGGTCAAGCGCGGCGTCTGGCAGGCGGGCGG
>DASRDR010000034.1:0-9588 GCA_035652475.1 Candidatus Methylomirabilota bacterium | reverse complement strand
GGGCCGCCCTCCGCGTGCTCAGGGCCCAGGGCCTCGGCGGGAGCCTGGTGTTCGTCGCCACCAAGAACGTGCTGGCGCCCGGGAAGGACTTCGCGGCCTACAGCGCCTCGAAGGCGGCGGAGGCCCAGCTGGCCAAGGTCGCCGCCCTCGAGGGGGGACCCGACGGCATCCGGGTGAACATCGTGAACCCGGACGCCGTGTTCCGCGACTCCGGGCTCTGGTCGGAGGACATCCGGCGGGAGCGTGCGCGCGCCCAGGGCATCGGGGTCGAGGACCTCGAGGAGCACTACCGGAAGCGGAACCTCCTCGGGGTCCCGGTCCTGCCGGAGGACGTCGCCGAGGCCGTCCTCTTCCTGGCCTCGGACCGGGCGGCGAAGACGACCGGCTGCACGCTCACCGTCGACGGCGGCGTTCGCGACGCGTTCCCGCGCTGAGCCCGCCGGGGCCGGCCCCGGCGCGGCCGCCGGTGGCGGGCGCGGGGCGCCCCGGCCGGGGATCGCGGGGCTGGACGCGGGGAGTGTGCGGGCCCTGCCGGCCGCGCGCCCTCGTACGATGCGGCGGTCCGGCCCGGGGGTATCCTGGTCCCGGCGGCGGGCGCCGGCGGCGGGACAGTGATCGGGGCGGCCCCGGCCGGCGCCGCCCCGGGAACCGGCCGGATGCGGCGCGCGGGTCCGGAGGGCCCGCCCGGGTCCGGGGCGAGATCGGGGAGCGGGCCCGGCCCGAGGCGGGCGGGGACCCGGCCGGGCCCCGGAAGAGAGGAGCGGCATGAGCACGCGGATTGAGCGGGACACGATGGGGGCGATTCCGGTTCCCGCCGACCGGTACTGGGGCGCCCAGACCCAGCGCTCCCTGGAGCACTTCCGGATCGGCGGCGACCGGTTCCCGCGCGAGCTGATCCGCGCGCTGGGGATCCTGAAGAAGGCCTGCGCGCTGGTGAACCGGGACCTCGGGCTCCTGCCCGAGGACAAGGCCCGGGCGATCGTCCAGGCGGCCGACGAGGTGATCGCCGGCACGCTCGATGCCCACTTCCCGCTGGTCGTGTGGCAGACCGGCAGCGGCACCCAGACGAACATGAACGCCAACGAGGTGATCGCCAACCGCGCCATCGAGCTCCTCGGCGGGGAGCTCGGCTCCAAGACGCCCGTCCACCCGAACGACGACGTGAACCGGAGCCAGTCCTCGAACGACACGTTCCCGACCGCGATGCACATCGCGGCGGTCGAGCAGCTCCGGGGGCGGCTGTTCCCGGCGGTGCGCCGGCTGCGGGACACGCTCGCCCAGAAGGCGGCGGCGTACCGCGACGTGGTGAAGATCGGGCGCACGCATCTCCAGGACGCGGTGCCGCTCACGCTGGGGCAGGAGATCTCCGGGTGGGTGAGCCAGCTCGACCACGCGCTCGGGCACCTCGAGGCGGCGATGCCGCACCTGCAGGAGCTGGCCCTCGGCGGCACCGCCGTCGGGACCGGGCTGAACGCGCCGGCCGGCTTCGCCGAGGCGGCAGCCAAGAAGATCGCCGAGCTCACCGGCCAGCCCTTCGTCTCCGCCGACAACAAGTTCGAGGCCCTGGCGGCGCACGACGCGCTGGTCGCCGCCCACGGCGCCCTCAAGACGCTGGCGGTCGGGCTGATGAAGATCGCCAACGACGTCCGCTGGCTCGCCTCCGGGCCCCGCTCGGGGCTGGGCGAGCTCACGATTCCGGAGAACGAGCCGGGGAGCTCGATCATGCCGGGCAAGGTGAACCCGACCCAGTCCGAGGCCCTCACCATGGTCTGCGCCCAGGTCCTCGGCAACGACGTCGCGGTCGCCGTGGGCGGCGCGTCCGGGAACTTCGAGCTGAACGTCTTCAAGCCGCTGATCATCCACAACGTCCTCCACTCGATCCGCCTGCTCGCCGACGCCTGCGAGTCGTTCGAGGCGCACTGCGCCCGCGGCCTCGAGCCGAACCTGCCCCGCATCCGGGAGCAGCTGGAGCGCTCGCTCATGCTGGTCACCGCGCTGGCCCCGCGGCTCGGGTACGACCGCGCGGCGGAGATCGCGAAGAAGGCCCACCGCGAGGGCACGACGCTCCGCGAGGCCGCGGTCGCGCTCGGCTATCTCACGGCGGAGGAGTTCGACCGGGAGGTCCGGCCGGCGGACATGGTCCGTCCCGGGCCCTGAGCCCCGGTCGCGCGGAGTCCGGCGCGCGCGGGATTCCCCTGGCGGCGCCGACTGGACCTCGCGGGCCTCGCGCCGGCCGCCGCGCCCGAGGCTGTCGTGCCGGGCTCGTCGGCTCGCTCGCGTGCTTCGTCGCGCGGGCGGCGACCTGTCACCCGCCGGCACTCCCGGCACGCGCCCGGTGCAGTTCCATCGCCCGGCATGAGGGGGCGCCGCCCGCCCGGCGCGTCGATCGCGCCGTGCAACCGTGCGCCGGACATGGCCATCCCGGTGCGGCGTCCCGCGCTGACACGCTGCGTGATCCTGCTGGCATGCCGGTTGCTCTGTCCATCGGGACAAGGATGGGCGGATCCGGCGCGAGGGCCGAGACGATCGCGCCGGCAGGAAGGAGGTGGCGGCCGTGGGTGGTCCCTGGAGAGAGCGCGGGTTCGATCCGGCGGCGCTGCGCCCGCCGCGCCCGCGGCGCGAGCCGCGTGCGGAGGCGATCGCACGCGAGGGCGACTCCGCCGGGCTCACGCGCGTGGTGCTCGCCTACATCGCGGCGACCATCGCGTCGTTCGGGCTCATGCTGGCCCTGCTGCAGGGCGGGTGGTGACGGGGCCCCCTCCGGCCGCCTGAAGCCCGCGCCTCCGCCGCGGGCGGGCGGCGCGGCGCGGGGCGCGGCGGCGTCCGCCGGCGCGCGCGCCGCGGGCGGCCCCCCGCCTTGCCCGCCCTGGCGCCGCGCGCGCCTTGACCGTCCCCGCCGCGCCCCATAGAATTTTCCCGGCATGCCGATCTACGAGTACGCGTGCGAGGACTGCCGGCGCCGGGTCAGCCTGCTGGTCATGCGCATCTCCGATCCCACGCCGCCCCGGTGCCCGCGATGCGGCGGGGCGCGCCTCACCCGGCTCATGTCGCGGTTCGCCACCCTCCGCTCCGACGAGGACCGGCTCGACTCGCTGGCCGACCCGTCGGGCCTCGGTGACCTCGACGAGGAGGATCCCAAGAGCGTCGCCCGCTGGATGAAGAAGATGGGCAGCGAGCTCGGGGAGGACGCCGGGGAGGACTGGGACGACGCCGTCGACGAGGCCCTGGAGGAGGAGGCGGGCGGGGAGTCCGAGGCCTCCTCGGAGTCGGCGGGCGGCGACGACGACCTCTGACCCGCGGCACCGCCCGAACCCCGGCCGGCCTGCCGCCCGTCCCAACACCGGACCGATGACAGCCCCCGCCTCCTCGTGTCGCCGCCCGACTGGCCGGCCGGTCCGGCCGGCGAGGGGAGAGGACCGGCCGTGAGGGTCGAGCGCGCCGCCGACTGGCACGCCCTCGGCCTGGGGGAGGCGGAGTGGAATCGCCTGGTCGAGCGCAGCCGGGCGCCGGTCCCGTTCGCGACGTGGCAGTTCCAGACGACGTGGCACCGCGCATTCACCGACGGCACCCTGAACCTCCTGGCCGTCCAGGACGGCGCTGGCGAGTGGGCCGGGCTCCTGCCGCTCTACGAAGCGCCCGAGGCGGACGGCCCGGTGCTCCGGCTGGTCGGCGGGACGGACGTCGCCGACTACCTGGACCTGATCGCGGTCTCCGGGCGGGAGGAGGAGGTCTGGAAGGCGCTGCTCCCCGCGCTCGCCGGGCTGCCGCCGCGCCGGGTCGATCTCCGCCCGGTGCCCGCCGCCTCCCCGACCCCGGCGCTCCTCCGCACCCTGGCGCCCGCCGCCGGGTTCACCTGCCGCGTGGACGTCGAGGACCGGTGCCCCGTCATCGCGCTCCCGGGGAGCTGGGACCAGTACCTGGCGACGCTCTCCGGCAAGGACCGGCACGAGCTCCGGCGGAAGCTCCGCCGGGCGGCGGCCGGGCGGCCCCGGATCGAGGCCGGGCGCACGCCGGCGGAGGTCGGCCGGCTCATGGATCCGTTCCTGGCCCTCCACCGGCGGTCGAAGGTCGGGAAGGCGCGGTTCATGGACGCCCGGATGGAGGGCTTCTTCCGCGAGGTGAGCACCGTGCTCGCCGCGGCGGGCATCGCCGTCGTCTGGGTGCTCTGGCTCGAGGCCCGCCCGGCGGCGGCGCTGGTCTGTCTCGAGTACGGGGGGTCGGTCGGCGTCTACAACTCGGGGTTCGATCCCGACGCGCGGGCGATGTCCCCCGGGGTGGTGCTCATCGCGCGCACGATCGAGGACGCCATCGCCCGCCGGTTCCAGCGCTACGACTTCCTCCGCGGCGAGGAGGTCTACAAGTACGGGTTCGGGGCGACCCCCCACGAGGTCGTGCGTGTCACCCTCGAGCGGACGTGAGCGCGGCCGGCCGCCCGTCCTCGTCGGGGCGGGCGCGATGACCCGGGTCGCGATGCTGTCGGTCCACACGTGTCCCCTGGCCGCGCTGGGCGGCAAGGAGACGGGGGGCATGAACGTCTACGTGCGCGAGGTGAGCCGCGAGCTCGGGCGGCTCGGCTTCGACGTGGACGTGTTCACGCGGAGCCAGGACCCGGCGATCCCGGAGGTGGTGCCGCTCGGCCCGGGGGCGCGGGTGATCCACGTGGCGGCGGGGCCGCCGCGGCCGCTGCCCCGGCCGGCGGTGGCCGCCCACCTGCCGGCGTTCGCCGACGGGGTCGAGGCGTTCCGGCTCCGGGAGGGCCTCGACTACGGCCTGATCCACAGCCACTACTGGCTCTCGGGCCTCGCCGGGCTCACGCTGGCGGCGCGGTGGGACGTCCCGCTGGTGCACATGTTCCACACGCTCGGGGCGGTGAAGAACATGGTGGCGCGCGGCTCGGACGACAGCGAGCCGGAGGAGCGGCTCGCGGCCGAGACGCGGATCGCCGCCGGGGCGGACCGGCTGGTCGCGGCGACGCCGGTGGACCGGGCGGCCCTCGCGTGGCACGTGCAGGCGGACCCCGCGCGGGTACGGGTGGTCCCGTGCGGCGTTGACGTCGAGCTCTTCCGGCCGCGGGACGGCGAGGCGGCCCGCGCCCGGCTGGGGATCGCGGCGGAGCGGGTCCTGCTCTTCGTCGGCCGGCTCACCCCGATCAAGGGCCTGGAGACGCTCTTCCGGGCGCTGGCAGTGCTCAAGCGCGACGGCCTCGCGGCGACGCGGGTGCGGCTTCTGGTCGTCGGCGGGGTCAAGGGGGATCCGACCGACACCGCGCGGCTGCGGCGCCTCGCCGCCGACCTCGGGGTGGCGGCCTGGGTCGACTTCCGCGGCCCCCAGCCCCAGGACGTCCTCCCCGACTACTACGCGGCGGCGGACGTCTGCGTGATGCCCTCGCGGTACGAGACGTTCGGGATGGTCGCCCTGGAGGCGATGGCGTGCGGCACTCCGGTCATCGCCTCGCGCGCCGGGAGCCTCGCGGTCACGGTCCAGGACGGCGCGACCGGGCTCCTGGTGACGGAGGGCGACGTCGCCGCGCTCGCCCGCGCGGTCGCCGGGCTCCTCACCGACGACCGCCGCCGCGCCGTCCTCGGCGCCCACGCCGTGGAGTGGTCCCGGCGCTTCGCGTGGCCGTGCGTCACCCGCGCGGTCGCCGAGCTCTACGCGGAGGTCGTGCCGGCGCTCCGCGGTGCAGCCGCCGCGTCCCGCTGCCACTCGCTGCTGTAGCGCGCGCGGGGCGGGGCGCGGCGCGCCGTCGGGGCTCGCTCAGCGCTCCGTTCGGTCAGGCCGCGAGTGAGCGTGGACCGACCGTCCCCGACGGACGACGCTCGCCCGGCGGCGTGGGGCGCGGCGGCGCAGGGTCCGATGGAGACCGGCGTTGGGAACGAGGTCGGCCTTGGCGTGGTGCCCTGAGCCCGATCAGTAGCGCCGGCGGGCCGGGACGCGCTGCGAGAGGAGCAGCCGCCCGGAGATCGTGAACGCGGCGATCTCGACGTAGTGGCCGCCGATCCGCGGGTCCGGGTGGCCGACCTGCATCTCGAGCCGCGCCGGGGCCTGCGGGAAGCGGGGCAGGTCGAACTCGAGCGTCACGCCGCAGCGCGGGCACTGCTCGGTCGCCGGCGGCGCGGCGGCCTCCGGGACGGATCCCCCGCCGCGCGGCGCGCCGCCCGGCGCGGCCACCACCGCGACCGGCCGGTCGCGGCGGCGCTCCGCGATCCGCCGCTCGCCGAGCGCCCCGGCGGGGCGCCGGTCGCGCCGGTCCAGGACCACCTCGATCTCCGAACCCTCGAGCCGCTCGCGCAGGAGGTCGTAGAGCGGCCGCGGCGCCTCCCGGCCCACGATGAGGATCCAGCGGGGCCGGCCGGCCGGACCGGACGTCATCGCCGCACCGTTCCCGTCTTCGCTCTGGCGCTGCCCCATCGGCCCTCCCGGCCGACGAGGGAGCAAGCGCGGTACCACTCGGAGAATGCGGTCTTTCGTGGGCGGACCGCTCGCCGGCACCTGGCCGGCAGCCGGTCAGAATGTCGCCACCCCGACAGAGTGGTGCGCGCTTCGGATGGCGGGCGTCAGCGGGTCGCCCGCCGGAAGCGCGGCTTGATCCCGCGCCTCGGCCGCGGGTCCTCGATGCACGGTTGGCGGCGCTCCGGCGGGACGTCGTCCGGGCCGAGCGCGCGGTCGGGGCCAGGGACGCGGCGGCCGGGGTCGCAGGCGGCTCGCCGGGTCATGCGCGCCCGACGTCAGCGAGGGGAGCTGGCCCGGGCAGCGAGGGCAGGCGCCGGGTTCCCGCGGTCGTGAGCAGGGCCCGCCGGCGGAGCCGGGGCCGGGCCGGCCTGGCGCGGGCGCGAGCGGGCTCCCGCCCGGACCGGGGCCGGGCGGGTGGCGCGACGCGACCGCCCCTCCGGGGAGTCGCCTACTGCGTGCGGAGCCGCGGGTCCAGCGCGTCCCGGAGCGAGTCGCCGAACAGATTGAACGCGAACACCGCCAGGCTGATGGCGAGCCCCGGGAAGATCGCCATCCAGGGCGCGGTCTCAGCGAACTCCACCGCCGCGCCGCGCAGCATCAGGCCCCAGGCCGCGGTGGGTTCCTGGACGCCGAGCCCGAGGAAGGAGAGCGAGGCCTCGAGCAGGATCGCCTGGCCCAGGAACGCGGTCACCATGATCAGGTAGGGGGCCAGGACGTTCGGGAGCATGTGCCGGAAGATGATGCGGAGGTGGCTGTACCCCGCCGCCCGCGCCGCGTCCACGTACGGCATCTCGCGGATCGACAGCGCGCTCGAGCGGACGACGAGCGCACAGCGCGGGATCATCGGGACCATGATCGCCAGGATGACGTTCTGGGCCCCGGTCCCGAGGATCACCACCACCGCCAGGGCGAGGATGATCAGCGGGAGCGAGAGGAAGACGTCCATGATCCGCTGGAGGATCAGGTCGAGCCGCCCGCCGAAGTACGCGCTGGCGACCCCGATCACCGCGCCGAGGGTCGCGCCGAGCGACGAGGCGCCCAGCCCCACCAGGAGGGCTGTCCGGGACCCGTAGAGGATCCGCGAGAACACGTCCCGCCCGTGGGCGTCGGTGCCGAGCCAGTGCTGCGCCCCGGGGGGCGCCAGCATCGCGCCGTAGTCGTTCGCCAGCGGGTCGTGGGTCGAGAGCACCGGGGCGAGCAGCGCGACCAGCGCCATCAGCGCGATGAACACCGCGCCGAACGTCCCCAGCGGGCGCTCGCGGACGAACTCCCGGACGGCGTCGAGCCACCCCGTCTCCGGCTCGGCCGGCACCGCCTCCAGCAGCGCGTCGGCGGGCGGGCTCAGGGCCATCAGCGGTAGCGGATCCGCGGGTCGATCCAGGCGAAGGCCAGGTCGACCAGGAAGTTCACCACGATGAACGTGGTCGCCACGATCAGCACGAGCGCCTGGGTCAGCGTGTAGTCGCGGTGGGCGATGGCCTGCACGAAGAGGAGCCCGAGGCCGTTCAGGTTGAACACCTGCTCGGTGACCACGAGGCCACCCAGCAGGAACGCGAACTCGAGGGCGATCACCGTGAGGACCGGGAGCATCGCGTTCTTGAGGGCGTGGCGGCTCAGGATGAGCCGCTGCCAGAGCCCCTTCGCCCGCGCCGTGCGGATGTAGTCCTCCCGGAGCACCTCGAGCATCGCCGAGCGGGTCATCCGCGTCGCGACCGCGGAGTACCGGTACCCGACGGCCAGCGCCGGCCAGATGAGCTGGGCCAGGTTCTGGCGCGGGTCCACCCAGAGGGGCGTGTAGACCATGGGCGGGAGCCAGTGGAACACGACCAGGAGGCCCAGGATCAGCAGTATCCCGAGCCAGAAGGACGGGACCGCCAGCCCGGCGATCGAGAACACGCGCACCACGTAGTCGACCCAGGTGTTCTGGCGGAGGGCGGCCACGACGCCGAGCGGGACCGCCAGGAGCGTCGCGACGACCGTCGCCATGAGCGCGAGCTGGAGCGAGAGGGCGAAGCGGAGCTTGATCTCCTCGTTGATCGGGGACTCGGTCCACATCGAGCGGCCGAGGTCGAGCCGCAGGAGGCCGCCCATGTAGTCGAGGAACTGGCGCCAGAGCGGCTGGTCCAGGCCGAGCTTGGCCCGCTCCTGGTCGAGGAGCTTCTGGTCCACGTACACGTTCTGGCCGCTGGCGAAGCGCATCTCCACGACGTCGCCCGGCAGCACCCGGAGGAGGACGAAGACGAAGACCGCCACCCCCAGGAGGGTGGGGACCATCAGGAGGAGCCGCTTGACGAAGTACCGGCCCATCACCCGTCAGGCGCCGCGCTCCGCCCGGCCGGGCGCCCGCGCGGCGCCAGCGGCCGGCGGCTCCGCCCCCCCGCCGCCGCGGCAAGCCCGCATCCGCGCCCCCGCCCGGGGCCGCGCCGTGCGGGCCCGGGCCTCGCGTCCGCCCGGTTCGCCCGGCCTCGCCCGCGGGCCGGGACCGCGAAGGGGGCGGGGAGCCGGGCCGCGCCCCCTCCGCCGGGGCCCGCGCCCGCCGGCAGGCGGAGGGGCCGGCCCCGGGGCGAGGCTCGGGCGGGCGCCTACTCGGCGAGCCACACCGTGTCGAGCTGGTTGTTCAGGTAGTGGCTCGGGGTGACCTGCCACCCGTGGACCTTGCTGCTGTGCACGACGATGCGGTGCCACTGGAGCGTCATGAGGTAGTGCGCCTCCTCGTCGAGGAGCCGCTTCTCGAACTGCCGGATCAGCTTCTTCCGTTCCTCCGGGTCGCTCGCCCGGGCCTGCTTGTCGTAGAGCTCGTCGAGCACCCGGTCGGTGTACCGGCCGTAGTTCGCCGGGTTCTTGTCGGCCGAGAGGAACTTGTACATGTCGAGGTCCGGCTCCACGATGTACCCGCACTGGAAGTCGGCCGCGACCTGGAAGTCGCCCGACCGGAGCGTGTTGTAGTACGCGGCGGGCTCGATCACCTGCTGCTTCACGGTCACGCCGATCTGCCGCCACTGGTCGATGAGCCAGATCGCCAGCGGCTCGTACGGCATCGACGTCCCGCGGTTCGAGTAGGTGAACGAGAGGTTCTCGGCGCCGGCCTCCTTGAGGAGGCGCCGCGCCTCGGTCCGCGAGGCGGCGATGTCGTGG
>DASRDR010000033.1:0-13218 GCA_035652475.1 Candidatus Methylomirabilota bacterium | reverse complement strand
CTTGTAGCCCACCGGGACGGCGCGGTTCCACGATCCGTGGAGCGCCACGAAGAGGTCGCCCCGGTACTCGCGCGGGAACTGGGTCCCGGTGTAGAAGGCGAGCCCGAGCGGCGCGGTGTGCGCCTGGAGGAGCGCGTCGGGGCGGGCGACGTCGCGGCACCGGTCGCCGCCCCCCAGGTCGGGGTCGGGGAGCAGGCCGGATGCCGTCCAGTGGCAGTACGGCCAGCCGTACGACCCGCCCGCCACGACGCGCGTGACGTACTCGGCGGGCCGATCGTCCCCCAGCCAGTCGCGGCCGTTGACCGTCGCCCAGAGCTCGGTCGTGCCCGGCCGGAAGGCCAGCCCGACCGCGTTGCGGAGCCCGGTGGCGAACGGCACCAGGCCGCCGCCCTGCGCGTCGGCCCGGAGGATCGACGCGCGCCGGGGGTCCTGCTCGACGCAGTCGTTGCACGACGAGCCGATCGAGACGTACAGGCGCCCATCGGGCCCGAACACGATCGTGCGCGTCCAGTGGCTGCCCCGGGCGGGCAGGTCGGGCACGACGACCTCGGGCGCCCCCCGCGCCCGGTGGCTGGCAGGATCGTAGGCGAGCCGGACGACGCGCCCCGTCTCGGCGACGTAGAGCCGGCCGTCGTGGAACGCGAGCCCGTGCGGCAACTCGAGCCCCTCCACGACCGGGACCGCCCGGTCGGCGCGGCCGTCGCGGTCGTCATCCGGCAGCGCCAGCACCTGCCCCTTGCGGGGCACCGAGACCAGGAGCGTCCCGCGCGGATCCAGGGCCAGGAACCGCGCCGGGCCGAGGTCGTGCGCGAAGACGTCGACCGAGAATCCCGGGGGCAGCCGGAGCGCGGACAGGTCCGCCGAGGGCGCGGGCAGCGGCAGCAGCCCGACGCAGCCCGCCAGGGCGAGGGCCGCGACGAGCGCGCGGCCCCCGTGGCGGCGCGGACGACGCCCGGGCTCGACGGTCGGCCCACTCTGTGGTCGCTGGGTCATTCGGAGGCGGGGGCGCACGGCGGTGTGAGCCGCTCGTCGAATCCCGACCCGATTATACCTGCTACAATCGCGCCCGTGCGTCCCGCCTCCGAGGATCCCGTCGCGGCGCTCGCCAGGGACCGGGAGCGCGCCCGCGCGGCCGGTGACCCGTTCGCCGATCTCTGCGTGCTCGCCACGGCCGTGGACGGCGAGCCGCCGGGCGTCCGGCCGATCGTGCTGCGCGACGTCGGGCCGCAGGGGATCGGCCTCCTGGTGAGCGAGACCAGCCCGAAGTGGGCGCCGCTGACGGCCGGGCGGTACGAGCTCCTGCTGATCTGGCTCACCCTCCGGCGGCAGTACCGGGTTCGCGGTGGGCTCGGCCCGATGCCGGAGGCACGCGTGGCCGAGTACTGGGGGCAGAAGATCCACGAGTCCCGGCTGCTCGATCTCTACTACGCGACGTACCAGGCCCAGTCGACCGTCGTCCCGTCGCGCGCGCGCTTCCTGGAGGAGATCCAGTGCCTGCGCCGCCGCCATCCCACCTCCGACGACGTGCCGCGCCCGGGACTGCTGCGCGGCATCTACCTCCAGCCCGCGCGGATCGAGATCTGGCAGGGCTCGCCGGACCGGCTGCACGATCGGCGGCGGTTCACGCGGGCCGATGGCGGCTGGGTGGAGGAGACGCTCGTTCCCTAGGCATCGTGCCGGTGCGGTGTTCGCACCGGCGGAGGACGACATGCTCGCGAGGATCCAGGGAGGTTCCCCGGCGATGGCCCGGATGCTCGGCGGCGCGGCATGGGCCGGGGTGGTCCTCGGGGTGCTCGGGTGGACGATCGGGGGGGCTCGGGCCCAGACCGCGGACGGGCCGGGGCGGCTGATGCCCGATCGCGGCGCCCAGCACGTGGCCCAGGGCACGCACATCACGTACCCGGAGTACCCGCCGACGTCCGGCCCGCACTGGCCGCGGCCGGCGGAATGGGGCATCTACACGACGCCGGTGCCGGAGGAACAGTTCGTCCACAACCTCGAGCACGGGGGGATCGTCATCCTCTACCGGTGCCCCGGCGGCTGTCCCGATCTGGTGCGGGAGCTCGACGCGATCGTCCGCACGCTCCCGCCGAGCAAGTACGGGCATCGGAAGGTCGTGCTGAGCCCGAACGACCGGATCCCCAGCCGCATCGCCCTGCTCGCGTGGCGACGCCTCGAAGAGCTGGACGCGGTGGATCGCGAGGGCATCGTCCGGTTCGTCCGCGCCTACCAGGACCGCGGCCCCGAAGACGTCCCGTGAGGTCGGGCCGTGGCCCGGGCGCGGCCCCGGACACGGGGGCGCGCCGCCGGGCTCCGCATCGTCGCGCGGGCGTCGCCCTGTCCACCCGGGCCCGGGCGGATCCGTCGCACCCGCGTCGCGTTGACCCCCGAGCGCCGCGCCGCCCCGTGGCGCACGTCGCGCCGCACGCCTTGTCAGGATCCTGACGGGCCTGGCGAGTAAAGTTTCCCCTCCAGGCAGGAGTTGCACGGTAGCCGCGTCAACGCCCCGAGTCACAGCCTTTTCTGTGACCGGTGGCACCGCCGTTGCTCGATTCGCTGGTGAGCTGGGCGGAGCAGGCGGCCCACCGTCCAGCGCCGGACGATCGGACTCGCCGGCGCCCCGGGGTCGCGGCCGCCCGCCCGACGGCGCCCGCCAGGCGGGACTCGTCACCGCGGGGCGTCCGAGATGCGAGACGAGTGAGGAGTGACTGACATGGAAGCTCGACGGGATCCTGGAGTCTGGACGGCGTCCGTGGCCGCGGCGCTGGCCGCGGTGGCCGGGTCGCGGCCGGCCGGCGCCCAGGGCGTGCCGGCGCCCGGTCCGGTGCCGCCGGCTGCACCCGGGGACGGCGGCGGCATCGCGGTGCCGCTGCTGATCGCGCTCGGGTTCATCGTGCTGATCGTGGTCGCGGTGCGCATCCTCGACATGCGCCGCCGGCGGCGCGACGAGGCCTCGGCCATCGAGGCGAGCCTGTCTGACGCCCTCCTCCGGGAGCCGCGCCTGGCCGGCACCGTGATCACCACCTCCGCGCACCTGCCGCTCTCGCGCAACGCGCCGCCGGTCATCGAGGTGCGGGGCGAGGTGCCGTATCCCGAGCTCCGGGACATCGCGCTCCGCGCGGTGCGGCAGGAGGTGCTCCGGTTCCATGCCGACGCGCGCGTGGAGGACCGCATCTTCGTCGCGCCTCCCGTCCCGGCGCAGACGATGTAGCCGGGCCCGGGGCGCGTCCGGTCGTCGCGCGGTCCTGGCGGGCTCGATCGGGCCCGCCCCGGGACCGCGCGACCACCGGGGCGCTTCAGCGGCGCGAGGGCGCCCGCGTCGGGTCCGTTCCTGCCAGCGCCCGCCGGCCCGGGGCCCGGGCGGGCGACGCGTGCTGCACCTGCCCTCGCTCCGCGAGCTGCGGGGAGTCGAGGTGCGGCCCCCGCCGTCCGGAACCTCGAGCGAACGCGGAGTTCCGCTGGGCTCGGGTGGCGGGGAGGGGCCCGGGTCGCCGCCGCGCCGATCAGCGGCCGAGCGCGAGGCCGAACCGCACCGGCGCCATCGCCTGCGGGACCGGGACGAGCCGGCCATCGGCGGTGACGTACCCCTCCGGCAGGGCGCGTCCCGCCTCGACGCGGAAGAGGGTGAGCGGCCGCGCGAGGCTCCCGTCGTCCCCGATGACGATCTCGCCGCCGAAGAGCGACGGCCACCGTCTCGCGGCGACCAGCGCCTCGCGCAGCCGCGCTCCCGTCAGCGCGGTCCCCCGCTCGAGGACCTGCCGGGCGGCGTCGGCGAGGAGCACGGTCCCGTCATACGCCGCCGCGGCGAAGCGCGACGGTGCCCGCTGGTGCTTGGCCTGGTACGCGCGGGCGAAGCGCTCGCCGCGGGAGCCGGGCTCCGGCACGAACGCATCCCCCAGCAGCCGGAGGTCTCCGGGGTCGCCACCGGCCGCCAGGACGGCCGCGCGGTGGTCGTCCGGCGCGAGCAGGGGGCCCGCGTACCCGGCGTCCCGGAGCGCCCGGACGGCTTCGCCGAGGGCCGTGTCCTGGAACCCGAGGAGCACGGCGCCCGGCGCCGTCCGCACCAGGCGCCGCAGGGGCGCGTCGAGGTCCCCGCTCTCCAGCGTGATGCTCTCGTCGAACACGAGCGGGGCGCCGCGCCGACGCCACTCGCCGGCCACGCTGCTCCGGACCGTGCGGCCGAACTCGTCGCCCGCGGTGAGGAGCGCCAGCCGCCGCGTCCCACGCTCCCACGCGTAGGCGGCCAGCGTGGCGGCCCGCGCGCCGACCGTGGGCCGGAGCGCCAGCAGCAGTCGATCCGGGGCGAGGCGCTCGGTCGGGAGCCCCGCGTGGACCACCAGCACGCTCCGCGCGGCCGCGAGCGGGAGGACCGTCGCGGTCGGGGTGGGGGAGGCCGTGAACACCGCCACGGTCCCCGCGCTCAGGAGCTTGGCGAACTCGGCCCGTGCCTGCCGGTCGTCGAGGGGATCGACGTCGAGCACCTCGAGGGCGAGCTGGACGGCGCGCGGGCGATCGGCCGGCTCGACGGGCTCGGGCGGCGGCCCTCCGCGCGGCCTGGCGGGGGCGCCGGGGCGTTCCTCGGTCGTCGGCGCGGCCGCCGCTTCCGGAGCCGGTCCGGGCTCGGAGGCGCGCCGGTCCTCCGCTCGCGGCGACGCCGTCACCGCGGCGCCGGTGGGGCGCGACTCGGGCTCGCCCGCGGGTCTCTCCGCTGCGGCGGCGCCCTCGCCCCTGGGCTTGGGCGTCTCGCCGGGCGCGGGGGTGCGCGGCTTCGGATCGAGCTCGGCCATGGCGAGCTCGATCCCGTGGCGGATCTCGGCGCCGAACCAGGCGCCGGGCCCGGTGATCGGCAGCAGCGCGCCCAGGCGCACCACGGGCGCGGCGGGCGTCGCCGCGGGGGCGCTCGAGCTCGACGGGTTCGGGGATCCCGGCAGCGATGGGGCGGCGGGCGTGGAAGCCGGGCTGCCCGGCGCGCTGGAGGCCGCGGCGCCCGGCGCGCTCGCGGACGAGGTCCCCGACGCGGAGCCCGGAGCGGGCAGCCGCCCCGGCGCCGTGGGAGCACACGCGGTCACGAGGCCCATCGCCGCCGCGAGCCCGAACCGGAGCCCACTGCGCATCCGCCGACGGATTCTACCGTACCCGCCCCGTCCGCGAAACCGCACGGCCCGCGGGCGCGCGTGGTTCCAGCTGCTGCGGGGCGCCGGGCGCGAGCGCCGGCCGCGGCGCGCCCGGCCCCCTCCGGCGCCCGGAACCCGCCCGCCGGTCCACGCCGGATCACGATCCCGCGGCCGGTCGAGGCGCGGGCGCGCGAGGAGGAGCGCGCGGTGCGCCTGATCCAGGATCTGCGCGTCCGGCCGGTCCAGGCGCGGGCGCGGGAGGGGGAGCGACGCGCGCCGGCCGGATGCGGCGATCCAGATCGTGGCCAGTCCAGGCGCGGGCGCGCGAGGGGGAGCGGGTCGGCCGGGTGTGGTATAAGGACCGGGTAGGCGCTCGCGCTCGAGGGCGATCCTCGATCGGCCGAGCGCGAGGCCGACGGAAGGAGTTCCGGCCGATGGCGAGGTTCGAGCTCCGCGAGAAGGCGCTGCTGCTCCACCCGGACGACGACGTCGTCGTGGCCAAGGCGCCCGTCCCGGCCGGCACCGTCCTGGAGCTCGACGGCGGCGAGCGGATCGAGGTCTGCTGCGACATCCGGCCGGGGCACAAGATCGCGCGGCGGGGCCGCGAGACCGGCGAGGCGGTGCGGCGGTACGGCCAGGTGATCGGGTTCGCCACCCAGCCGATCGCGCGGGGCGAGCACGTCCACACCCACAACCTCGCCGTCGGCGAGCTGCACCGCGCGTACGAGGTCGGGGTCGACGTCCGACCGGTCGCCTACTACCCGCCCGAGCAGATGCGGCACTTCGACGGCTTCAAGCGCGCCGACGGGCGGGTCGGGACGCGGAACTACGTCGCCGTGATCTCGACGGTCAACTGCTCGGCCAGCGTCTGCCAGATGATCCGGGAGCGCTTCCGCGACGTCTCGCGCGACTTCCCCCACGTCGACGGCGTGATCGCGATCACGCACAAGTCCGGCTGCGGCACCAAGCTGTTCGGCGAGGACCACGAGGCGCTCATGCGGGTGCTGGGCGGCTACGCCCGGCACCCGAACGTGGCGGCGTACGTTCTGATCGGGCTCGGGTGCGAGGTGAACCAGACCGTGCCGCTCATCGAGCGGCAGCGGCTCGGCCGCCCGCGCGTGCTGTCGATCCAGGAGATCGGGGGCGTGCGGAAGACGGTCGAGGCCGGCATCCGGGCGGTCGAGGCGCTCCTGCCGGTCGCCAACGAGGCGCGTCGGACGCGGCAGCCGATCTCGGAGCTCGTCCTGGCGACGAACTGCGGCGGTTCGGACGGGAACTCCGGCATCACGGCCAACCCCGCCCTGGGCTGGGCGGTCGACGAGCTGGTCCGGTACGGCGGGACCGGCGTCCTGGCCGAGACGTCGGAGATCTACGGAGCCGAGCACCTGCTCATCCGCCGCGCCGTCGACGAGGGCGTCGCGAAGAAGCTGGCCGACCGGTTCAAGTGGTGGGAGCACTACTGCCGGGTCCTGGGGGCCGAGATGGACAACAATCCGGCGCCCGGGAACAAGGCGGGCGGGCTCACGACGGTGTTCGAGAAGTCGCTCGGCGGCGTCACGAAGGGCGGCACCACGCCGCTCACCGACGTCTTCCTCTACGCCGAGCCGATCACGACTCGCGGCTTCGTCTTCATGGACACCCCGGGGCACGATCCGGTGTCGGTCACCGGCCTGGTCGCCGGCGGGGCCAACATCGTCGCGTTCACGACCGGGCGCGGCTCGGTCTTCGGCTGCAAGCCCGTGCCCTCCATCAAGCTGGCGACGAACTCGATCGTCTACCGGCAGATGGAGGAGGACATGGACATCAACTGCGGGGTCATCCTGGAGGGCACGCCGCTCGAGACGGTGGGCCGGCAGATCTTCGAGGAGGTCGTGCAGGTGGCGTCGGGCAAGCGGACGAAGAGCGAGGCCCAGGGGATCGGCGAGGAGGAGTTCGCGCCCTGGGTCATCGGTCCCGTGCTCTGAGCGCTCGCGCACGGGAGGGCGGCGGAGCCTTCCCCGCGGAGGGCGTTGCCATGTTGCGGCTCAACCCCCGGCGCGGAGGGCAGGATGGGGCGACGCTCGTATAGCGGCGAGAAGTGGCGCAAGGAGCAGGCCCGCAAGGCCAAGCGGGAGGCCAAGCAGGAGAAGAAGCGCGAGGGCCGGGTGGAAGGGGAGGCGGGCGGTGGCCCGCCGATCGACTGGGACGCCATGGTCGGCGGCCCGGAGGCGCCCCCGCCCGGCGAGCCCCGGGAGGACGAGGGGCCGCACTGAGACCGCGCGGCCGCCGTCCGGCCGGCCGCGATCACAGCCCGAACGCGCGCTCGACCTCCGGGATCGCCCGCGGGAGAGCCAGCAGGATCACGTGGTCGCCGGGCGCGAGGACACGCTCGCGGTCCGGGGTGAGCAGCTGGTCGCCCCGGACGATCGCCCCCACCAGCGCGTCGGGCGGCAGGGCGAGGGCCTGGATCGAGCGTCCCGCCGCCGGGGTCCCCTGCTGGACCACGAGCTCGAGCGTCTCGGCCTCGCTCTCGGGCAGCTCGAACACCGAGAGGACGCGCCCGCCCCGCACGTACTTCAGGATGACGCTGGCGGTGAGCAGGCGCGGGCTGATCGCCGCGTCGATCCCGAGCGATCCGACCAGAGGGATCAGGTCCCGCCGCTTGAACAGCGCCACCGCCTTCCGCGCGCCGTTGCGCTTCCCGAGGAGCGCCGCCAGCAGGTTCGTCGGGTCGTCGTCGGTGATCGCGGCGATCGCGTCGGCGGCGGCGATGCCCTCGTCGACCAGCAGCTTGATGTCGGTCCCGTCCCCGTGGAGCACCCGGGCGGTCGTCAGCTCGCGGGCCAGCTCGTCGCAGCGCGCCCGGCTCCGCTCGACCACGGTGACCGCGATCTCCTCGGCCTCGAGGCTGCGAGCGACCTGGAGCCCCACGCGCCCGCCGCCGATCACGATCACCCGGCGGGTGGCGGCGGCGGTGCGCCCCATGAGCACCAGGATGTCCGGGATGACGTCCCGCCCGCTGACGACGTAGACGTGGTCCTCGGCCGCGAGCGTGGTGTCCTCGGTGGGGACGATCAGCCGCTCCCCGCGCGCGATCCCGACCACGTGGAACGGCGCCGAGGCCTGCACCTGCCGGAGGTCGCGCAACCGCCGGTTCACGACCGGGGCCCGGGCGCCGACCTTGACCCCGAGCAGCTGGACGCGGCCCTCGGCGAACTCGGCCACCTCGGCGGCGCCGGTCGTCTTGATGACCCGGAGGATCTCGTCGGCCACGACCTGGGTCGGGTTGATGAGGAGGTCGATGCCGAGCACCTTCCCGCCGGCGAGGATCGGGTGCTCGCCGAGCTCGATGTCGCGCACGCGGGCGATCGTGGTGGCCACGCCGTACTGGTGGGCGATCGCGCAGGCGACGATGTTGACCTCGTCGACGTCGGCGACCGCGATCACCATCGCCGCGTCCCGGACGCCGGCGGTCTCGAGCGCCCGCGGGGACGAGCCGTCGGCCTCGATCGCCCGGACCCGGAGCGCCGCGCTGACCCGGCGGACGACCTCGGGATGCCGCTCGATGACGACGATCTCGTGTGCCTCGTGCGAGAGCCGCTCGGCGATGTGGTAGCCGACCTCGCCGGCGCCGATCACGATGATCCGCATGGGCCGCCCCCCGCCGTCGCCGCTCACGGCTCGACCGCGGGTTCCTGGTACTCTGGGCAGCGTGCGGCGTACGTCGGGAGGACGCGCCGCCCGATGCGAGGGCACGCGAACTCGGCGGTCAGGCTGCGGCCGGCGACCCGGTCGGGCGCCGACTCTTCCAGGTCGGCCGGCGCCTCGGGGAACCAGGTGCAGTCGAAGCAGAACGGTCCCTGCGGGTCCCGTGCGGCCATGATGGGGGAACGGTAGCAAGGGGGTCGGGGCCGGCGCAAGCGCTCGTTGCCCGCCGTCCGGCGGACCCCGAGGATCGCGGCATGACGAGGACGTCCCGGCCGGTGGTCCGGGCCGCGCGGCGGGCGACGCGGTCGCTGGCGCGGGCGGCGACCCGGTGGATGGACGCGGTCGTCCGCTGGGGCCGTCTCCCGGCCCCGCCGCCTCCGGCCGGACGGCGGTTCGTGATCGTCCAGGTCTGCGGCTGCTCGCACCGGGTGCTGGAGCGCGCGCTGGCCCGGGGCCGGATGCCCGCCCTCAGGCGGCTGCTCCGGCGGGGCCTCCTGCGGCTGCACCGGATCCCGGCCGGCCTGCCGACGTCGACGCCGGCGTTCCAGGCGGCGCTGATGTACGGGGTTCCCGTCGACATCCCGGGCTTCGAGTTCCTGGACAAGCGGGCGGGCCTCTACCGGTGGTTCCCCCGGCCCTGGGACGCGGCGGCGATCGAGGCGGCGCACGCGGCGCGCGGGCGGGGGATCCTGCGCGGCGGTCGCGCCTACGGCTCCGTGTTCGCCGGCGGGGCCGAGGACGCCGTGCTGACGTTCGCCCGCCTGCTCCGGCCCTACCCCCCGTGGGGCCGGCTCGGACTCCGCGCCCGGATCGTCCCGTTCCTGGCCCTCGCCTGGGTCGGCGTCCGGATGTCTGGTCTCGGCGCGTGGGCCCTCCTCCGGTGGGCGGTGGGGGCGCTGGGCGCCGGTCGCGGCGGGCGGGAGGCCGTCCCGCTGCGGGAGTTCCTGGTCCGGCTGCTGGTCAGCGGATGGCTGCGCGAGCTGTTCACGCTCGGGGCGACGCTCGACCTCTACGGCGGGGTGCCGGCGCTCTACGTCAACTTCGTCGACTACGACGTCCAGGCGCACAAGCTGGGGCCCGAGCACCCGCGCGCCATGGCGGCCCTCCGGGCGGTGGATCGGAGCATCGCCCGGATCGCGCGGACGGTGCGGCGGCTGCCCGATCTCGGGTACGACCTCTTCGTCCTGTCCGATCACGGTCAGATCCGGTCGGTGCCGTTCCACAGCGTGGCGCCGCGCGAGTCGGTCGCCGGGATCGTCCGGGCGTGTTTCGGGGCGCCGTCCGGGGGACCCGGGGCCGCCTCGGAGATCGCGCCGACGCCGGAGGCGCCGCCCCCGATGCCGCTGTCCCCCTTCGCCCCGCGCTGGCAGCGCGCGGCGTCGTACCTCGAGGGGTCCGTCCACGAGCGAAACGCGGTGTGGGTGGACGAGCTCTGCGTGGTGCCGGCGGGCCCGAACGTGAACGTGTATCTCACGCACACGCGGGAGCGGGTCCTGGCCGAGGAGATCGAACGGCGCTACCCAGGCGCCCTCGAGCGGCTCTCGCGGCACCCGGCGATCGGCTTCGTCCTGACGCGGGCCGCGGCGGGCCCCGTGTGCTACTATCGCGGTGAGGTGCTCTGCATTCCGCCGGCGCCCGGTCCCACCGGGTGTCCCGTGTTCGACCGGCCCGATCGCGACATCGTCGTCCGGGCGCTGCGGGAGCTGCTCGACATGCCGTCGGGCGGCGACGTCATCCTGTACGGTCACCACGCCCCCGCCGGCTGCGTGAACTTCCTCGACGAGCGGGGCAGCCACGCCGGGCCGTCCGAGCCGGAGCTGTACGCGTTCTTCGCCGCCCCGCCGAGGGTGCCGCTGCCGGACGACATCGCGGGGCCGCGGGATCTCCACGGCGTGTTCGAGCGCTATCACCGCGCCGCCGCCGGCCCGCCGCCGGGGCCGTGGTCCGGGATGGCCGACGCCGGCGAGGCCGTCGCCGATGGCTGAGAGCGTGCGGCTCCGGGTGGCGACGTACAACATCCACCGGGGGCGGGGCCTCGACGGCCGCGAGCGCCTCGACCGGATCGCCGCCGTCCTCGGCGAGCTCAAGGCCGACGTGGTCGCCCTCCAGGAGGTCTTCCAGGACCAGGCGTGGAGCCTCGCGGAGGCGATCGGCGCGTCGGTCGTCTTCGGGCCGACGCGCCGGCTCCCGAACGGGCTCTACGGCAACGTGTGCCTCTCGACGCTGCCGCTCGTGGCCCACGCCCGGTACAACCTCACGTGCCTGCCGTTCGAGCCCAGGGGCTGCCTGCGCGCCGACATCGACGTCGGGGAGGCCGCGCCGCTCCACGTCCTGAACGTCCACCTGGGGCTCGGCTATCGCGAGCGGATCCGGCAGGTCCGGATGCTCTCGCACATCTTCGGACACGCGCGGCTGCCCGGGCCGCGCGTCCTGCTGGGCGACTTCAACGAGTGGTTCAACGGCCATGCCTCCCGCCTCCTCCGGGCGGAGTTCGGTCACGCCCGCGGGCGGCGCCGGCGGCTGGCGACCCACCCGAGCCCGATGCCGGTGTTCCCGCTCGACCGCATCTACCACGACTCGGCGATCCGGGTCGTGCGGGTCGGGGTCCATCGCAGCCGGCTGGCGCGCGTCGCGTCCGATCACCTGCCGACGTACGCGGATCTGTCGCTGGGACGGCCCGGGGAGCAGGCCAACGGCGGACGCGCCTGACCTCCGTCCGGAGACGCTCCGCTACTGCCCGCTCTGCGGGGACGCGCTCGCCCGCCGCACGGTCGCCCCGGACATGCGGGAGCAGCCGGTCTGCCCGCAGTGCGGCTTCGTCTTCTACCTCCATCCCAAGGTCGTCGCGGCGACGATCCCGGTCCGCGACGGCCGGGTGCTGCTGACGCGCCGGGCGATCGAGCCCGCGCGCGGGCTCTGGACCTTCCCCGGGGGGTACGTCGACTGGGGGGAGGACGTCCGGGCGGCGGCCCGGCGCGAGATGCTGGAAGAGGTCCGGCTGGACGTCCCGCCGGCCGGCCTGGTGGGGATCTACTCCTATCCTGCGGCGCCGGTCGTCATCGTCGTCTACCACGCGACCGTGCCGGACGGGCTGGAGGCGGAGGCGAACGACCACGAGGTGCTCGAGCTCGCCTACTTCCACCGGGACGAGATCCCGTGGGACGCCCTCGCGTTCCGGAGCACCCGGGAAGCGCTCGAGGACTGGTTCCAGCGATCCGGTGTAAGCTGAGGGCCACGGCGCGGGCACGGCGGCGCGCCGGGAGGGAGGCAGGCCCGTGCGACGGCGGCTGATCCGGAGCATGGCGATCATGGCGCTCGGGCTCGTCCTGGCGCCCGCGCTGGCCCGGCCCGCGGTCGCGCGGCCTGGCGGCGGCTGGGGACGCGGCGGGGGTGGTCACTGGTCGCGCGGCTTCAGCGGACATCACCACGGCGGCTGGGGCGCAGGCGGCTTCCTTCTCGGCTTCGGCGTCGGGACGCTCCTGACCGCGCCGTTCTGGGCGTACCCCCGCGTCTACGCGCCCGCCTACGCCTATCCGTATCCGGTCTACCCGTACCCGGCATACGCGTACCCCGCATACTCGTATCCGGCGTACTCGTATCCGGCCTACCCGCCGCCCGGCGCGCCCGCGTATCCCGCGCCCCCGCCCGGGGACGCCGTGCCGCCACCCCCGCCCGGATCGCCGCCGGAGTCCGGCACCACGCCCACGCCGCCTCCGGCCTTCTCGGCACCGTCGTCCGGCGGTGGAGCGCCGGGGAGCACGCAGGGTGGCGCCGCGTCCTCGGCGCCCGGCGGACCGGCCGCGGCGCCCCCGGCGGCCGCGGCGGGCACGCCGGGGCCGTGCGAGACGGTCACCGTCATCGGGCACTGGCAGACCCGCATGTATCCCGACGGCCAGCGCCTGACCATCTGGGTGCCGACCGCGACACAGTCCCTCTGCCGGTAGCGCACCGCGCTCCGCGCCCGCGGAGAGCTGCGCCCGGCGCCCCGGTGGCCCCGCGCCGCGCGGTCCGCCGGTGGCGAGCCGCCGCGCCGAACCCGCGATGGCCACCCGGCGCGGGGTCCTCGGGCGACCAGGGGCCATCGGCCAGGCGCCGCGCATCGAGCCCCCCGAGGACCCAGGCGCGCCGCGGGCCGGTGGCGCGGCCCCGGGTGGGGCGCGTGGGGGCCGCAGCCGGGGTCCGGGGGGCGCGGGGGTTCGGCGCGGTTCGGGTGGCGCGGCCCCGGGGGGGCTGCCCGCGCCGGATCGTGGACGGGGCGACCGCGGTGATCCGCGGGCTTCAGGCGATGCCGGCGAGCTGGAGCGCGGCGTGGAGCAGGACGTTCGCGCCCTGCTCGATGTCGTCGAAGTCGGTCGCCTCTTCCTCGCAGTGGCTCTTCCCGCCGATCGACGGGACGAACACCATCCCGGTCGGGCAG
>DASRDR010000032.1:0-10434 GCA_035652475.1 Candidatus Methylomirabilota bacterium | reverse complement strand
ACCGGGTCCTGGAAGCGGCCGAGGAGGTGGAGCGGTCGGACGGCATCTCGGTCGAGATCGTCGATCCGCGCACCCTCCGGCCCATGGACACCGAGACCATCCTGGCGTCGGTGCGGAAGACCCACCGCGTGCTGGTGGCGGAATCGGGGGCGGGGTTTGCCGGGATGGGGTCGGAGATCGCGGCGTTCATCACCGAGCACGCGTTCGACGAGCTGGACGCCCCGGTCGAGCGGGTGTTCGGCGCCGACGCGCCCATGCCGTACGCCCGCAATCTCGAGCGGCTGAAGACCCCGTCCAAGGCGCAGATCGTCGACGAGATCCGGAAGCTCTGCGGTGCCTGAGGCGAACCCGAGGGGGTGAGCGGCCCATGGCGGTGACGAAGGTGGTCATGCCGAAGCTGTCGGAGGCGATGGAGACCGGGAAGCTCCTCCGCTGGCTCAAGCAGGAGGGGGACCGCGTCTCCGGCGGCGACATCATCGCCGAGATCGAGACCGACAAGGCCGACATCGAGCTGGAGGCGTTCGGCTCCGGCGTGCTCCGCAAGCTCCTGGTCGGGCCGGGGGCCTCGGTCCCGGTCGGCCAGCTGATCGCCGTCATCGCCGATCCCGACGAGGACATCGGCGCGCTGGCGTCCGCCGCGCCGGCCGGCGGGCCGGCGCCGAGCGCGGTGGGGGCGCCGCCCGCCCCGGCCCCGGCGGCGGCGGCAGCGGGGGCGCCCCCTCCAGGCCCGGCGGCGGCGGCCCCGGCCCCCCCGCGGCCGGCCGCCTCGCCGGCGCCCGCCCGCGAGCCCGCCGCGGATGGCGGTCCCGCGCCGGGTGCCCAGCCCGCGCCGCCTCCGGGCCCGCCGTCCGCCGCGGCCCCGCCGGCCGGCCCGCCGGTCGTCTCCCCGGGCCGGCTGCGCGCCTCGCCGCTCGCCCGGAACGTGGCGCGCCAGGCGGGGCTGGACCTGGCCCAGGTGACCGGCACGGGGCCGGGCGGGCGGATCGTCCAGCGCGACGTCCAGGCGGCGCTGGCCGCCCGGTCCGCGGCCGTCGCGGCCCCCGCCGCGCCGCCCCGCGTGCCGGCCGCCGCGCCCCCGGCCGGGCCGGAGACCGAGGAGGTCCCCCTCACCCAGATCCGGGCGGCGATCGCGCGGCAGATGATCCAGTCCAAGGCCCCGGTCCCGCACTTCTACGTGACCGCCGAGATCGCCATGGATCGGGCGGTCGCGCTCCGGGGGGAGCTGCAGGCGCTGCCGGGTGCCCCCAAGCTCACCTTCACCGACCTGATCGTCCGGGCGTGCGCGGTCGCGCTCGGCCGGCACCCGGGGATCAACGCGAGCTTCGCGGGTGACCGGCTCCGGCGGCACCGGGCGGTGCACATCGGCATCGCGGTTGCGCTGGACGACGGGCTCATCACGCCGGTGCTCCGGGACTGCGACCGGAAATCGCTCTTCCAGATCGCGGCCGAGTCCCGGGACCTGATCGAGCGCACGCGCGCGCGCAAGCTGCGCCAGCCCGAGCTCTCGGGCGCGACGTTCTCGATCTCGAACCTCGGGATGTTCCCGGTCGAGGAGTTCTCGGCCATCATCAACCCCCCCGAGGGGGCGATCCTGGCGGTGGGCGCGATCCTCGACAAGCCGGTGGTCGTCGACGGGCGGCTGGCGGTCGGGAAGCGGATGCGGGTGACCCTCTCCTGCGACCACCGCGTGATGGACGGCGCGATGGGCGCGCGGTTCCTGGCGGACCTCAAGGCGACGCTCGAGGCCCCGCTCGCGCTCCTGGCCTGACCGGCCGATGCCCGGCGAGCGGTTCGACGCGGTCGTCGTCGGGTCGGGGCCGGGCGGCTACGTCGCCGCGATCCGGGCCGCGCAGCTCGGCCGGCGGGTCGCCGTCGTCGAGGCGGACCGGCCCGGGGGCATCTGCCTGAACTGGGGCTGCATCCCGACCAAGGCGCTGCTCCGGAACGCCGAGGTGCTCCAGCTGTTCCAGCGCGCCGGCGAGTTCGGCGTCAGCCTCGAGGGCCTCCGGGCCGACTATGCGGTCGCGCACGCGCGGAGCCGGCAGGTCGCCGAGCGCATGTCCCGGGGCGTCGAGTACCTCTTCCGCAAGCGCCAGATCACGCTGATCCCCGGCCGGGGCACGCTGCTCGCGCCGGGCGCGGTGCGGGTGGCGGCGGCCGACGGGAGCGCGCGCACCGTGGAGGCGGCCGCGGTCGTGCTGGCGACGGGGGCGCGACCGAAGAGCCTGCCCGGAGTAGCGATCGACGGCGTCCGCGTCATCAGCTCCGACGAGGCGCTCCGGCTGGACCGCGTGCCGCCGTCCATCGTGGTGATCGGGGCCGGCGCCGTCGGCGTCGAGTTCGCGGACGTGTTCGCGAGCTACGGGACGCAGGTGACCGTCGTCGAGGCCCTGCCCCGGCTGCTTCCCCTCGAGGACGAGGAGATCTCCCGTCATCTGGCCCGGAGCTTCGCGAAGCGCAAGATCGACGTCCGGGCGGGCGCCCGGGTGCAGTCGGTCCGCGCCGGCGGGGACGCGGTCCGGGTGGAGATCGAGCACGAGGGCCAGGCCGCCCGCCTGGAGGCGGCCATGGTGCTCATGGCGGTCGGGCGCGGCGCGAACACGGGCGACCTCGGCCTCGAGGCGCTCGGGGTCACGGTCGCCCGCGGCTTCGTCCAGGTGTCGCCGCGGATGGAGACCTCGGTGCCGGGCGTCTATGCGATCGGCGACGTGGCCGGGCCGCCGCTCCTGGCCCACAAGGCGAGCGCGGAGGGGATCGTCGCCGCGGAGGCGCTCGCCGGCGCCGCGCCCGGCCCGCTCGACTACCGCGCGGTCCCGAGCTGCACGTACTGTCACCCCCAGGTGGCGAGCCTCGGGCTCACCGAGGCCCAGGCCCGCGCGGACGGGCGCGCGGTGCGGGTCGGCCGCTACATGTTCGTCGCCAACGGCAAGGCCCAGGCCCTCGGCGAGCCGGAAGGCCTCGTCAAGATCGTCGCCGCGGGAGACACCGGGGAGATCCTGGGGGTCCACGTCATCGGGGCCGAGGCGACCGAGCTCATCGCCGAGCTGGCGCTCGGCAAGACCCTGGAGGCGACGGTCGAGGAGGTCGGCCGCACGATCCACGCGCATCCCACCATGGCCGAGGCGGTGATGGAGGCCGCGCTCGACGCCATGGGGGAGGCCATCCACCTCTAGCCCCACCTCGGCCACGCCGCGGGGCGATCCCCGCCTCGCCGGCGCCGCCGCTCGATCCCCGGGCCGCGGCGCCCTCGCCGCGGTTGGACTCCGCGGGCGGCGAGGCGGGGGTGGCTCGGCGAGGGGACCACGGACGTGGGCTCGCTTGCCTGCGCGCGGCCGGGCGGGCGGCGCGCGCGCCCCGCCGGGAGCGGGGCCGGGGGTGGCCCCGGGCGTCACACCGGGAGGCGGACCAGCAGCAGGTAGCCGTTCAGGCAGAGCAGGGCGCCGGCCGCCGCGAAGAGGATGGACAGCCCGAAGAGCGGCCGCGAGCTGGCCAGGATCGAGACCGAGGCCACCACGATCGCGATCTGCAGCAGGACTTCGGCGAAGTCGAAGTTCGGATCCTTCGCCTTCCCGAGATCCCGCTCCCGCTCCCGCGCGCGCGCCTCCACCTCGATCTCCTTCTTCTCGGCGGCGTAGCGCGCCTCGTCCGCGGCGAGGCGGCTCCGGATCTCCTCGATGCGCGCCCGCGCCGCCGGGGGCATCGCGGCGCCGCCCGCGGCGAGCTCGAGCTCGGCCAGGAGCCCGCCGACGCGGGACTGGTGCTCGCGGATCGCCTTCGCCTGGTAGAACGCCCACTGGTCCGACGCCTGCTGCTGGGCCAGGAGGGTGTCCTTCATCGCGTTGTTGCCGCCGAGCGAGGTGATCGCGAGCACGACCGCGTACACCGCGGTCGTCAGCGCCACGCGGCGCGTGAACCGCTTGGCCGCGGCCTCGAGCGAGGCCTCCGGCTGGAGGACCTCCGGCAGCTCCGGCACCGGCGGCGGTGCCTAGACGCCCTCGAGCGGCTCGTCCTTGCCGCGCATGCGCGCGATCTCCTCGCGCATGGCGCCCCGGCCGGCCTCGAACGCGGCCTTGAGCTGGGCGGACGTGTCCTCCAGGACCTCCTTGCCGCGGCCCAGGTACTCCTGCGCCCGCACCTGGGCCTCGCCCATCCGCTCCTGGGCGCGGCGAGCCCAGTCGGCGCCCTTCTCCCGCAGGAGCTCCCGCGTCTCCTCGCCCCGCCGCGGCGCCAGCAGGAGCGCGACGCCCGCGCCGATCAGCGCCCCGACCGTGAGCAGCCCCAGCGCGCCCAGGAAATCGAGATCGCCCCGCTCTTCGCTCATTCCGCTACTCCTTCCCGCCTCGTCCGTGCGCGAGCCGCTGCACGAACACGTCGATGCCCCGCTGCACCCCCCGGGCGAGGCCGAGCGCCCGCCCGACGGTCCCGAAGCGCCCGAGGAGCGCCGTGAGGCTCGTCAGCCGCGCCACCACCTCCTGGGCCATGACCACGACGCCCTCGACCTGCCGCAGGTCTCGCGTGGCCTGCTGGGCCAGCTCGCGGTGCTCCTGGAGGAGGGCCTGGACCTGCGAGGCGAGCGGCCGGACCTCGCGCTCGACCGCGGCCAGGGTCTGCTCCGCGGAGCGCGCCGTCCGGGCCAGCTGCATGAGCACCGGGATCGCCGCCAGCGCGAGGGCGAGGAACGCCAGGCTGGCGATCAGCGCGGCGGCGTGTAGCACCGGTCGAGGCCCCTTTGTCGGCGCGAGGGTTGGGGGTTCCGCAGCGCCACAACCGTAGCAGACGCCCGGGAACAGGTCAAATTCGCGACCGACGCCACCGCCGCGTGACGCGCTGCGCAATTGACGCTCCGGAACCGCGGCCCGTATACTGGCGAACCGATGTTTCACCCCGTCCAGGAGCAGGGGCGGCCGGGCCGATGAGCCTGGACGAGCGGTTCGTCGAGCTCGCGCGCCTCCGCGCCGCCGCCGAGCTGGGGGGCGGCGCCGAGCGGATCGCGCGCCAGCACGCCGCCGGCAAGGCGACCGCCCGCGAGCGGATCGCCCGGCTCGTCGACAAGGGGTCCTTCGACGAGCTGGACCGGTTCGTGGTCCACCAGGCGACCGACTTCGGGATGGCCGGCCAGAAGATCCCGGGCGACGGGGTCGTCACCGGCTCGGCGCGGATCGACGGCCGGCCGATCTACCTCTTCGCCCAGGACTTCACGGTGTTCGGGGGATCCCTCTCGCTGAGCTACGCCCATAAGATCTGCAAGGTCATGGACCTCGCGCTCAAGGTCGGGGTGCCGATCGTGGGCCTGAACGACTCGGGGGGCGCGCGGATCCAGGAGGGCGTGGTCTCGCTGGCCGGCTACGCGGACATCTTCCTCCGGAACGTCCTCGTCTCCGGCGTGATCCCCCAGATCTCGGCGATCATGGGCCCGTGCGCGGGCGGCGCCGTGTACTCCCCGGCGATCACCGATTTCATCTTCATGGTGCGAGGCTCCTCGTACATGTTCGTCACCGGGCCGGACGTCATCCGGTCGGTGACGCACGAGGAGGTGAGCTTCGAGGAGCTGGGCGGAGCCGACACCCACGCCCGGACCTCGGGGGTCGCCCACTTCGCGGCGCCGAGCGAGGAGGCGTGCCTGGACGGCATCCGGGAGCTCCTGGGGTTCCTGCCGCCCAACAACCTCGAGGACCCGCCGGTCCGGCCGACCTCGGATCCGCCGGACCGGGCGGACGACGCGCTCCAGCGGCTGGTCCCCGACAACCCGACCCGGCCGTACGACATGAAGGAGCTGATCCGCACCGTCCTGGACGACCACCACTTCTTCGAGGTCCAGGCCGAGTACGCGCCGAACCTGGTGATCGGCTTCGGACGCCTCGGTGGCCGGCCGGTCGGGGTGGTCGCCAACCAGCCGGCCCACCTGGCGGGGTGCCTGGACATCGCAGCGTCGCTCAAGGGGGCGCGCTTCGTCCGGTTCTGCGACTGCTTCAACGTGCCGCTGGTGACGTTCGAGGACGTGCCGGGGTTCCTGCCGGGCACCGCCCAGGAGTACGGGGGGATCATCAAGCACGGGGCGAAGCTCCTCTACGCGTTCGCCGAGGCCACGGTGCCGAAGCTCACCGTGATCACGCGCAAGGCGTACGGGGGCGCCTACTGCGTCATGGCCTCCAAGCACATCCGGGCGGACGCGAACTTCGCGTTCCCGACGGCGGAGATCGCCGTCATGGGACCGGAGGGCGCGGTGAACATCCTGTACCGCCGCGAGCTGGCCGAGGCGGCGGATCCGGCGCAGTTCCGCCGCGAGCGCGTCGCCGAGTTCCGCGAGAAGTTCGCGACCCCCTACGTGGCGGCCGAGCGCGGCTACGTGGACGACGTCATCGAGCCCCGGGAGACCCGGCGCCGCCTCATCGCCGCGCTGGACACCCTCCACACCAAGCGCGACCGGAACCCGCCGCGCAAGCACGGGAACCTCCCGCTGTGACGCGACGTCACCGGGACGCCCCGGCCTGATGGACGACCCGGAGCGGCTCCGCGCCCTGGAGGACGCCCGCCGGCGCTGGGAGGCGGAGACCCTCCGGCCCGCGCTCGAGCGCGCGCCGGAGCGCGGGCGATTCGTCACGTCCTGGGGCGCCCCGGTGCCTCGCCTCGCCACCCCGGCGGACCTGGCGGGGTGCGACTACCTCACGGAGCTCGGATTCCCGGGCGAGTACCCGTACACGCGCGGGATCCAGCCCACCATGTACCGGGGCCGGCTCTGGACCATGCGCCAGTACGCCGGGTTCGGCAGCGCCGCCGAGACCAACCGGCGCTTCCACTACCTCCTCGCCCAGGGCCAGACGGGACTCTCGGTCGCGTTCGACCTGCCGACCCAGATGGGCCGCGACGCGGACGCCCGCGAGGCGCGCAGCGAGGTCGGGCGGGTGGGCGTCTCGATCTCGAGCCGGGAGGACATGGCCGAGCTCCTGGCCGGCCTGCCGCTCGACCGCGTGTCGACGTCGATGACGATCAACGCGACCGCGGCGATCCTGCTGGCGCTCTACGTGGCGGTCGCCGAGGCGCGCGGGATCCCCGCCGCGCGGCTGGCCGGGACGGTCCAGAACGACATCCTGAAGGAGTTCATCGCCCGCGGGACGTACATCTACCCGCCGCGGCCGTCGCTCCGCCTGGTCACCGACGTCTTCGCGTACTGCAAGGACCACGTCCCGCGGTGGAACACGATCTCCATCTCCGGGTACCACATGCGCGAGGCCGGCTGCACGGCGGTGCAGGAGGTCGCGTTCACGCTCGCGAACGCCGTCGCGTACGTGGAGGCGGCCCGGGCGGCCGGGCTGGCGGTGGACGAGTTCGCGCCCCAGCTCTCCTTCTTCTTCAACGCGCACAACAACCTCCTCGAGGAGGTCGCGAAGTTCCGCGCCGCCCGCCGGCTCTGGGCGCGCCTCATGCGGGAGCGGTTCGCGGCCCGGGACCCGCGGGCGTGGACGCTCCGGTTCCACGCCCAGACCGCCGGCTCCATGCTCACCGCCCAGCAGCCGGTGAACAACGTGGTGCGGGTGACGGTCCAGGCGCTGGCGGCGATCCTGGGCGGCTGCCAGTCCCTCCACACGAACTCGATGGACGAGGCGCTGGCGCTCCCCTCGGAGGAGGCCGTCCGGGTGGCGCTCCGGACCCAGCAGATCCTGGCCCACGAGTCGGGCGTGGCGGAGACGATCGATCCGCTCGGCGGGGCCTACGCGGTGGAGCGGCTCACCCGCGAGATCGAGGGCGCCGCGGAGGCCTACCTCGAGAAGATCGACGGCCTGGGAGGCGCGGTGACGGCGATCCCGTTCATGCAGCAGGAGATCCAGGACGCCGCGTATCGCTACCAGCAGGACGTCGAGACGAAGGCGCGGATCGTCGTCGGCGTGAACGAGTTCGTCACCGACGCCCCCCCGCCGGCGAGCCTCTTCCACCCGGATCCCGCGGTCGAGGCCCGCCAGGCCGAGCGCCTGGCCGAGCTCCGGCGCCGCCGCGACCGCGACCGGGCGCAGCGCGCGCTCGACGCGGTCGAGCAGGCCGCTCGCGGCCCGGCGAACCTGCTGCCGCCGCTGCTCGACGCCGTGCGTGCCGACGTGACCCTGGGGGAGATCTGCGACCGCCTGCGGGCCGCCTTCGGCACGCACCGTCCGGCGGCGGCGTTCTGATGCGGCCGGCCCGCGGTGGGCTCCCGAGGCGGCCCGGCGGCGGCCCCGCGGTCGCCGCGGCGCTGATCCTCCTCGCCGCCGGCCTGGCGGCGAGGCCCGCGGGCGCCGACCTGCTCCAGGATCTCGGCGCCACCTTCCAGACGACTGCGGCCGAGCTGGCCGCGGCGTTCCCGAAGGTCGAGCTGCACGTCGCGAGCCTGGAAGGGGAGACGCTGCGGGTGGAGGGCGACGGCGCCCGGGCGCTTCGCCCGGGGCTCGAGCTGAGCGTCTTCCGCCGCGGCGAGCCGTTCCGACACCCGGTGACGAACCAGGTCCTGGGGCACGCCGAGCTCGACCTCGGAACGCTCACGGTCGGCGCCGTCGAGCCGGCCGGGGCGACCGGGCGCTTCGTGCCCGTCGCGGGGCGCCCCGCGCCCGCGCCCGGCGACGGCGCGCGGATCACGGCGGGGCGCCTCCCGGTCGCCGTGCTGCCGCCGGCCGGCGTCAACGTCCCGTTCGAGAGCGTCGACCAGGCGCATCTCTTGCTCGTGGCCCGGTTCTCCGCCCTGCTCGAGAAGACGGGGCGCTTCGTCGCGGTGGAGCCCCGCCGCGTGCTGGAGGCCGTCGCCGCCGTCCCCGGGGCGTCCCCGCTCGAGCTCGCGCGCCGCCTGGGCGGCGCCGCGGTGCTCAGCTCCCGCCTGGTGCGCGAGGGCGGCACGCGCGTCCTGGAAACGGCGTGGGTGTCGGGGCAGACGGGCGCCACCCTCGTGTCCCTGAGCACGCGCCTGGTCACCGCCGCGTACCCGCCGCGATTCGCCTGGGAAGAGGTCCCCGAGCTCCAGCGGCGGTATCCCCTCGAGCAGTCGGTCCGGGGGCTCGCCCTCGGGGATCTCGACGGCGACGGCCACAACGAGCTCGCCCTGGCGGACGAGGAGGTCGTCACGATCCAGCGGGCCTCGGAGGGCGGGCCCCTGGTGCCGGTCGAGGCCGGCGTGTACCGGCCGGGCGGGCTGATCCTCGCCGTCGACGCCGCGCCGCTGCGGGGGACGCCGCGCGCCGAGCTGGTGGTCGTCGACATGCGCGCCGACCAGGGGCGCACCGGGCTCCGCGGCCGCGTGCTCGAGTGGACGCCGGGCGGCTTCCGGGTCCTCTACGAGACCACCGGCCGCTACCTCCGCGTGATCCGCGCCGATCGCGAGAGCTGGCTCGTCGAGCAGGACGCCGGGGAGACCGAGCCCTTCGAGCCCGAGGTCCGCCGGCTCGTCTGGGACGGTCAGCGCTTCACGGACGGCACCCGGCTCAAGCTCCCGCGCGGCGTCACCATCTTCGGGCTCGCGCTCGTGCACCTGACCGGGAGCGCCGACCCCGAGATCGTCGCCCTGACGACCGACGACCGGCTGGCCGTCTGGACCGCCCGGGGCCAGCGGCTCTGGACGAGCAGCGACCCCGTGGGAGGGTCGGCGGTGACCTTCCCGTTCGGCCCGCAGGGGGGCCGGAGCCAGACGGCGCTGGAGGGGAGCCTGGCGCGGATCCCCGGACGCGTGATCCCCCTCCGGGGCACCTCGGGGCCGGAGGTTCTGGTGTTCGAGAACCTCCTCCCGGCCCTCGAGCAGGGCCGGGGGCTCCTCCCCAGGCTGGCCGCGACGCTCTTCAATCGCGGGCGCGTGCACCGGTTCCGCTGGCGCGACGGGGCGTTCAGCCGCGTCTGGCAGAGCGCGCTGACGGCGGGGTACATCGCGGACCTCGGGTACGGCGACCTGGACGGGGACGGCATCCCGGAGGTCCTGGTCGGGGTGGTCCCGCGGGGGCTCGACCTGGAGACGCTCAACCCGGCCGCCCGGGGCCGCGGACACGTCGTCGTCTACGAGCTGCCCTGACGGGCCCCGGCGGGTCCCGAGGTGGGCAGGGCCCCTGTCCCGTTCTCCCGCGGCGGCGGAAGGGGCTTGACAGCTTTTTCGGACGGGTGCTATGGTGCCCGCGGCTTTTCCATACGTCTACCCCGACGTGTCCCCAGCGGCCGACGGGACTTCACTCAACGTGAAGGGGGGTGGTGCGGGGACGCAGGAAAGGCGGGCGGTACCCGTCTGACCCGATTCACGGCACTCATCGTCGTAAGCGGTTGGTAGGTCCACCACAAACGGGCGCCATCCTCGGGGTGGCACCGGGAGGTGCAGGGATGAAGCGAGCACTTGCGTTGCTCGTGGGCGGGGTACTGGTCCTCGGATCAGTCCTCACCGCGTACGCGCAGGCGCCGACCGTCAGCTTCGGCGGCCAGATGCGCGTGTACGGCTTC
>DASRDR010000031.1:0-18448 GCA_035652475.1 Candidatus Methylomirabilota bacterium | reverse complement strand
TGCTCTGGGCCGTCGAGGTGCCGCCGAAGGTCGCGATCAACGAGGCGCTCGAGATCGCCCGGCGGTTCTCGACCGAGGAGTCGACCCGGTTCATCAACGGGTTGCTCGACCGCGTGCGCCGGGAGCTCTGCCCGTAGCCGGCGCGACTCCACGTGCGGCCGGGGCGGAGGCGGCGACGGGCGGCCGCCGGGAGACCGGGCGCCGGCTCGTGGTCGCCGCGGTCTCCGGCGGGATCCTCCACCTGGCGTTCCCCTGGCCGGGATGGGACCTGCTCGGCTGGGTCGCCCTGGCCCCCGTCCTCGCGCTGGCCGCGACCGCGCGGCGACCGGGCGCCGCGTTCGGGGAGGGGTTCGTCGCCGGGCTCGCGTTCGACGTCCTCCTCCTCCGCTGGCTCGTCCACACGATGAGCACCTACTCGTCGATGCCGCGCGCGGCGGCGGCGCTGGTCGTCCTCGGCCTGGCCGGCTACCTCGCCCTCTGGTGGGGCGCGGTGGCTTGGGCCGTCGCCTGGCTCCGGGGCCGGCTGGGCCCCGGCGCGCTCTGGCTGGCGCCGGCGTTGTGGGTCGCCGCCGAGCTCGCCCGCACCCGGCTCCTCTCCGGGTTTCCCTGGGGGCTCCTGGGCTACGTCCCCTACCGGCGCCTCGCGCTGATCCAGATCGCGGCGTGGACCGGCGTCTACGGGGTCTCGGCCGCGCTGGTGGTGGTGAACGCGGCGGTCGCCTGGGCGCTCGTCGAGCGACGCGGACGCGCGGTCGCCGTCGCGGCGGCGGCGACGGTGGTCACCGTCGGGGGCCTGTGGGGGGTCGGCCAGGCGTGGCTCGGGCAGGCCGCCGGCCCGACCGTCCCGATCGCCGTGGTGCAGGGGAACATCGCCCAGGACGTGAAGTGGGACGCCGCCTTCAGGGCGGAGACGCTCCGGATCTACGAGGAGCTGACGCGCGGCGCCGCCCCGGGGGCCCGGCTGGTGGTCTGGCCGGAGGCGGCGGTCCCCGCCTACCTCCGCTTCGATCCGGCGATCCTGCCGTGGCTCACCGACCTGGCCGGCGCGACGGGAGTGCCGCTCCTGGTCGGCGCGCCGGACGCGCGGCCCGAGGGCAGCCGCCTCGCGTACCTCAACAGCGCGTTCTACGTCGGGCCGGAGGGGCTGCGCGGTCGCTATGATAAGATGCACCTGGTCCCGTTCGGGGAGTACGTGCCGCTGCGGCGGCTGCTCTTCTTCGTGGAGGCGATCGCCGCCGAGATCGGCGACTTCACGCCGGGCCGGGGCCCGGTGATCTTCCCGCTGGAAGGCGCCCCGTTCGGCACGGTCATCTGCTACGAGGTCATCTTCCCGGACCTCTTCCGGCGATTCGTCGGGGAAGGCGCGAGCTTCATGACCAACATCACCAACGACGCGTGGTTCGGCGATTCCGGCGGCCCCCGCCAGCACCTCGCGATGGTGCCGCTGCGGGCGGTGGAGAACGGCGTCGCGGTCGTGCGGGCCGCCAACACGGGGATTTCCGCGTTCGTGGCGCCGTCCGGCGCGATCGAGGCCACGCTCCCCCTGGGCTGGCGCGGCACGCTGACCCGCGCCGTCCCGCTCCGCCGGCGCGCGACCTTCTACACCCGGTTCGGCGACGTGTTCGCGTTCGCGTGCGTGGCGGTCACGGCCGCGGCCCTGGCGGGACCGTGGGCCGGCGCGGCCGGGAGGGCGGCGTGACGCCGGGGCGGGGGACCGGCCGCCGCGGCCGGCGCCGGGACGGCTGAGCCGATGCTGGGAGAGCTCCGCCGCGACTTCACGGATCTCGAGCGCCGGCTCGACGACCTTCGGGGGCATCTTTGACCTGGCCGCGAAGGAGGCGCGCATGGCCGCCATCGACGCGGCGATGGCCGAGGCGGGGTTCTGGGACGATGCCCGCGCGGCCCAGCGGCTGATCCGGGAGCGCAACGACCTCGGCCGGCTGGTCGGTCGCGCCGGCGAGCTCACCCGCGAGCTCGCCGACCTCCGCGCGTTCTGGGAGATGGCGCTGGAGGAGGGTGACGAGAGCCTGGAGGGCGAGATCCAGGCGGGCCTGGACCGCGTGCGGACCGGCCTCCACGAGTTCGAGCTGGCGGTCGTCCTTTCCGGCGAGCACGACCGCAAGAACGCGATCCTCTCGATCCACGCCGGCGCCGGGGGCACCGAGTCCCAGGACTGGGCCCAGATGCTGCTGCGGATGTACACCCGCTGGGCGGAGCGCCACGGGTACAAGGTCGAGGTGGTGGACCTCCTCCCCGGGGACGAGGCGGGGATCAAGTCGGTGACGGTGGAGGTCACCGGGGAGTACGCCTACGGGTACCTCCGGGGGGAGACCGGGGTCCACCGCCTGGTCCGGATCTCCCCCTTCGACGCCGCCAGGCGCCGCCACACCTCGTTCGCGTCCGTGTCGGTGATGCCGGAGGTCGAGGACCTCGAGGTCGTGGTCCGCGACGACGAGATCCGGGTCGACGTGTTCCGGTCCTCGGGGACCGGCGGGCAGGGGGTCAACACCGCTGACTCGGCGGTGCGCATCACCCACCTGCCGACCGGCATCGTCGTCTCCTGCCAGAACGAGCGCTCCCAGCTCCGGAACCGCGACACCGCGATGCGGGTGCTCCGGGCCCGGCTCTACCAGATCGCCGACCAGAAGCGGAAGACCGAGCTCGAGCAGCTCACGGGGGACAAGAAGGAGATCGCCTTCGGGAGCCAGATCCGTTCCTACGTGTTCGCCCCGTACCAGCTGATCAAGGACCACCGGACGAACGTCGAGATCGGGAACGTCGACGCGGTGATGGACGGGGACATCGACCCGTTCATCGAGGCGTTCCTGTTCGCGGCGTCGCGGTAGCGGGCCCGTGGGCGACCAGCCGCGCGGGGACCGCCCCGGGGGCCCCGCGCTCCCCGCCAACGAGGTCGTCCGGCGCCGGTACGAGAAGCTCGACGCCCTCCGCGCGGCCGGCGTCGACCCGTTCGGGACTCGCTTCCCGGTTTCCCACTGGGCCGGCGCGCTGCGCGCCCGCTACCAGGACGCCCCGGACGAGGCGCTGCCGGCGGCGGGGCCGGTCAGCGTCGCGGGCCGGGTGATGTCGCTCCGCCACCACGGCCGCTCGTGCTTCGCCACCATCCAGGACCAGACCGGGACGCTCCAGCTCTATGCCCGCGCCGACGTCCTGGGGGCGCGGTACGCCGCGTTCACCGAGCTGGACGCGGCGGACTTCGTGGGGGCGACCGGCGACCTCATGCGGACCCGCACCGGCGAGCTCACCGTCCAGGTGAAGAGCTGGACGTTCCTCGCCAAGTCCCTCCGGCCGCTCCCCGAGAAGTGGCACGGCCTGCGGGACGTGGAGACGCGGTACCGCCAGCGTTACGTGGACCTCCTGGTGAACCCCGGGGTGCGGGAGGTCTTCCGGCTCCGGAGCCGGCTGATCCAGACGGTCCGCGCGTTCCTCGATGCCCGGGGGTTCCTGGAGGTGGAGACCCCGGTGATGCAGTCGATCCCGGGCGGCGCGGCCGCCCGGCCGTTCGCCACCCACCACAATGCGCTCGACCTGCCGCTGTACCTGCGGATCGCGCTCGAGCTCCACCTCAAACGGCTGGTCGTGGGCGGGATCGACCGCGTCTACGAGATCGGGCGGATCTTCCGCAACGAGGGGGTCTCGACCCAGCACAACCCCGAGTTCACGATGCTCGAGTTCTACCAGGCCTACGCCGACTACGGCGACCTCATGGCGCTCACCGAGGCGCTCTTCGCCGAGCTCGGCCAGGCGCTCGCCGGCGGCCTCGCGCTCACCTACCAGGGCGAACGCATCGACCTCCGGCCGCCGTGGCGCCGGCTCCGGTACCTGGACGGGGTGGCCGAGGCGATCGGGGTGAGCCCGGCCGAGCTGCGCGACCGCGAGGCCGTCCGCCGGGCGGCCCGCGAGGCGGCCGGCCGCCGGGACCTGGACGCCGGCGCCTGGGGCTGGGGCGCCGCGACGCCGCTCCACCAGATGTGGAAGGCTGTCTTCGAGGCATTCGTCGAGCCGACCCTGGTCCAGCCGACGTTCGTGCTCGACTTCCCGACGGAGCTGTCGCCGCTCGCGCGCCAGAAACGGGACGACCCGACCCTGGTCGACCGGTTCGAGCTGTTCGTGGGGCGGATGGAGGTGGCGAACGCGTACTCCGAGCTCAACGACCCGCTCGAGCAGCGCCGCCGGTTCGAGGCGCAGCTCCGCGCGCGCGAGGCGGGGGACGAGGAGGCTCACCGGCTCGACGAGGACTTCCTGCGCGCGCTCGAGTACGGGCTCCCGCCGACCGCGGGCGAGGGGATCGGGATCGACCGCCTGGTGATGCTCTTCGCCGACCGGGCCTCGATCCGCGAGGTCATCCTGTTCCCGCTGCTGCGGCCGGAGGAGTTCGACGAGCCGGGGGACGGGGCCCCGTGAGCGCGGGGGCCCGCGCCGCGCGGCCGGGAGGGCCGGGGCGCGCCGGCGACCCCGGGCGCGGTGCGGGCTGTCCCGCGCCGTCGCTCGACGGGACCGGCGGCGGGGGCGGAGGCGGCCCGGCGCGAGGCCGGCTGCGCCCGTCCGGCGGGGCCGAGGGCGACGGCGCGGCCGCCCTCCGGTGCGGGTGAGCGATGGGCCGCGGGCTCCCGTTCGAGCTCCTGATCGGGCTCCGCTACCTGCGCGCCAAGGGGGGCCGGGGCTTCCTCTCGCTCCTCACCGTGATCGCGATGGCGGGGATGGCGATCGGCGTCATGGCCCTGATCGTGGTCCTGGCGGTGATGTCGGGGTTCGAGGACGAGCTCCGGAGCAAGATCCTCGGCACGACCGCCCACATCCTGGTGATGGACGCGAGCGGTCGGGGCGTCGAGGACCCGGACCGGGCGCTCGCGATCATCCGGCAGAACCCGGCGGTCCGCTCGGCGGCGCCGTTCGTGCTCCAGCAGGTGATGCTCTCGCACGGCCAGGCGGCGACCGGCGTCGTGCTGCGCGGCATCGATCCGGACACGGAGCGGCGCGAGCTCCAGCAGCGGGTGCGGGCGGGGAGCCTGGCCGACCTGGCCGGCCCCGAGCCGACGGTCGCCCTGGGCCGGGAGCTGGCGAGGAGCCTCGGCGCGTTCGTCGGCGACACCGTGACCGCGATCTCCCCGCGGGGCGCCGTCACCGCGGTGGGGACGATCCCGCGGATGCGCCAGCTGCGGGTGGTCGCGATCTTCGAGATCGGCCTCTACGAGTACGACGCGGCGCTGGCCTACTCCTCCATCGCGACCGCCCAGCAGTTCGCCGAGCTGGGGGACCGGGTCTCCGGCATCGAGGTGCGCCTCGGCGACGTGTACCAGGCCCGCCGGGTGTCGCGGGAGCTCGGCGCGGCGCTGGGCCTCCCGTACTGGACGCGCGACTGGACCGAGATGAACAAGAACCTCTTCTCCGCGATCCAGCTGGAGAAGACGGCGATGTTCGTGATCCTGACCCTGATCATCTTCGTCGCCGCCTTCGCGATCATCAGCCACCTCATCCTCATGGTCGCCGAGAAGCGGCGGGAGATCGGCGTCCTGCGGGCGCTCGGTGCCTCCGCCCGGAGCATCACCCTGGTCTTCATGGCGGAGGGCGTCCTGATCGGGACGGTCGGGACGGCCGTGGGGACGGTGCTGGGGGTGGTGATCGGCCTGATCCAGGACCGCTACCACGTGGTCAAGATCCCCGGCGACGTGTACCAGCTCTCGGAGCTGCCCATGAAGATGCACCCGCCGGAGCTGGTGCTGATCGCCCTCGCCGCGCTGGTGCTCTCGTTCCTGGCGACCGTGTACCCGTCGCGGCAGGCGGCGCGGCTCCATCCGGTCGACGTGCTCCGGTATGAGTGACCCGGGGCGAGCGTCCGGCACCCCGGCCGCCGGCCCCGGCGGCGGGGGAGCCGCCGGCGCGGAGGAGGCCGCCCCGGCGCTGCTGGTGGCCGAAGGCGTCGAGAAGGAGTACCGCACCGGGCGCGAGGTGCTCCGGGTCCTGAAGGGGGTCACCCTGACGGTGCACCAGGCGGAGCTGGTCGCGGTGGTCGGCGCCTCGGGCGTCGGGAAGTCGACGCTGCTCCACGTGGTGGGGGCGCTGGACCGGCCGACGGCCGGCCGGGTGTCGTTCCGGGGAGTGGACCTCTTCAGCCGGAGCGAGCCGGAACTCACGCGCTTCCGCCGGGACGAGATCGGGTTCGTCTTCCAGCTCTACAACCTCCTCGCTGACTTCACGGCGCTCGAGAACGCGATGCTTCCCGCGCTCATCCAGCGGCGCCCCGCCGCCGAGGCGCGCGAGCGCGCGCTCGACGCGCTGCGCGACGTCGGGCTGCAGGAGCGGGTCCGGCACCGTCCCGGCGAGCTGTCGGGGGGCGAGCAGCAGCGCGTCGCCCTGGCCCGGGCGCTGGTCGGCCGCCCGGCGGTCATCCTGGCCGACGAGCCCACCGGCAACCTCGATCCGAAGACCAGCGAGGACGTCTTCGAGCTCTTCGGCCGCCTCCAGGCCGAGCGTGGCGTGGCGTTCGTGATCGCCACCCACAACCTGGAGCTCGCGCGGCGCGCCGACCGCCTGGTCCGGCTGGTCGACGGGAGGGCCGTGATCGAGGCCTGAGCGGCCGCCGGGCGCCGGACTGCCGCTAACTCGTCGCCAGACGGGGGAAATGTTCCGGTCCCCGGCACCGGCATGTATAATGGCCGTGGGACGGGCGACGCGGCGAAGACCCCGGTCGATGGGCGATGGCCCCGACGGGGCGCAGGTGAGGGCCGCGCGCAGGGAGGCACTGTGTTCGAGCGATTCACCGAGCGTGCGCGGCGCGTCATCATCCTCGCCCGGGAAGAGGCCGGCCGGTTCCGGCACGATTTCGTCGGCACCGAGCACATCCTTCTCGGTCTGATCCGCGACGGCGAGGGGATCGCGACCGCGGTGCTGCAGCGGCTGGGACTCCGGCTGGAGACCGTCAAGAGCGAGGTCGAGCGCGCGCTCGCCGGCTTCCCGAAGACGCTCACGTTCGGCGAGGTGCCGTTCACCCCGCAGGCCAAGCGCGTCCTCGAGCTGTCGATCGAGGAGGCGCGCCAGCTCGGGCACAACTACATCGGGACCGAGCACCTGCTCCTCGGCGTGATGAAGGAGGGGCAGTCGATCGCGGCGAAGATCCTGGAGTCGCTCGGGGCGCGCCTCGACGAGGTGCGTCAGGAGACGCTCGCGCTGCTGGGCGACCAGTACTACCCCCGCCCCAAGAAGCGGAGCCAGACGCCCGTGCTCGACGAGTTCGCCCGGGATCTGACCCAGTTCGCGCGGGACGGCAAGCTCGACCCGGTGATCGGCCGGGAGACCGAGATCGAGCGCGTGATCCAGATCCTGTCCCGGCGCACGAAGAACAATCCGGTCCTCATCGGCGAGCCGGGCGTCGGCAAGACGGCGATCGTCGAGGGCCTGGCGCAGAAGATCGTCAACCACGACGTGCCGGACGTGCTCATCGGGCGCCGGCTGCTCCAGCTCGACCTGGGCGCGCTGGTCGCGGGGACGAAGTACCGCGGCCAGTTCGAGGAGCGGCTCAAGGCGGTGATGAAGGAGATCCGGCAGTCGGAGAACGTCATCCTGTTCCTCGACGAGCTGCACACCCTGATCGGCGCCGGGGCCGCCGAGGGGGCGATCGACGCCTCGAACATGCTCAAGCCCGCCCTCTCGCGCGGCGAGATCCAGTGCATCGGGGCGACGACCCTCGACGAGTACCGCAAGCACATCGAGAAGGACGGCGCGCTCGAGCGCCGCTTCCAGCCGATCATCGTCCGGGCCCCCTCGGTGCAGGAGGCGGTGGAGATCATCAAGGGCCTGCGGCCGAAGTACGAGGCCCACCACCGCGTGAAGATCAGCGACGCCGCGATCGACTTGGCGGTGAAGCTGGCCGACCGGCACATCACCGAGCGCCAGCTGCCGGACAAGGCGATCGACGTCATCGACGAGGCGGCGAGCCGCACGCGGCTCCAGGCCATGACTCCGCCGGCGACCATCAAGGAGCTCGAGAAGGAGATCGAGCGGGTCGTCCGCGAGAAGGACATGTTCCTCGAGGCGCAGGAGTTCGAGAAGGCCGCGTCGCTCCGCGAGAAGGAGAAGGCCCTCCGCGGGCGCGAGGAGGAGCTGAAACGGGAGTGGGAGAAGAACAAGAGCCGGCAGACCCAGGTCGTCGGCGAGCAGGACATCGAGTACATCGTCTCCCGCTGGACCGGCATCCCGCTGTCGCGGCTCGAGGAGAAGGAGTCGGCCAAGCTCGCCCGCATGGAGGAGGCGCTCCACGCGCGGGTGGTCGGCCAGGACGACGCCATCCGCGCGGTGTCGCGCGCGATCCGCCGCTCCCGGGCCGGGCTCAAGGACGCCAAGCGGCCCGTGGGCTCGTTCATCTTCCTCGGCCCGACCGGCGTCGGGAAGACCGAGCTCGCCCGCGCCCTGGCCGAGTTCCTGTTCGGCGACGAGAACGCCCTGATCCGGGTCGACATGTCGGAGTACATGGAGAAGTTCTCGGTTTCCCGCCTCCTCGGCGCCCCGCCGGGCTACGTCGGGTACGAGGAGGGCGGTTACCTCACCGAGAAGGTCCGCCGGCGCCCGTACTCGGTCGTGCTGTTCGACGAGATCGAGAAGGCGCACCCGGACGTCTTCAACATGCTGCTCCAGGTGCTGGACGACGGCCGGCTGACCGACTCGCTCGGCCACGTGGTCGACTTCAAGAACACGATCCTGATCATGACCTCGAACCTCGGCACGCAGCTGATCGGCAAGCGCGTGACGCCGGGGTTCCTCTCGGCCTCCCCGGAGGACTCCCACGAGCGGATGCGGGACCGGGTGCTCGACGAGCTCAAGCGGAGCTTCCGCCCGGAGTTCCTCAACCGGATCGACGAGGTGATCGTCTTCCACTCGCTGTCGGAGGAACACATCCGCGGCATCGTGCAGCTGATGGTCGATCGCGTGAACCGGCAGCTGGACGAGCGGCAGATCCGCGTCGAGCTCGCCCCGGCGGCGGTGGACTTCCTGATCGAGAAGGGCTACGACGCGACGTACGGCGCGCGCCAGCTGCGGCGCACGATCCAGAAGTATCTCGAGGATCCGATGGCGGAGGCGATCATCGCCGGCCGGGTCCAGGACGGAGCTCAGATCGAAGTCCGGGTCGAGGGCGAGCAGCTCGCCTTCGAGCCGGTCGCCGAGCCTTCCCTCAACCTGGCGGAGCGCTGACCTCCCGGTCCCGGCTCGCCCGAGGAGTGGCGGCGGCGCTGGCCGCCAGGTGTCCGGGAGGGGGCGCCGCGGCCAGCGGGCGGGTGGCGCTTTCCTCCCTGGCCCTGCTGCTGGCCCTGGCCTGCGCGGCGGCGGTCGCCGCGCAGGAGACGCGTCCGGCCGAGGCCCCGGTCCCGACGGTCCGGGACATCGCGGTGGAGGGCAACCGCCGCGTGCAGGCGCCGGCGATCCTGAACCGCGTCCAGACCAAGATCGGCGACCCCTTCTCGCCCGCCGCGCTCCGCGAGGACGTGCGCGCGATCTTCGCGCTGGGATTCTTCGACGACGTGCAGGTCCGGACCGAGGAGTTCGAGGGCGGCGTCAGGGTCGTGTTCGTCGTGGTCGAGCGGCCGCTCCTGCGGGAGGTCGCCTTCGAGGGCAACCGCGAGGTCAAGACCGAGGACCTCCGCGACAAGGCGGCGATCAAGGTCGGCGTCCTCTACAACCCCGTCGAGGTCCAGAAGGCCGTCGAGGCGATCCGCCAGAAGTACGAGGACGAGGGGTACTTCGGCGCCCAGATCAGCCCCCGCACCGAGCGGACGCCGGAGGGCGACGTGCGGGTGGTCATCCGGATCGAGGAGGGCCCGAAGCTCCACATCGACCGGATCCAGGTCGAGGGGAACCGCGCCCTGAGCGACAAGGCGATCAAGGGCGCGATGCAGACCAAGGAGCGCGTCTTCTGGATCTTCCCGTTCTCCACCGTCCAGCGAAAGGTCTTCGACGAGGACGTCGACCGGATCCAGCAGCTGTACGCCGACCACGGCTACGTGCAGGCGCGGGTGGAGTCCCACGAGATCATCCCCGACCTCCGGCGCGAGAAGGTGACGCTGCGGGTCCGCGTCGTCGAGGGCCCGCAGTTCCGGACCGGCACCGTCACGATCAAGGGCAACGAGGTCCTCAGCACGGAGGAGATCCGGAAGCTGATCCGGATCCGCGAGGGCGAGGTGTTCAACCGCGGCGCTCTTCGGGCCTCGGTCCGGGCGATCGTGGACCGGTACTCCGAGCTCGGCCGGGCGCGGGCGGAGGTCGATCCGGACACGGTCAACGACGTCCAGAACCTGAAGGTCGACGTCACGCTGAACATCACCGAGGGCGGGCCGGTCTACGTCGAGCGGATCAACATCACCGGGAACACCAAGAGCTCGGAGAAGGTCCTCCGGCGCGAGCTTCGGGTCGCCGAGGGGGAGCTGTTCACGTTCCAGAAGCTGGTCCGCAGCCGGCAGCGGCTGTTCAACCTCGGCTACTTCGACGAGGTGAACGTCACCACCGAGCCGGGCTCGACGCCCGATCGCATGGTCGTCAACATCGACGTGAAGGAGCGGGCGACCGGCCTGTTCAGCGTGGGGGCGGGGTACAGCTCGGTCGACAGCCTGTTCGCCACCCTGGACGTGAGCCAGCGGAACCTCTTCGGCCGGGGCCAGGAGGTGTTTCTCCGGGTGCGCCTGGGCTCGCGCAGCCGCCTCGGGCTCATCGGCTTCACCGAGCCGTATCTCTTCGACATCCCGCTCCGGGCCGGCTTCGACGTGTACGACCGCGAGCGGGAGTTCGACGAGTTCACCGAGGAGCGGCTCGGCGGCGACCTGCGGGCAAGCTACCCGCTGGCCGAATACCTGAACATCTCGGGCGTCTACCGGCTGGAGCAGGTGGACGTGACGAACCTGTCGGCGACGGCGAGCGCGGACCTGCGGCGGGAGGAGGGCAAGAAGCTCAACTCGGCCGTAGAGCTGGCGCTGATCCGCGACAGCCGCGACAACATCTTCGAGCCGACCCGCGGCACGCGGACGTCGATCGAGACCACCTTCGCCGGACTCGGGGGGGACACCAAGTTCTACAAGGTGATCGGGACCGCGGCGGCGTTCGTGCCGCTGCACGTCCTCGACCTGGTGTGGGCGGTTCGCGGGGAGGCGGGGTACGCGAACGGCTGGGGCGGGGAGGAGGTGCCGATCTTCGAGCGATTCTTCCTCGGCGGCGCGACCACCCTGCGGGGGCAGCGGACCCGCTCGGTGTCGCCGCGGGACGCGGCGGGCGAACGCATCGGCGGCGACAAGTACCTCCTGTTCAGCAGCGAGCTCCTGATCCCGATCTTCACGCGGTTCCGGATCGCGCTCTTCTTCGACGCCGGGAACGCGTACGGGTTCGGCACCGACTTCGACCCGACCGACCTGCGACTGACCGTGGGCGCCGGTCTCCGCTTCTACTCGCCGCTGGGTCCGCTGCGGCTCGACTACGGGTTCAACCTCGACCGAAAGAACGGGGAGAAGACCGGCCAGATCAACTTCACCGTGGGGTCGCCGTTCTGACGGGCGGCGAGAGGTGATGCCATGAAGGTCACGACCGCGCTCCTCGGGGTGGCGCTCCTGCTGGGGCTGCCGGCCGCCGGCCGGGCGGCCGGCACGCGCATCGGGTACGTCGACGTCCAGCGGGTGATCGTGCGCTCGGTGGCCGGGATGGCGGCGCGCGAGCAGCTCGAGCGCGAGAAGGCGACCATGCAGAAGGACGTCGACGCGCGCAAGGTCGAGGTCGACAAGCTGCGGGACGAGCTCGACAAGAAGGGCCTGGTCCTCTCGGCCGACGCCCGCCGCGAGAAGGAGGAGACGCTGCAGCGCAAGGTGCGCGACCTCCGCCGGCTCGCCGAGGACCTGGAGAAGGAGCTGCAGCGCAAGGAGCAGCAGGCGACCCAGCGCATCCTCCAGGAGCTCACCGGCCTCATCGAGCGCGTCGGCAAGGAGCGGGGATACCTGCTCATCGTCGAGAAGCGGGGCGCGGGCGTCATCTACGGCGATCCGGAGGCGGACGTCACCGAGGAGGTCATCAAGCTGTACGACCAGGAGAAGGCGAAGGAGAAGAAGTAGGATGCCCGCCTGGTCCCTCGGCGAGCTGGCCCGGCTCGTCGGCGGGGACCTCGACGGCGATCCGGCGCTCCCGATCCGCGGCTTCGCGAGCCTGGAGAGCGCCGGGCCCAACGACCTCTCGTTCGTGGCCGCCGCCCAGCACCTGGACGCCGCCCGCCGCAGCGCCGCGGCGGCCTTCATCGCGCCGCCCGACCTGGACCTGGGTCCCCGGCCGGTGATCCGCGTCGCCCAGCCGTACGCGGCGGTGGCGGTCGCCCTCGGGGTCTTCTTCCCTCCGACCCCCGCCACGCCCGGCGTGCATCCGACCGCCCAGGTGGCCGGCAGCGCGCGGGTGGCCGCCGGGGCCAGCGTGGGCGCGTTCGCGGTGGTCGGGGAGCGGGCCGTGGTCGACCGCGGGGCGGTCGTGCACGCCCACGTGTTCGTCGGGCCCGACTGCGCGGTCGGCGAGGGGAGCGTGCTCCACCCGCACGTGGTGCTGCGGGAGCGGGTCCGGCTCGGCCGGCGGGTCGTGATCCACCCCGGGGCGGTCCTGGGCGCCGACGGCTTCGGGTACGTGTTCGCGGGCGACGCCCACCGGAAGATCCCGCAGGTCGGCGGCGTCGTCGTTGAGGACGACGTGGAGATCGGCGCCAACGTCGCGATCGACCGGGCGACGCTCGGGGAGACGGTGATCCGGCGCGGGACGAAGATCGACAACCTGGTGCAGATTGGCCATAATACCGAGGTCGGCGCGGACACCATCGTCGTGGCCCAGGTCGGCATCGCGGGGTCGAGCCGGATCGGCCGGGGGGTCGTGCTGGCCGGGCAGGTCGGGATCGCCGACCACGTGGAGGTCGGCGACGGCGCCCAGATCGGCTCGCAGGCCGGCGTGCATCGCGACGTGGCGCCGGGGGCGCGGATGATCGGGACGCCGGCCATGCCGGCCGAGCGGGGGCTGCGGGCCCTGGCCGCGATCGGTCGGCTCCCCGAGCTCCTGCGCTCGGTCCGTACGCTCGACCGGCGAGTCGCGGCGCTCGAGCAGCGCCTCGGCGAAGGAGGGTCCACGTCCGGTGGGTGAGCAGCCGCGGGAGATCCACCCCACCGCGGTGGTGCATCCCGGCGCCGACCTCGAGCCCGGGGTGCGGGTCGGGCCGTTCGCGGTGATCGGGGACGCCGTGCGCATCGGCGCCGACACCGAGATCGGCCCCCACGCGGTCCTCGAGGGGCCCCTGGAGATCGGCCCCCGGTGCCGCATCTTCGCCGGGGCGGTGATCGGGTACCCGCCCCAGGATCTCAAGTGGAACCCCGCCACGCACTCCGGCGTGCGGATCGGGGAGGGCACGACGGTCCGCGAGTACGTCACGATCCACCGCGCGACCACCCCAGACGGCTGGACGGTGATCGGACGGGACTGCTACCTCATGGCGCAGAGCCACGTGGCCCACGACTGCCGGGTCGGCGACGGGGTGATCCTGACCGGCTTCACCGGGCTGACCGGGTTCGTCGAGGTCGGCGACCGGGCCGTGATCTCGGGTCTCAGCGGGATCCACCAGTTCGTGAGGATCGGGACGCTGGCCTTCGTGGGCGGCTGCACCCGGCTGCCCCAGGACGTCCCGCCGTACTTCCTGGTGGAGGGGAACCCGGCCGAGGTGCGCGGCGTGAACATCGTCGGGCTGCGGCGGGCCGGCGTGCCGCGGGAGGTGCGGTTGAACCTGCAGCGCGCGCACCGGCTCCTCTACCGCTCCGGGCACGGCCCGGCCAAGGCGCTGGAGCTGATCCGCGCCGAGATCGAGCCTTCGCCGGAGATCGAACGGCTGTGCGACTTCATCGCGTCGTCGAAGCGCGGCATCTGCTAGGGGAGGACGATGGGCAGGCGCGAGCAGAAGCGGATGCGGGCCGGCGTGGTCGGGGCCGGTCACATGGGGCAGTACCACATCCTCGTCTACGCCGAGCTGTGGGACGTGGACCTGGTCGGGATCGTCGACGTCGACGCGGGCAAGGCGGCCCGCCTGGCGGCGCAGTACGACACCCAGGGCTTCACCGACTACCGCGAGCTGTTCGGGAAGGTGGACGTGGTGTCGGTGGCGGTCCCCACGCCGCTCCACTTCGAGGTCGCAAAGGGGCTCCTGGAGGCGGGGATCAGCGTGCTGGTCGAGAAGCCCCTGACCTCGACGCTCGAGGAGGCACGGGAGCTGTTCCGGATCGCCCGCCGCCAGAACGTCGTGATGCACGTTGGCCACGTCGAGCGCTTCAACGGGGCGGTGCAGGAGCTCCGGAAGATCGTGGCGAACCCGATCCTCGTGGAGTCGCGCCGGCTGGGCCCGTTCGTGCCTCGGGTGCAGCACGACACGGTGGTGATGGACCTCATGATCCACGACATCGACATCGTGCTGGGGCTCGTCGACAGCGAGGTGCGCCGGATCACCGCGGCTGGCGCGCGCGCACACTCGGCGCGCTGCGACGTGGCGAACGTGCAGATCCTCTTCGAGAGCGGGACGGTGGCGAACATCACGGCCAGCCGGGCGACCGAGCACAAGGTCCGGACCCTGGCCATCACGCAGCCGGACGCCTACATCTTCCTGGACTACACGGACCAGGACATCCAGATCCACCGGCGGGCGGCCTCCGAGTACGTCCTGAACCGCGAGTCCATCCGCTACCGGCAGGAGTCGTTCGTCGAGCACCTGTTCGTCCACAAGGAGAACCCGCTGAAGCTGGAGATCCTCCACATCGTGAACGCGGTGCGGGAAGCCCAGCGCACCGGGACGGTGGAGTTCCGGGAGGTCGACGACGTCCGGTCGCTGGCGGTGGCGCTCGAGATCGAGCGGATGATCGAGGAGGGCCGCCCGAACCTCGACTGGCCGCCCCGCTGAGAGGCCCGTCGCCGATGCGTGGGCGGGTCGCCGCCGGACGCGGTCGGGGGCGGGCGGGGGCGGTGCCCGGCGCCGTCCCCCCCGGCCGGGGCTGAGGACGCGGCGACGATGGGCGACGTGCTCGGGCTCGTCGCCGGCGCCGGGGCGCTCCCGGCGCTGATCGCCGCCGAGGCCCGGCGGGCGGGCTGGCGCGTCGTCGGCTTCGCGCTGGGCGGCGCGGCCCTGCCGTCCGACGTCGACCGCGTGGTGCCGTGCCGGCTGGGCGACGTCGCCCCGATCCTGGCGGTCCTGGCCGAGGAGGGCATCCGTCACGTGGTCCTCGCCGGGCGGGTCCCGAAGGACGGCCTCTTCCACGGCGCCCCCGTCGATGCGGCGGCCCTGGCGCTCCTCGCCCGCGCGCCGGACTGGAGCGACGATGGGCTCCTCAGGACGGCCGCCCAGGCGCTCGGCGCGCTGGGGGTCGAGGTGCTGGACCAGCGCCGGTTCCTGGGTGGCGGCCTCGCGCCGGCCGGCCTCCTGGCCGGCCCGGCGCTCCCGACGAGCGCCGCCGCGGACGCCCGCCGCGGGCTGGCCGTCGCCCGCGAGCTGGCCCGCCACGGCGTCGGGCAGACGGTGGTCGTGCGGGCGGGCTCGGTCGCGGCGGTCGAGGCGATGGAGGGGACGGACGAGGCGATCCGCCGGGGGCTCGCGCTGGCCGGACGCGGCGGCGTCGTCGTCAAGGCGACCGCGCCGGAGCACGACTACCGGTTCGACGTGCCGAGCATCGGCCCGGACACGCTCCGTCGCTGCGCCGACGGCGGGGCCGCCGCGCTCGTCGTCGAGGCGGGCCGCGTGCTCGTGCTCGACGGCCCGCGCGTGCGCGCGGACGCGGCGACGGCGGGGATCAGCCTTGTCGGGCTCGCGGAGCGCGCCGGCGGCGACTGACGACGTCGTCCTGGTCGCGGGCGAGGCGTCGGGAGACGCCCACGGCGCGGCCCTGGCCCGCGCCCTCGGGACCCTGGCGCCGGACGTGCGGCTCACGGGGATGGGGGGGGCGGCGATGGCGGCCGCGGGCGTCCGCCTCCTCCACCGCGCGGAGCGCGTCGCCGTGGTCGGCGGAACGGAGGCGGTCAGCCGACTCCCGGCGATCTGGCGCGCGTTCCGGGGGCTGCGCCGGCTGCTCCGGCAGGCCCGGCCGGGCGTGCTGGTCCTGGTCGACTTCCCGGAGTTCAACCTGCGCCTGGCGCGGGCCGCGCGGCGCCTCGACGTCCCGGTCGTCTACTTCGTCGCCCCCCAGGTCTGGGCGTGGCGGCGCGGGCGGCTCCGCGCGATGGCGCGGGACGTGAGCCGGGTGCTGGCGATCTTCCCGTTCGAGGTCGCGCTCTACCAGGAGGCCGGCGTTCCGGTGGAGTTCGTGGGGCATCCGGTGCTGGACGCCCTCCCGGCGCTCGGGCGCGTCGAGGCCCGGGCCGGGCTGGCCGAGCCCGGCGAGCGGCTGGTGGGGCTCCTGCCGGGAAGCCGGGATGCGGAGCTGCGGCATCACTTGCCGGTCCTGCTCCCGGCCGCGCGGGCGCTGGCGGTGTCCGAGCCGGGGCTCCGGTTCGCGCTCCCGGTCGCGGCGACGTTGGACCCGCGCTCCGTTCGCGCGGCCGTCGTGACCGCCGGCGTGCCGGTGGCCGTCCTGCGCGGCCAGGCCCACCGGGTCATGGCCGCGGCGGACCTGCTGCTGGTCGCCTCCGGGACCGCGACCCTGGAGGCCGCGTGCTACGGCACGCCGATGGTGGTGCTCTACCGCCTCTCCGGGGTCTCGTACCGCGTCGCGCGGCTGCTCGTGCGCGGCATCCCGGGGATCAGCCTGCCGAACATCGTGGCCGGACGCCCGGTGGTGCCCGAGCTGATCCAGGAGCAGGCAACACCGGAGCACCTGGCCCGGACCGCGCTGGCGCTCCTCCGGGACGAGGCCGCGCGGGCAGCCCAGCGGGCCGCGCTCCTCGAGGTGCGGGCGCGGCTTGGGAGCGGGGGCGCGGGGCTCCGCGCCGCCGCGGCCGTGCTGCGGGAGCGGGATGGTCACGCGCGTCGCTGAGCGCGAGCGTGTGGCGGCGCGGCGGCCGCGGCGGCGCGCGCGGGCCCTGGTCGGCTCGCGGCCGGCGCTGGCGCTCGGCCGGGGACTGGTCCGGGCGCTGGGGGCGACCCTCCGCGTCCGTGAGATCCGCTCGGCGGCGGGCGACGCGTTCTGGCGGGAGCGCCGGCCCGTCATCTACGCGGTGTGGCACGGCCGCATCCTGCTCCTGCCGTATCTCTACGGCCGGCGCGGCGTCCACGTCCTCGCCAGCCGTTCCCGGGACGGCGAGCTGCTCAGCCGGTTCGTCCAGGGATTCGGCGTCGCGGTCGTGCGCGGCTCGTCGTCGCGCGGCGGCGGGCGCGCGCTCCTCGCCCTGGCGCGCCTGGTCCGGGAGCGGCGCGTCGAGGCGCTCCTGGTCCCCGACGGCCCGCGGGGGCCGCGCGAGGTGGCCCAGCCGGGCGCCGTGCTCCTCGCCAGGCTCACCGGGGCCCCGCTGGTGCCGGTCGGGGTCGGCGCGTGGCCCCGCTGGGTCCTGCGCTCGTGGGACGCCTTCGTCGTGCCGCGGCCGTTCGGGCGCGCGGCCGTGGTGTTCGGCGAGCCGATCTGCGTGCCGGTGGATGCCGACCGGACGGGGATCGAGGCCAAGCGCGAGGAGCTCGAGACGGCCCTCCGCCGTGTCACCGCCGCGGCGGACCGGGCGGCGGGCGTGCCCGATGTACCGGCTGTATAGCCTCGCGCTGGCGATCCTGACCGCGCTGTACTTCCCCGCGTTCCTGGTCCGGAAGGTCTGGGGAGCCGGGTACCCGCTGGCGATCCGCGAGCGCCTCGGGCTCCTCCGGACGCCCGCCCCGCCCGCGCCGGGAGCGCGGTTCTGGGTGCACGCCGTGTCGGTCGGCGAGGTCATGGCGGCGGTGCCGCTGGTGCAGGCGCTCCGTGCGCGCTGGCCGGCCGCGGACGTCGTGGTCTCGACCGTCACGGCGACGGGCCAGCAGGTCGCGCGAACGCGGCTCGGCGGCGCGACCACGATCGTCACGTTCCCCCTCGACTTCGCGGGGCCGACCCGCCGGGCGGTCCGGCGGCTCGAGCCCGGCTGCTTCGTGGCGCTCGAGACCGAGCTCTGGCCGAACCTCCTCCGCGCCCTCCGCCGCGCGGGGGTGCCCGCCGCGCTCGCCAACGGCCGGATCTCGGACCGCTCGTTCCGCCGGTACCGCTGGGTGCGGCGGCTGTTCCGGCGGGTGCTCGCCGACGTCGCGGTCTTCTGCATGCAATCGGAGGAGGACGCCCGGCGCATCATCGGGCTGGGCGCGCCGGCCGAGCGGGTCGTGGTGACCGGGAACCTGAAGATGGAGCTGCCGGCGGGCGACGCCGGCGCCGAGCAGCTGTGGCGGCGGCTGCTCCACCTGGGCGCCGCCCCGGTGGTCGTCGCCGGCAGCACCCATCGCGGCGAGGACGGGCCGATC
>DASRDR010000030.1:0-14944 GCA_035652475.1 Candidatus Methylomirabilota bacterium | reverse complement strand
GCGCCTGGGCCTCCCGGACGCGCGCCAGACCGAGCGCCGTCGACAGGTGCACCACGTACATGGGGCAGCCGGTCAGCGCGCCCAGCCGGATCGCGCGCGCGATCGCCTCTTCCTCGGCCCAGTCCGGACACGTCGCGGGGAAGTCGGTCGGCCGCACGCGCCCGGCCGCGATCGCCTGCTCCTCCAGGTAGGCGAGCACGTCGCCGTTCTCGCAGTGGAGCTGCGTGAGGCCGCCGGCGGCGGCGACGGCCGCCATGGCCCGGCAGATGAAGTCGTCCGAGCACATCCGGTTCGGCCGGCGCTTGTAGGTCATGAAGAGCTTGAAGGACGTGACGCCGAGCCGCGCGGCCTCGGCGATGCCCGGGAGCACGTACGGCTGGTTGTTCAGGATCATGTGGAACCCGAAGTCGAGCACGGACTGTGTCTCGACCTCCGCCCGGAGACGGCGGATCGCGTCCGGGAGCGTCTCGCGGCGGGCGTCGTCGTAGAGGACGAACCCGAGCAGCGTGGTGAGCCCGGCGTGAGCGGCGGCGATCGGCCCCCCGCGCCAGTCGTCGTACTCGGGGCCGAGGTGGACGTGGCAGTCGATCGCCCCCGGCAGCACGAGCTTCCCCCGGGCGTCGACATAGTGCTCGGCCGCCGGCAGGGCATCGGCGTCGCCCAGGGCGACGATCCGCTCGCCGCGGATCGCGACGTCGAGCGGGGCGACCTCGTCGGCGGTGACCACCTGGCCGCCATGGACGATCATGTCGACCCGCGCGGGCTCCACGGCGCGGCATGGTAGCATGCCGTCCGGCGCGGAGGTGGAGCCGTCGCGCCGGGAGGCGAGGGCCGTGGACCGGGTCGCGCTCGTCGTGATCGACGCCCAGCAGGAGTACTTCGCGCCGCTCGGGAAGCTCGTCCTCCCCGACGGCCCCCGCGCGGTCGAGCGCATCGCGGCCCTGCTGGCCTGGGCGCGGGCCGCCGGCACGCCGGTCGTGCACATCGTCCACGAGAGCCGCCGCCCCGGCGCGACCACGTTCGCGCCCGGCAGTCCCGCGCTGGCGATCCACCCGGCCGCCCGGCCGCGTGCAGGGGAGCCCGTCCTCACGAAGCACCTGCCCGGCTCGTTCACCCGGACGGGCCTGGAGGAGCTCCTCCGCGCCGGGGGGATCGAGCAGCTCGTGCTCGCCGGATTCATGACGCAGATGTGCTGCGACACCACCGCCCGCCAGGCCGCGCACCTGGGGTTCAAGGTGCTCCTGCCGGCCGACGCGATGGCCGCGATGTCGGTGACCGCGCCCGACGGCGCGGTCATCCCGCACGACCAGGTCCACCGGACCCACCTGGCGAGCCTGCACGGCTTCCTCGCGACGGTGACCACGACCGCGGCGGTGACCGGCGCGGCGCCGGTCCGCTGAAGGGACGGGGCGCGAGCCGGCACGGCCCCCGGAGACGCCGAGGGCCGCCGGCGTCGCCGCCGACGGCCCTCCCCGATGGCTCCCCGGGCAGGACTCGAACCTGCAACCTCGTGGTTACAAGGGCCCCCGCGTTTCCGCGGGGCTTGGACTATCTCATCCCCGTGGGCACCCGGTGGGCGCCCCGTAGGGGGCGGGCGCTTCCCCCGCCGGCCGGCCGCGCCGCGCGCGGCCCCTCCCGCCGGGGTACGACCTCGCGGTCTAGTCTCTGCACGGTCCCCCGGGCTGCTCCCGCCCGAGGGCTTCGCTCAGGGTTCCCCTATCCCGCGGGGGACGTAGGGTTCCCTGAATTCGCCCGCTTTTCCATCCCGCCTTTCGGTCGGGACGCTGCCGCGTCGACAGCCACTTGCTCTACCGGTTGAGCTACCGGGGAATGCCGTATTCTACCCCACGCCCCCCGACCGCGGTACGCCTCCTGTCCGCTCAGCTCCCCCGCCGCTCAGATGGGAACCAGCATCCAGATCCCGGCCGACGCGAGGAGAACGCCGACCCCGAGCAGGAGATTGCCCCCGCCGGAGTGGAGACCGAGCCCCCACCATCCGTAGCCGATCGCCGCGACGCCCGCGGCGAGGAGCCCTGCCCCGAGGAGGTTCCACGCCTCCCACACGAACTCGGCCGTCCGGCGGCGGGCCAGCAGCCACCCGAGCCCATGGGCGAGGGCGCCGACCAGGACGACTCCCGCCAGCAGGAAGAGCAGGGTCCGACCGAACTCGGCCACGCTCGCGAGCACCGCGCGCTCCCCTCCCGCCGTCCGGGCTGGACGCCGCGAAGTCTAGGCGGCGCCGCGAAGGGGTGTCAAGCGCGCGCGCCCCAGCGGCACCGGCGCACGCGCGCGCTGCGTCCCGGAAGGCCACCGGCAGCCGCCGGCGGCGCCGGGGGGCCCCCGGGCGCGGGCCGGCCCCGAGGCGCCCCGGCGGACCGCTGGACGTGCTCCGCCTCCCGGGCGGCGGGCCCAGTGCTACCATGATGCGACCCCTGTTCGGAGGTGTCGCATGGTGACCCCCCGCTCGCCTGGCTCGCTCTCGCCGATCGCCCCCGCCCCGGCCGGCCTCGCGCCGCCCGATGGCCCCGCGCCGAGCCGCGCCGCGGCGTCGAGGCGCCGGACGTGGTCGGCGGTCGGGACGGGGGTCTCGACGCGCTCGATCTTCCCGCCCGCCGGCGCGAACGGTGCGGTCACGCCCCGGCCCGGGCGGGCGTCAATGTGCCGGCTCGTGCTCGCCGCGCTGCTGATGGCCGCGCCCGTCACGGCGGTGGCGCAGGCGAGCTCGGGCGCCGACCAGGTCGTCGAGGGCGCCAAGAAGGTCGGCAAGGGGGTCGAGGAGACGGCCAAGGGAATCGGCAAGACGATCACCGAGGGCGCGAAGGACGTCGGCCGCCGGGGCAAGGGCGCCGCCGGGGAAAGCAAGCCCGTGGGCGACCGGCTCCACGACAGCGCGAAGAACTTCGGCGAGGCGCTCTGGGACGGTATGAAGGCGGTCGGCCGCTCCGTGCATCGGTTCGTCACGGGGAAGTAGCCCGGCCGACGACGGCGGACCCCGGCCGCGCCGCGCGCCGTAACCGCGGGCCGATGGGGTCCCCTCGCCTCTCGCGCGTGCGCGGCGCCCAGCGCCCGGTCACATCTCCCGGCGGCCCTCCAGGGCCCGCGAGAGCGTCACCTCGTCGGCGTACTCCAGGTCACCGCCGACCGGCAACCCCCGCGCGATCCGCGTGATGCGCACCCCGAGCGGCCGCAGGAGCTTCGACAGGTAGAGCGCGGTCGCGTCCCCTTCCACGTTCGGGTTCGTGGCGAGGATGACCTCGCGCACCCCGTCCGCCTCGACCCGGGCGAGGAGCTCCCGGACCTTCAGCTCGTCGGGGCCGATCCCGTCGAGCGGCGACAGCGCGCCGAGCAGGACGTGGTACCGGCCCCGGTACTCGCCCGTCCGCTCCATCGCGCCCAGGTCGTTCGGCTCCTCGACGACGCACAGGAGGCCCGGGTCGCGCCCGGGGTCGGCGCAGATCCGGCAGGGATCGGCGTCGGTGATGTTGAAGCAGCGGCCGCAGTGGAGGACGCGGGCCTTGACGTCGAGGAGCGCCTCGGCGAGCTCCCGGACCGCGGGGGCAGGCTGCTTAAGGACGAAGAACGCGAGCCGCTGGGCCGTCTTGGGGCCGATCCCCGGCAGGCGCTGGAGGAGCTCGATCAGGCGCTCGACGACCGGGGGATGTGCAGGCACGCGGTCAGAAGAGCCCGGGGAGCTTGCCCCCCAGCCCGCCGGCCAGGCGCGACATCTCGCTGGCCACGAGCTCGCGCGCCTTGCGGAGGGCCTCGTTCGCGGCGGCCAGGACCAGGTCCTCGAGCATCTGCGGATCGTCGGGGGAGATCACCTCGCGATCGATCCGGACCGACACGAGCTCCTGGTTCCCGTTGGCCTCCACCACCACCATCCCGCCCCCCGCCGAGGCCTCGACCTTCTTCTTGCCGACCTCCTCCTTCAGCGCCTCGAACTGGGCCTGGAGCTTCTGGGCTTCCTTCATCAGGTTGCCGAATCCCTTCATCGCGCCTCTCCGCCGAGGGTCTCCGGCGCTGCGCGGTCGCCCGCGGCAGGGCCGGCCACCGCCCGGACCTGGGTGATCTCGCCCTCGAACAGCTCGATCGCCGCCTGGACCAGCGGGTGGGCGGACGCCGCCGGCACCTCCGGGAGCCCCGGCGTGAGCACGACGTCCTTCAAGCCAGGACAGAGCCGCCGCGCGATCTCGAGGAGGAGGTCGCGGTTCGTCGGGTTCTTCAGCTGGTCCTGGACGAACGCGTTGCCATTCGGCACGGCGACCCGGAGCCGGCCCTCGTCCTCGCCGACCACCACGCCCTCGGCGAGCAGATGCCCGAGCGTCGGGCGCACCCGCGTCACCTCGGCGACGATCTGCGCCCAGGCCGCCGCGCCGCCGACCGCGGTCCCCGGGGACGCGATGTCGACGGCGCGGCCGCCCGGCGCCGCGGCGGCTCGGGCCAGGCTCGGCGCCGCTCCCGCGCTCCCGGGGGCCGACGCCCGCGACTCGGGCGGTCCCGGGGCCCGGGGGGTCCGCGGGACGACGCGCGCGGGGCTGCCGGACGGGCGGTCGGCCGGGCGCGCCCCCGAGGACGCGGGCTCGGGCGCCGGCGCGAGGAGATCCGGCTGGGTGGCCGCCGCCGTCTCGGCCGATCCCCCGTATCCCCGCAGCCGGCTCTCCGCTTGCTCGAGGCGCTCCAGGATCGTCTCGATCGCCTCGGGCCGGGGCCGCTCGCAGAGCCGCACCGCGGCGATCTCGAGATCGACCCGCGGGTGGGGCGAGCGCCGCATCTCGGCCTCGGCGTCGAGCAGGCCCCTGAGCAGCAGGAGCAGGTCCGCCGCGCCGCCTTCGCCGAGGGCGCCGAGCGCGCGGAGCCGCGTCGCCTCGTCGTCGGTGGTCTCCGGATCCGGTGCCCCGGTGACGGCCAGGAGGAGGGCGCGGCGCAGCACCTCGAGGGTCTCCTGGCAGAGCAGCGTCAGGTCGAGGCCGGCGCTCGCCGCCTCGCCGATCCCGGCCAGCGCCGCCGGGGCCGTCCGGCGGAGCAGGGCGTCGGCGAGGTTCCACGCCAGATCCGCGCCGCCGGTGCCGAGGAGCTCCTGGACCGTCCGGGTCGCCACCCGCCCCTCGCCGTACGCCAGCGCGGTGTCGAGGAGCGACAGGGCATCCCGCAGGCTCCCGTCCGCCGCGCGGGCGAGGAGCCGGAGCGCGTCCGGCTCGACCGCGTCGGCCGCCACGCCCTCCTCGTCGAGGATGCGCCGGAGCGCGGTTGCGATCTCGGTGCCCGCGATCGGCCGGAAATCGAATCGCTGGCACCGCGAGAGGATGGTCGCCGGCAGCCGGCGCGCCTCCGTCGTGGCCAGCACGAACACGACGTGGGCCGGGGGCTCCTCCAGGGTCTTCAGGAGCGCGTTGAACGCGGGCTCCGTGAGCATGTGGACTTCGTCGATGATGTAGACTTTCCGGCGCCCGCGGGCCGGCGCATAGCGGGCGTTGTCCCGGAGCGCGCGGACCTCGTCGATCCCGCGGTTCGAGGCGCCGTCGATCTCGATGACGTCGAGCGCGCGCCCGGCCGCCACCTCGCGGCACGCCGGACACGTCGCGCAGGGAACCGGCCCCGCCCCCGGCGACTGCTCGCAGTTGAGGCCCATCGCCAGCAGCCGCGCGGTGGTCGTCTTCCCGACCCCGCGCGGCCCGGCGAACAGGTACGCGTGGGCGATGCGCTCCTGGGCGAGCGCGTTCCGGAGCGTGCGCACGATCGGCGCCTGGCCGACGACCGTCTCGAACGTGAGCGGGCGCCAGCGCCGCGCGAGGACCTGGTAGCTCATGCGCGCGGGCTCGCCGGCGCCTCTCCCGCGCCGCGCGACCCGATGGAAGGAAAGTGACCGTGCACCCGCCGTCGATGACCCGCGTCCTGCGATCTCCCCGAAGGGCCGGCTCCGGCCAGGTGATCCCACGGCACACGAGAGGGTCTGCGTACCGTTGCTCCCTTCCGGGCCTGGCGGGGTTGGCAGATTCCCGTCGCGTGGGGCCCAGCCTTCATCGCCACCCCCCGCGGCTCAGTCCAACACGCGAGCACCTCGGGCGGGGATTCCGCCTCGCTGGAGCGGATTGCGAGTACAGGGCACCGCTACCTCCCCGCCTAGCACGGCCACACCTGATCACGTCGCCCGCGACCGCCCGTCCCCGGCGGGCCCGCGGGAGCGGGCGGGCCCCGCTCCCGCGATCGCCAGTGGCGGAGAGGGAGGGATTCGAACCCTCGACACGCCTTTTGGACGTGTACACGATTTCCAGTCGTGCCCCTTCGGCCGCTCGGGCACCTCTCCCCGGCCCCAATGGAAGATGGCGGAGGGGGTGGGATTCGAACCCACGTGGGGGCTCATCACCCCCAACTCGATTTCGAGTCGAGCCCGGTACGGCCACTTCGGTACCCCTCCGCGCGTCGCATCCGGAAGAACTCCCGCATGAGCTCTCGCGCCTCGCGGGCCAGGACGCCCCCGCTCACGCGCACCCGGTGGTTCCACGGCCCCTCGAGCACCCGGGCCCGGCTGACCACGGCCCCGGCCTTCGCGTCCGGCGCGCCGAACACCAGCGCCCCCAGCCGCGCGTGCACGCACGCCCCGGCGCACATCAGGCACGGCTCCACCGTGACGTAGAGGGTCGCCCCGGTCAGCCGGTAGTTGCCGAGCCGGCGGGCCGCCGCCCGGAGGGCCAGGATCTCGGCATGCGCCGTCGGGTCCGCGTCCCCGATCGGACGATTGTGCCCGCGCCCGACGATGGCGCCGTCCGCGACCACGACCGCGCCCACCGGGACCTCGCCGAGCGCGGCCGCCCGCCGCGCCTCGGCCAGGGCGGCGCGCATGAACGTCACGCTCGGTCCGGCCGCCGCCGCCTCCACCGGGAACTGTAGTCTACCCGGCTCGCTCCGGAAAGGCGAGGGCGCCCGCCTCGTCCCGGCCTCGGGGCCGGGGGGCACCCGCCCGCTCCGCGGATCCGCGCCATGCCACGCGCGAGACCCCGGTCCGTGTAGGTCGTTCCTCCGACCCCGCCGGCGCGATCCGCCACGTCCTTCTCCGGCCCGGGCGCGAGTGCTACGCTACTCCGCACCCGTGACGCCTGACCCGCGACGCCTGCGCCCGTGAGCATCCTCCTCTACCACCCCCGGGCCGAGGCGTACCGCGCGCTGCTCACCGCGGAGTGCCCCGACGTGCCGGCCGACGAGATCGTGGCGGTCACGCCGCCCGCGCCGCCCGAGCCGCACCTCGACACGGCGGAGGTCCTGCTCACCTTCCAGGTGCCGCTGGAGGCGCTCCGGAGGGCCGCCCGGCTGCGCTGGCTCCAGCTCACCAGCGCCGGCGCGGACCACCTGCTGCCGGCGCGCGAGGCGCTGCGCTCCGTCATCGTCACGAACTCGCGCGGCATCCACGCCGACCTGATGGCCGACTACGTGCTGGGCGTCGTGCTCATGCTGCGCTGGGACTTCCCGCGCCTCCTCCGCCAGCAGCAGGGCCGGCAGTGGCGGCACCAGTACACGGCGCCCCTCGCCGGGCAGACCCTGGGCGTGGTCGGCGTCGGCGCGGTCGGCCGGGAGATCGCCCGCCGGGCGGTGGCGGCGAGGATGACGGTGCTCGGGATGCGGCGACGCCCCGAGCCGGTCGAGGGCGTGAGCCGGATGTTCGGACCGGATCAGCTCTCGGAGATGCTGCCGGCGTGCGACGTCGTCGTCCTCGTCGTCCCGGCGACCGACGCGACGCGGGGTCTGGTGGGCGCGCGGGAGCTCCGGGCGATGCGGCCGACGGCGCATCTCGTCAACGTCGCCCGCGGGAGCGTCGTGGACGAGCGGGCCCTGACCCAGGCGCTCCGGGAGGGCTGGATCGCCGGCGCCGCCCTGGACGTCTTCGCGCGCGAGCCGCTCCCGCCCGAGAGCCCGCTCTGGGGAATGGAGAACGTGATCGTCACGCCGCACATCGCGGGGGAGCCGGCGGACTACCCGCGGCGCGTCATGACGATCTTCGCGGAGAACCTGCGGCGGTGGCGGGCGGGCCGGCCGCTCCTGAACGTCGTCGACCTCGACCGGGGGTACTAGGAAGCTCGCCGGGCCGCCCACGCCCGACGAGCCTCATTCGCCGGGGAGGGTCGGTCCCGACCGATGCCGCTCCCGCCGGACCGCACCCTGGCCATCGCCACCGGATCGCGCGTCCCGCGGCCTGGGGCGCGGGGGCGGCCGGCACGCCGGCCTCGAGGGCCCGGCGAACGTGCGCATGCACGGCGCCCTCGAGACGGGCGCCGATCGCCAGCGCGAGCTTCACGAGCTCCCGGGTCCGTCCATCGAGCGGGCCGGCCGCTGCCGCTCCCAGTGCCTCGTACGCGTTGGTCATCGCCGGATGCGCCTCCGTGAATCGGACGAACGGCTCGGGAAGTCTGCCCATCGCGCGCTCCTTCTCGGCTCAGCTCGGTTGTCCCGCCGGGCGGCCCGGGCCGGCCAGCGCTCCGGGATCGAGGCCGGAGCTCCGCCCCCCGCCGGCGCGCCCGCCAGCGACAGCGTCTCCCCGACCGCCCCGAGCACGGGCCAAGCGCGTCACGCCGCCGGCTTGCGGGCGCGCACGAACGCGCTCATGAACCTCCCGTCCACCGCCGGGGCGATGGCCTCGGCGTCGAGCCCGGCCCCGGCCAGGAACTCCCGCGCGTCCCGGGCCTGGTAGACCCGCGTGGGCTCGAGGTCGATCGCCTCGAACCCCGCCTTGGCGAGCTTCGCCCGGTACTCCTGCTCCTCGAGCGCCCCGGCCACGCAGCCGATCCAGAGCTCGACGCTCCGCCGGATCGCAGCCGGCACCTCGCCGCGTACCACTACGTCGGAGACCGCCAGGCGACCCCCGGGCTTCAGCACCCGGAACGCCTCCCGGAGCACCCGGTCCTTGTCGGCCGAGAGATTGATCACGCAGTTCGAGATGATGACGTCGACGGAGGCGTCCGGTAGCGGGATCGCCTCGATCTGACCGCGCAGGAACTCGACGTTCGTGGCTCCCGCGCGTCGCTGGTTCTCCCGGGCGAGCGCCAGCATCTCCTCGGTCATGTCGAGCCCGTAGGCCTTGCCCGTCGGGCCGACGCGCCGGGCCGAGAGGAGCACGTCGATCCCCCCTCCCGACCCGAGGTCCAGCACCGTCTCTCCGGGACGGAGCTCGGCCAGGGCCGTCGGGTTCCCGCACCCGAGCGACGCGGCGAGCGCCTCCGCAGGCAGACCGGCCGTCTCGCCGATCTGGTAGAGGTTGGTCGTGATCGGGTCGCGGGCCCCGCCTCGGCTCGACGCCGACCCGCAGCATCCGGCGGCGGGGGCGGCGTCGCCGCGGGTCGCCTGCGGGCCGCGGGCCACGGCCCGGGCGGCTGCACCGTACCTTGCCTTGACCACGTCCCGGAGCTCCGCATCATTCATGGTCCTCTCCTCCCATCAACCCAGGTTGATGGATCCAGGCAAAAAAACGCGGCGACCCGTTCAGTCGCAGCACCGTGCCGCCGCTCGCGTGCGCCTCGCCGAGTCCCCGAGCATCTCGATCCAGTCCTTCACGGTCTCGATTGCGCCGGGGTCCAGCGAGTAGTAGACCCACCGGCCCTGGCGTCGATCCCGGAGCAGACCAGCCTCCTTCAAGGTCTTGAGATGATGCGACATGAGGGACTGGCCGGCCTCGAGGGCGCCGGTGAGGTCGCAGACGCACTGCTCACCCTCGGCGAGCCGGTCGAGGATCCGGAGGCGCGTCTCGTCGGCGAGCGCCCGGAACCAGCGCGCCGTCTTCTCGGGATCCTTAAGGCGCAGCACGACCTCAACATACCAACGCTGATTGATATGTCAAGGGCGCGGGCCGGTGGCCGGGCGGGCCTCGGGGGCGTGGCCCCCGCCGGCACCCGACGGGTCACGGCGGGACGACCGGGCCGCGCGGGAGCGGCAAGCGGGCGGCGCCTACTTGTGAAGCGCGCGTCAGCCTACGCGGCCCAGCATCACATCGCCGCGCGGGTGGTGCGCCCAGCAGGAGTCGAACCTGCGACCTTCGGATTCGTAGTCCGACGCTCTGTCCAACTGAGCTATGGGCGCGCCGCAGCCGCCACCCGACGAGGAATGGCGGAGAGGCCGGGATTCGAACCCGGGACCAGGCTCAACACCCGGTAACCGCTTAGCAGGCGGTTGCCTTCGGCCGACTCGGCCACCTCTCCACGCGTAGCGATCCATCTTCACGGGCCCGCGGGGCTTTGTCAACGCCGGCCCCCGGCGACGTCCGCGCGCCGCCGCGGGGCAGCGGCCGGCCACGCCCGGACAGCGAGGCATCGCTCGTCGGTGCTCACAGGGAAGTGGCGGAGGGGGAGGGATTCGAACCCCCGAGGGCTTGCGCCCATACCGGTTTTCAAGACCGGCGCCTTCAACCGCTCGGCCACCCCTCCCGTCCTGGACGGAGACGGCGCCCTGCCTACGGTAGCATCGCAGCCCTTCCCCGTGCCACTCGCGCCGACGTCAGGCGCGCCCTCCGCCGTCCCGGGTCACCAGCGGCGCGACGTGGGATCGGCACCACCGCCTCCCCGCGCGCCCGGGATTCCGGCGAGGCGTCGCGGCAGGCGATGCCCGCGGTCGGGGCGCGCGGCCCCGGTCGGTTTCGCCGCGGAGGCCGTCCACCCGGATGCCCCCCCCGGGCGAGCGCGCCGCCCGCGGCGTCGTGGCTGGCGTCCTCGCGGTCAGGCGTGCGCTCACCTGGCCGGACGGCGCGCCCCGGCGAGGAGCCCGTGGCGCGACCCCTCCGCCGCCGTCCCCCCATTCCTGCGCCGACGCCCGGGCGATCTCCGGCCCCCGCGCGGAGCGACTCGACTCGGCGCCCGAGCGCTTTCGAACGGTGTGCTAGACTGCGACATGCCGCCGCGAGCGCGTTGCCCGGACGACCCGACGCCGCATCGCCCTCGCCCCCCGGGGTCGGGCCGGCGCAGACCGCTCCTACGACCACTGCGGAATGGCGGAGCCGTGATCGCCGGGTGGGGCCGCGGGGATCCGGATTCGCCCACCTGCTGGAGCCTGCGTTCGAGCTGTTCCTCCCGCGGAGTGACCTCGCCTGGTCCCGGAAGCGCCCGCGCCCCCCGATCGCCACGGGCGGCCTGGCCGTCGCCGGCGTCCCCTGCTCGATCCCCGCGCCGGCGTGACGAGGCTCGGACGTCGACGGCCGATCGGGCGGCGAGAGACGTCTCCCCGGGGCGGGGCCCGAGGGGAGGCCCGTGAGCTCGCCCGGCCAGCAGGGCCGCCGGACGGATGGGCCCGGCCCGGGCGGGCGCGTCCGGCCCGGCGACCGCCCCGGCGGCCCGCGCGGCCCGGGGCCAGCGCCCATGCCGCCGCGGCGCATGTGGCTCTGGTTCCTGCTCGCGCTGCTCGTGAACTTCGTGGTGGCGCGGTACCTGCTGCCGGGCCCCGCGGGGCCGACCACGGTGCCGTACACGCTGTTCAAGGAGCAGGTCGCCAACGGCAACGTCCAGGCGATCCACAGCCGCGGGGATGCCATCACGGGGCGCTTCAAGACGCCCGTGGCGTACCCGCCGGCGGGCCCCGGCACCGCGTCGAGCGGCGGGGCCCCCCGCGCGACCGGCGGCCGCGGGGCGGCATCGCCCGGCGCCCCCCAGGCGGTGACCGACTTCGCGACCACGCTCCCGTCGTTCGTCGGGCCCGGGCTCGAAGCCTTCCTCGTCGACCACGGCGTCGAGATCAGCGCCAAGCCGATCCAGGAGGGCGCCAGCCCCTGGACGACGATCCTGATCGGGTTCGGCCCCGCCCTTCTCTTCATCGGGTTCTACGTCTGGATGTTCCGGCGCGCACAGCAGGGCGGGGGCCTGGGCGGCGGGCTCATGGGAATCGGCAAGAGCAAGGCGCACCGCTACGACCAGGCGCAGGACACCAGGGTCACCTTCGACGACGTGGCCGGCATCGACGACGCCGAGAGCCAGCTCATCGAGGTCGTGGAGTTCCTCAAGGACCCGCCGAAGTACACCCGCCTCGGCGGGACCGCGCCGAAGGGGGTGCTGCTGGTGGGCGCGCCGGGGACCGGCAAGACGCTGCTCGCCAAGGCGGTTGCGGGCGAGGCGGGCGTCCCGTTCTTCTCGATGAGCGGCGCGGAGTTCGTCGAGATGATCGTCGGCGTGGGCGCGGCGCGGGTACGCGACCTGTTCAAGCAGGCGCGCGAGCACGCGCCGGCCATCATCTTCATCGACGAGCTGGACGCCGTCGGGCGGGCGCGCGGGCAGGTCGTGATCGGCGGCTCGAGCGAGCAGGAGCAGACCCTGAACCAGATCCTGACCGAGATGGACGGCTTCTCGAGCCGCGAGGGCATCATCGTGCTGGCCGCGACCAACCAGCCCGACGTGCTGGACAAGGCGCTCCTGCGGCCCGGCCGGTTCGACCGGCGCGTCGTGGTGAACCTCCCCGACAAGGCCGGGCGCGAGGCGATCCTGAAGGTCCACACGCGCCAGGTGCCGCTCGCGAAGGACGCGAGCCTCGCCGACCTCGCCGCCACCACGCCGGGGTTCTCCGGAGCCGACCTGAAGAACCTCGTCAACGAGGCCGCGCTGCTGGCGGCGCGGCGCGGCCAGAACGCGGTCCGGCATCAGGACTTCCTGGACGCCCTGGAGAAGATCGTGCTCGGCCCGGAGCGCCCGCTCCTCCTCAGTCACGCCGACAAGGAGCGCATCGCCTACCACGAGGGCGGCCACACGATCCTCGGCCTGGTGGTGCCCGGCGCCGACCCGGTGAACCGGGTGACGATCGTGCCGCGGGGGCAGGCGCTCGGGGTGACGTACCAGCGCCCGGACAGCGACCGCTACAACTATCCGGAGGCCTATCTGCGGGGACGCATCGTCGGCGCCCTGGGCGGCCGGGCGGCCGAGGAGATCGTCTACGGCACCCGCACGACGGGTGCCGAGAACGACATCGAGCAGGCCACCGGCCTGGCCCGCCGGATGGTCACGCGGTGGGGCATGAGCGAGCGGGTCGGGCTCGTCCAGCTCGCTCCGCGAGACAACCAGTACCTGGGCGGCCCGGGCGGAGCCCCGGGCCCGGGGCCGTTCAGCGAGGCGACCGCGGCCGCCATCGACGCCGAGGTGCTCCGGATCATCAACGAGAGCCATGCGGAGGCGACGCGGCTGCTGCGGACGTACCGCAAGCAGCTCGACGCGCTGGCCCAGGCCCTGGTCGCCCGGGAGACGCTGAACGAGCGGGAGATCCTCGAGGTGACGGGGCTCCCGCCGGCGCCGGCGCTCACGAGCGCGATGCTCCCCCTCGCCGATGCGGAGACCGCGCGCCCGGGCCCGGCCGAGCCGTCCCGCGTGCCCGACGACCCGCCGCGCGCCTGACCCCGGCCGACGCGCGGCCCCCGGCCGGCCCCAACGACGACGGGCGGCGCCCGCGGGTCCGGGCGAGCCGCCCGCCCATCAGGCGGGGATCAGGCGCTCGAGCCCGTCGAGGTAGGGCCGCAGGGCCTCGGGGATCACGACCGAGCCGTCCGCCTCCTGGTAGTTCTCCAGCACCGCGATGAGGGTCCGGCCGACCGCCAGCCCCGAGCCGTTCAGCGTGTGGACGTACTCGGCCTTGCCGCCGCCCGGCGGCCGGCTCCGGATCTCGGACCGGCGGGCCTGGAACGCCTCGCAGTTCGAGCACGACGAGATCTCGCGATACCGCTCCTGGCCCGGGAGCCACACCTCGAGGTCGTAGGTCTTCGCGGCCGCGAACCCCAGGTCGCCGGTGCAGAGGAGCACCGTCCGGTACGGGAGCCCCAGGCGCTGGAGCACCGCCTCCGCGTCGGCCACCAGGCCTTCCAGCTCGTCGTACGACCGCTCGGGCGCGCAGAGCTTCACGAGCTCGACCTTGTCGAACTGGTGCTGCCGCAGCATCCCGCGCGTGTCCGCCCCGTAGGAGCCGGCCTCGCGGCGGTAGCACGGCGTGTACGCCGTGTACTTGCGGGGGAGCGTCTCGCCGGGCAGCACCTCGCCCGCGTGGAGCGCGGTCAGCGGCACCTCCGCGGTGGGGATCAGGTAGAGCGCGCGCCCGGCCTCCGGTTCGACCGTCTTGAAGAGCTCCGCCTCGAACTTCGGCAGCTGCCCCGTGCCGACCATCGTCTCGGCGTTGACCAGGTGGGGCACCCACAGCTCCCGATAGCCGTGGGTCCGGGTGTGCAGATCGAGCATGAACTGGGTCAGCGCCCGCTCGAGCCGCGCCCCCGCGTCCCAGAGCACGGTGAAGCGGCTCTTCGCCAGGCGGCCGGCCCGCTCGAAGTCGAGGATCCCCAGGATCTCGCCGAGCTCCCAGTGCGGCCGCGGCGGGAACGCGAACGCCCGGGGCGTGCCCCACCGGCGCACCTCGACGTTGTCGGCCGCCCCCGCCCCGCGGGGAACGCTCGGATGGGGCAAATTCGGGAACTGCAGCGCGAGCGCGCCCAGGGTTCCCTCGAGCTCCCGCAGCTGCTCGTCGAGCTCGCCGATCCGGACGCCCAGCCCGCGCGCCTCCTCCATGAGGGCCGTCGCGGGCTCACCGCGCCGCTTCGCCGCGCCGACCTCCTCGGACAGGCGGTTCCGGCGGCCCCTGAGCGCCTCCGCCTCGCGGAGGACCTTCCGGCGGCGCTCCTCGGCCTCCCGGTACGGCACCAGCGGCACCGTGGCGCCGCGGGCCCGCGCGGCCGCCTCGACGGCCTCCGGATGCTCCCGGAGGACGCGCGGGTCAAGCACCGTTGCCCCGCTCCGCCTCCACGCGCGCGAGGCTCACGACGCGATCGTCCGGCTCGACGTCGATCGCCCGGACCCCCCAGGTATTGCGACCCTGGGAGGAGACGTCCTGGGCCGGGAAGCGGATCAGCTTCCCCTTGGTCGTGACCAGGAGGATGTCGTCGCCGTCTCGGACCTGCGTGAGCCCGACCACCCGCCCGTTCCGCCCGCCGGTCTTGATGTCGATGATCCCCTTG
>DASRDR010000029.1:0-3345 GCA_035652475.1 Candidatus Methylomirabilota bacterium | reverse complement strand
CCGAGATGGGCAACCGGTCCCCCGAAGGATGTGAGACCAAGCCGGGTGGATACCCACAGCACCTCGAGCAGGGAGCGCGCCGCGCGTGAGGGGGTGCCCTCGGCGGCGGCCGCACCCGGACCGTCGCTCATCGATCAGCTCCGGCGCCGCGCGGCGCTCATCGACGCCTTCCCGGCGGAGCCCGCTCTCCGCTCGACCCCGGCCTCGAGGATCTCTCCGCCCAGCTCGCCGATCTTCGCGCGGGCGTCGTTCGGCGCCCGGCCGCCCCGCCGGGTGAGGACGTAGTCCTTCCGCACCTTGCCTCCCACCACGCGCTCGAGCCGCGCGGATGACCGCCCTTCGCGTCATGCCCGCACCGCCCGGGGGTCCGCTCGCCGCGCGCCACATGCAGCCATGCGACACTCGGCTCGAGCCCACCGCCCCCGGTGATCCCGCACCGGCGCTCGACGCGGGGGGGGACGTCGCGCACCGTCAGCAGGGCCGGCGGCCGGCACTCCGCCCCGATGCCGAGCGCCGCGAAGGCGTCCGGGCACGACGGGCCGCCGTCCGGTTCGGGCTCTCCGGATTGTCCTCGGCCGCCGCGAGCTCGCCGGCCATCCGGGCGGGCCTCGCCCTGGCCGTGGCGAGCACACCGTCTCTTGGCTCGCACCGACGACGGGGGAGTACACTCGTGGGCCGGTACTATACCGCGCTTCGATATCGGCGGCCGAGGGGTCGGCGCCCGGTGACCCGAGCGGCATGGCCTTCGGTCCCGGCGCCACCACGGCTCCAGGCCGGACAGGGTCTCGGATCCCGCGGCGTCCTGGCGCCCGGCGGGACGATCGCTTCGGAGGACGGAAACGATGAGCCCCGTCAACGTCCGGTACATGGTGGACGATGTCGAGGCCGCCGTCGCCTTCTACACGACCCACCTGGGCTTCACGCTCATCTCCCAGGCCCTTCCCGCGTTCGCCGACGTCGCCCGCGGCGACTTGCGCCTGCTCCTGAGCGGACCGGCGAGTTCCGCCGGACGCCCGATGCCAGACGGCCGCCGGCCCACTCCGGGCGGCTGGAACCGCATCCACCTGATCGTCGAGGATCTCTCGGTCGAGGTCGATCGACTCCGCGCTCGCGGAGTCCGCTTTCGCAACGACATCGTCACTGGTCCGGGCGGTTCGCAGATTCTGCTGGAGGATCCAGCGGGCAATCCCGTCGAGCTGTTCCAGCCGCGGCGATAGTCGCCCGCCGCTCCGGGCGAATCGGCGGCCACCGCCCGGCCGGGAGGCGACTGCGCTCGAGCCGGGGGACCGGGCCTCCACCGGCCCGCTGCCGGGGGCCGCCGGCAACGCACTCGCGGGCCGGCGCGAGCCGCGACCGGCGCGATCACCGCCGCGCCCGGAGGCGCGGAGCGAGCCGCGCCACGGAGGCCCGGCACCGGCCGGTGCCGGCGCCCGCCGGGCCCGGCTGAGTCGATGAAGCGGCGGCGCCGGGCGTTCAGTCGGGCCAGCGGAGCAGGCGCTCGAAGCGGCGGGCCTTGCGATCCGCGGCGGTCGGCGTCGCGCCCCGATCCGGCATGCCGGCGCGGGCGCGCGCCCGGGCGAGCTCCTCGAGGATGCGGCGCGCGACCACCTCCGCCTCGCCGGGGTGCAGGTTGCACGGGTCGAGGAAGAAGTGGCCGTGCTCCACCTCGTGGTCGCGCACGATCACCGGAGGATCCCCGGCGGCCAGGGCGTCGGCCAGCTCCCACGCCGTGAGGCCGGCCGCCTCCGGGGCGACGGCCAGCCGCAGGCGGTCGAGCGGGTTGTCCGTCGGGTCCGGCACGATCGAGACGCTCACCCCCGGCTCCCCCTGGAGCCGCTCGAGCCAGAGCTCGAGGTGCCCGAGCTCGACGGCGCGCACCGCGTCCGCGTCGCGGTGCTCCCACGCCTCCAGGGCCGCCATCGTCCCGGCGATCCCCTCCTTGCCCACCTTCATGCCGCGGCCGATCCCGAGGTTCTGGAGGAACGCCGCGCGCACGAGGTCCTTGCGTCCGGCGACGATCCCGGCGGTCGGCCCGCCGAGGAACTTGTGCGCGCTGTAGATGGCCAGGTCGGCCCCCGCCCGGAGGAAGCCCCGGAGGTCGTACTCGGACGCCAGGTCGGCCACGACCGGCACCCCGCGCTCGTGGCACAGCTCGGCGAAGCGCGCGAGGGGCAGGAGGCCGTACTGGACGGTGTGGTGGGAGACGACGTAGAGTCCCGCCGCGGTCCGGTCGGTCAGGCGGTGGCGCAGCTGGTAGGCGCGGGCGTCCGTCACCTGCCCGACCGGGATCGGCCGGGCCCCCGCCAGCCGGATCGCCTGGTCGACGGGGGCCCCGTAGCCGACGAGGTGCCCGGCCTGGACGACCACCTCGTCCTTCATCCCGGTCGCGTCGGGCAGCTGCTCGATCCGGCCGAGATCGGCGCCGGTCATGCACGCCGCGATCCCGAGCGTGATGCCGGCGGACGCCGAGGCGGTGACGAAGCCGGCCTCCCCGCCGGTGAGCCGCGCGATCACGGCGCTGGCCTTCCGCTGGAGGTCGGTGACCTCCACGAACTCGGGGAGGATCTCGGCCACCGCCCGGATCGCCTCCGGGACGGCGATCGAGGCCCCGAGCGCGGTCATCGTCCCGGACACGTTGATGATCGGCCGGAGCCCGAGTCGCTCGCGGATCCCGGAGCGGGCCTGCGCGGGCGCCGGCGGGCGCGGCGCCCCGTCCCGGGCGGCATGCGGGCCGGACGGGCAAGCGCCGGCGGGCGCGGTGCCCGGCGGGGCCGGCGGGCGGCCTCCGGATGGCGGAGGCAACGGCTCGGGTCGGCGGGACGGGCGGGCGCGCACGATGGGCCTCCTTCCGCGTCAGCGGTGGTGGAGCTCGATGCGGCGGAGGAACGCCCGGAGCCGCTCGTGGTTCGACTCCGCCAGCACCGCGCGGGGCGTCCCCTCGACCTGGATGCGGCCGGCGTCCATGAACACGATCCGCGAGCCGACATCCCGGGCGAACGCCATCTCGTGGGTGACGACGACCATGGTCATGCCGTCCGCGGCCAGCTCCTGCACCACCGCCAGCACCTCGCCGACGAGCTCGGGATCGAGCGCCGAGGTGATCTCGTCGAGCAGGAGCACCTTCGGGTCCATCGCGACCGCGCGCGCGATCCCGACCCGCTGCTGCTGGCCGCCCGAGAGCTGGACGGGCAGGCTGTCGAGCTTGTCGGCGAGGCCGACCCGCCCGAGCCAGTGCTCCGCGCGCTGCCGCGCCTCGGCCCTCGACAGCCCGCGGACCTTGCGGAGGCCGAGCATCACGTTCTCCCGCGCGGTGAGGTGCGGGAAGAGGTTGAAGAGCTGGAAGAC
>DASRDR010000028.1:0-25873 GCA_035652475.1 Candidatus Methylomirabilota bacterium | reverse complement strand
AGGTGGAAGCGACGGATGTTCTCGAGCGCGAAGCGCATCTTCGTCCGGAAGGCGTCGAGGGTGCCCGCGCCGAGGTGCGGCGTCAGCACGACGTTGTCGAGCGTGGTGAGCGGGTGGCCGGGCGGGAGCGGCTCGGGCGTGAAGACGTCGAGCCCTGCCCCGGCGATCCGGCGAGCCCGGAGGGCCTCCACCAGCGCGTCCTGATCGACCACCCCGCCGCGCGAGATGTTGATGAGGTACGCTCCCGGCCGCATCTGGGCGAGGAACGCCCGGTCGACCATGTGCCGGGTCTCCGCGGTCAGCGGCACGTGGCAGACGACCACGTCGGACTCGCGGAGGAGCCGCTCGCGGGAGACCAGCTCGATCCCGCCGAACCGGGCGCGCTCCTCCGGCGTCAGCGTGATGTAGGGGTCGTGGGCCAGGAGGCGCACGCCGAATCCCAGCGCGCGCTGGGCGGTGGCGCGGCCGGTGCGTCCGAACCCGATCAGGCCGAGCGTCTTGCCGTCCAGGTCCCGGGTGCGGGGCCGGAGCGCCCACTGGAGCCATCGCCCCTCGACCAGGGCGTTGTGCGCGGCGACGACCTGCTTGAGCACGGCGAGGATGAGCGTCATCGTGTGCTCGCCGACTCCGGTCGCCGTGCCGGCCGGGCACAGGCAGAGCGGGATCTTCCGCGCCGCCAGCGCCGCCACGTCGATCCGCTCGTAGCCGACCCCCTGGTGCTGGACCATGCGGAGCCGGGGCGCGGCCTCGATGTCGGCCGCCCCGAGCGCCCAGTCGGCGATCAGAACGTATTCGGCCCGGGCGAGCTTCGCGGCCGCCTCGGCCGGGTCGCCGGTCTCGAGGAACTCCGCCCGGAGGCCGGGCGGGAGCTCCGCGCGGATCACCGCGTACAGCTCCGGCGTCGCGCGGTTCCAGTAGAGAACGGTCGGCTGGTCGCCCATGCGGGTCATCCCCCCAGGTACGTGCGCACGACGGCCTCGTCGCGCGCCAGCTCGGCCGGGGTGCCGGTGAGGCGCACGCGGCCGGTTTCCATGACGTAGGCGCGGTCCGCGATCGTGAACGCCAGGTGGACGTTCTGCTCCACCAGCAGCACCGCGACCCCTTGCCGCCGGATCTCGGCGACGGTCTCGAAGATCTGTCGGGCCACCAGCGGCGCCAGGCCGAGCGACGGCTCGTCCAGGAGGAGGAGCCGCGGCCGGGCCATCAGCGCGCGGGCGATCGTCAGCATCTGCTGCTCGCCGCCGGAGAGGGTACCGGCGAGCTGCCGCCGGCGCTCGCGCAGCACCGGGAAGAGCGCGAACACCCGGTCGAGGTCCACCGGCACCGCCCGGCGCTCCCGGCGCGCGTAGGCGCCGACCAGCAGGTTCTCCTCGACCGTGAAGCGCGGGAAGACCTGGCGCCCCTCCGGGGTGAGGCTCACGCCGCGCCCGACCAGCTGCCAGGGGCGGAGACCGTCGACGCGGGCGCCGTCCACCCGGATCTGGCCACCGGCCGGCCGGACGAGGCCGGCGATGGCGTTCAGGGTGGAGGACTTGCCGGCGCCGTTCGAGCCGACCAGGGTGACGATCTCGCGGCGCCGGACCTCGAGGGACACGGCGTGGACCGCCCGGATCGCGCCGTAGCGGATCGCGAGCCCCTCCACGACCAGCGGCGCGGCGTCGTCCATTCGGCGGTTGCTCAGCCGCGCGCCAGGAGGTGGCCCATCCACGCGAGCGCGGCACCGGCGAGGATCGCGCGGCCGGCGTCGAGGGGTCCCCACCGGCGCAGCAGGCGGCGCGCCTCGGGCTCATCGGGCGGGAGGGCGCGGTCGAGGAGGCGCCGCGTCGTGGGCCCCACGGCCAGCCGCGAGTAGGGGAGGACGGCGACCAGGAGCGCCCCCGCGCCCAGCCAGGCCGCCGGCGCACCGGCGAGCCACGTCGCGACGGCGCCCGCGCCGCCCAGCGCGAGCAGTCCGCCCTGGAGCCGGGTCGCCCGGGGGTGGCTCGTGCGGAACTCGGCGATGCCCATCGGGGGGCCGCTCGCCAGCCGGGCCGGGTGCTCGACGAGGACCGCGTAGACCGCCCCGCCTGTGTAGAGGGCGGCGGCCGCCGCGGCCAGCCAGCCGAACGCGACGCTCACGTCGGCTCGCCCAGGTAGGCGGCGATCACCGCCGGGTCCCGGCGCACCGCCTCCGGGCGCCCGTGGGCGATCAGCTCGCCGTGGTTCAGGACGGCGACCCGGTCGGAGACGCCCATCACCACCCGGATGTGGTGCTCGACCAGGAGGATCGCCAGCCCGCGGTCGCGGAGGCCGCGGATCACCGCCATGAGCTCGTCCGCCTCGCCGGCGCTCATGCCCGCCGCCGGCTCGTCCAGGAGGAGCACGCTCGGGTCGGCGGCGAGGGCCCGGGCCAGCTCGACGCGCTTCTGGTCGCCGTACGGGAGATTGCGGGCCAGCTCGTCCGCCTTGTCGGCGAGCCCGACGCGCGCCAGCTGCTCGGCGGCCGCGCGGTCGCTCTCCCGCCGCTCGCGCCGGGCCGCCGGGAGGCCGAGGAGCGCCTGCCAGAGGCCGGCGCCGGCCCGGCAGTAGCGCGCGACGCGGACGTTCTCCCGGACGGTCAGCTCCCGGAAGAGCCGGATGTTCTGGAACGTCCGGGCGATCCCCCGGGCGGCCCGGGCGTGCGGGGCGAGCCGCGCGATGGACTCCCCGCGGAGGCGCACGTCGCCGGCCGTGGCGCGGTGGAGCCCGGTGACCACGTTGAAGATGGTGGTCTTGCCGGCGCCGTTCGGGCCGATGATCGAGAGGATCTCGCCGGCGTCGACGGCCAGCGACACCCCGGACACCGCCCGGAGCCCGCCGAAGCGGACCGAGAGGGCGGCGATCTCGAGGATCGGCCCCCTCACGCCGCGCGCCGGGTCAGACCGAGGTGGATGCCGCCCAGGAGCCCCTGCGGCCGGAACAGGATGAGCCCCAGCAGCAGCGCGCCGTAGATCACCATCCGGTACGCCGCCAGGAACCGGAACACCTCCGGCGCGACGGTCAGGATCACCGCGCCCGCGATGGATCCCTCGACGCTTCCCAGGCCCCCGAAGACCAGGAGGGACAGGACGAGGATCGACTCCACGAGGGTGAACGATCCCGGGCTCACGAAGGTGGCGTAGTGGGCGAAGAACGCCCCCGCGACGCCGGCGAGCGCGGCGGAGACGGTGAACGTCACGACCTTCAGGCGCGTCGTCGGCACGCCGAGCGCCTCGGCGGCCACCTCGTCGTCGCGGATCGCCTGGATGGCCTCACCGAACCGCGAGTCGACCAGGCGCGACACGATCACCGTCACCAGGAGGACCAGCGCCAGCGCGAGGTAGTACTGGCGGACGGGGGTGTCGAGGTCCCAGCCGAGCAGGGACGGCCCCGGGATGGCGGGGATGCCGAGCGGGCCGCGCGTGAGCGAGAGCCAGTTCAGGAGCACCAGGTGGATGATCTCGCCGAAGCCGAGCGTCGCCATCGCGAGGTAGATCCCGCCCAGGCGGAGCGTCGGCAGGCCGATCAGGAACCCGGCGATGCCCGCGACGACGGCGGCCACGGCCAGGTTGCCGAGGAACGGGCTGCCGAGGTGGACGGCCAGGAGCGCCGCGGTGTAGGCCCCGATGCCGTAGAAGCCCGCGTGGCCGAGCGAGAACTGACCGCAGAAGCCGGTGATGAGGTTGAGCGACAGCGTCAGGACCACGTAGATGCCGGCCAGGACCGCGACGTGGAGCACGTATGGCGAGCGGACGGCGACCGGGAGCAGCACCGCCGCGGCGAGGACGGCTCCCAGGACGAGGCGCGCCCGGGTCATGGGCGCGATCAGACTTTCCGGATCTCGGGGGTGCCCAGCAGGCCCGCGGGGCGCACGATCAGGACCACGATGAGGAGCCCGAACGCGATGATGTCGCGGTACCCCGACCAGAACACCGCCGTGGCCGCCGTCTCGGCCGCCCCGAGGAGATAGCCGCCCAGGATCGCGCCCGGCAGGCTGCCCATGCCGCCGATGACCATCGCCGTGAAGCCCTTGAGCCCGGCGGAGTACCCCATCCCGACGTCGACCGAGTTGTAGTAGATCCCCGTCAGCACGCCGCCGACTCCCCCCACCGCGGCGCCGATCCCGAACGCCAGCGCGACCACGCGGTCGGTGTCGATCCCCATCAGGCCCGCGACCCGGCCGTCCTGGGCGATTGCCCGCATCGCGAGGCCCAGGCGCGTCCGGCGCAGCATCGCCTGGAGCCCGGCCAGGAGGGCCAGCGCGATCGCGGTGATCGTCACCTCCAGGGTGGAGACCTGCGCCCCGGCGACCTCGACCATGCGCACCGGGAAGGGGCTCGGAAACGGGCGCGTGTCGGGGCCGAAGACGATCAGGATCAGGTGGTCGAGGATCGTGGCGCTCCCGAGCGTGGCCAGGAGGGCCGCGATCGGCGGCGCGCGGCGCCGGCGGAGCGGCTGGAGCGACCCGCGCTCGAGCGCCACGCCCAGGAGGCCGACCAGTAGCATCGCGGCCAGGAGCGGGACCCACAGCCCGAGGCCGAGCCCGACCGCGAACGCCGCGCCGAGGTAAGCGCCCCACATCACCAGCGAGCCCTGGGCGAAGTTGACCACGTCGAGGATCGAGAAGGTGATCGCGAGCCCGATCGCGATCAGCGCGTAGAGGCTCCCCAGGGTCACCGCGTTGACGGCCTGCTGGAGCAGCACGCGCCGATGGTACTGGACCGGCTCCGGCCGGCGCAACCGGGGCGCTCGCGGCGGACGCGTGGCGCGACGCGCCGGCGATGCGGTATCCTTCGGGGCCGGATGGCGGAGCGTGCGCATCCTCCGAGCACCGCGGAGCGCGACCGCGTGGGCGCGTACCTCTCGCCGCGCGAGGACCTGAGGCGCGCGGTCGCGCTGGTCCGGACGGCCGAGGCGCTCGGGTACGAGAGCGTGTGGACGACGCACGGGAGCGGCCGCGACGGGTTCCTGGTGCTCGCGGCGTACGGGCACGCGACCGCGCGGATCGGTCTCGGGACCGGCGTGGTGCCGATCTACCCGCGGCACCCGGTGGCGATGGCGCAGGAGGCCGCGACGCTCACGGAGCTGTCGGGGGGACGGTTCCGCCTCGGCATCGGGGTGAGTCACGGGCCGTCGATGCGCGATGCGTTCGGCCTCGACATGGGCCGGCCGCTCGAGCTCATGCGCGAGTACGTCGCGGTCCTGCGCGGCGCGCTGGCCGGCGAGGTCCGGTTCGAGGGGCGCCATTACCGCGTGCGCTGGACCGGCGCGTTCCGGGCCGCCCCGCCGCCCCCGGTGCTGCTGGCCGGGCTCGCTCCGCCCATGCTCGAGCTGGCCGGCGAGGTCGCCGACGGCGTCGTGCTGTGGCTGTGCGCCCCGGCGTACGTGCGCGACGTCGCCGTGCCGGCGCTCCGCCGCGGCCGGGCCCGCGCCGGCCGCGACCTGGGGGGCTTCGAGGTCGCCGCCGCGGTCCCGGTCGCGGTCACCGACGACGTGCCGGGCGGTCGACGGCTCTTCCGCGAGGAGCTGGTCCGCTACCTGTCGCTGCCGTACTACCGGACGATGTTCCGCGCGAGCGGCTTCGGCGCCGAGCTGGCCGCCTTCGACCGGGACCGGCGGCCGGGCCGGGACGCCGATGCCGTCCCCGGCCGGCTCGTCGAGGCGCTGGGGGCCATCGGCGACGGGCCCCGCGCGCGGGCGGAGGTCCGGGCCTACCGGACCGCGGGAGTGACGCTGCCGATCGTCCGGCCGATCGGCCCGCCGGAGGCCCCGCACGCGCCGGCGACCCTCGACGCCGTCGCCCGGTGACGGTCGCGGAGGCGCGGGCGTGCCGCTCCTCGGGCACGGGGTCCTGGCGGTGGGGCACAGCATCGCGTCCCGGGCCGGGGCGGGGACGGGCGGCGGCACGACCGCGATCGCACCCCGGAGGGCGTCGGGGTCCCGGGGTTCCCGCGCGGCCGCCCACCCCGCAGTCGCGAGCGGCGGCGGGAGTCCGTCGACCTCCAGCTGCAGATTGGCGTGCACCCCGAGCGAGGAGATCCTGCATGGCGCTGATCGGAGAGGGCGTCCTCATCATCTGGCACGGCATCGCCCCCGAGGGCGACCTGGAGATGATCCGGTGGCACGACCGGGAGCACGTCGCCGAGCGGGTCGGCATCCCGGGATTCCTGCGCGGCCGCCGGTACGACTGCGCGGACAGGCGGCTCGAGTACCTGGACCTCTACGAGACGGCGACGGTCGAGACCGTCCGGAGCGCTCCGTACGTCCTGCGCCTCAACTTCCCGACGCCCTGGACGCGGCGCGTCCTGCCGCACTTCCGGAACACCGTGCGCCTCGGCTGCCGCGTCGTGGCCACGGTGGGGAGGGGCCAGGGCGGCGCGCTCGTCAGCGTCCGGGCCCGTCCGGCGGCGGGAAGCGCGGCGGAGTTCGCGCGCTGGCTGCGAGAGGTCGCGCCGGCGGCGCTGCTGGACCGGACCGGCGTGGTCGGGGTGCACCTGCTCGAGACGGTGCCGGAGACCACGCGCGTCAAGACCGCCGAGGGGAAGCTCAAGGGCGGCGAGGTCGGGGCCGCCGAGGAGCCGTGGCCGTGGGTGCTCCTGGTCGAGACGGGCGCGGTCGACTTCGCGCAGGCGCTCGCCGCGGAGGACCTGGCGCCGGCGCGGCTCGCGGAGCGCGGGGGCGACGCCGGCGCGCTCACGCTGGCCCATCGCCTCCAGCTCTCGATGGACCGGGCGTAGGGCGGCGGGCCATCGGCTTGGGCGGCCTCGGGCGGCGGCCCGCCGCTCAGACCGCCTCGTCCGGCGGGTCGCCGGGGACGCCCTCCCGCGCCAGGCGCCCGAACGCCTCGGGCGTCATGCGGAACACGGTCCACTCGTCCATCGCCCGGGCGCCGAGCCTGAAGTAGAAGTCGCGCGCCGGCGTGTTCCAGTCGAGGACCGACCACTCCATGCGCCCGCAGCGGCGCTCCACCGCGATCCGGGCGAGCCGGCGCAGGAGTTGCCGCCCGATCCCGGCGCGGCGCTCCTCCGGCCGGACGAACAGGTCCTCGAGGTAGAGGGTGGGGCGGCCGGTGAAGGTCGAGTAGGTGAAGAAGTAGAGGGCGAAGCCGACCGCGTGGCCGTCGCGCTCGGCGAGGATCGCCTCGAAGACCGGCCGGGGCCCGAACCCGTGCTCCCGCAGGAGGGCCTCGGTCGCCTCGACCTCGTGGGCGAGCCGCTCGTACTCGGCGATCCCGCGGATGAGCCCCAGCAGGGTCGGGACGTCCGCGGGGCCGGCCGGTCGCAGGGCGACCGCCGCGGCCACGTCAGCGGCCTCCCGACCGGCGGCTCACCGGAGCTCCACGATCTTGTCCCGCGCCTTCTTCATCGTCTGCCGGAGATCGGCGCCCTCCAGCGCGCTCCGGAGCGCCGACCGGTCGGCGTTGCGCAGGAAGAAGCTCTTGTCGAGCCAGAGCTGGTGCAGGAGGTGCTGCCCGCCGGTGTGGGTCCGGATCTCGATGCGGTACATGACGGCGGCTCCGCCGCCCCGCGGGAAGTACTCGATCCGCGACTCCAGGAACTCGCGCTCGAGGTGGGCCTTGACCTCCTCCATCATCCACGGCTCGATCCGATCGGGCATCGCGGGTCCGGCGGCGGCCCGCCGCGCCGCCCCTCACGCGCCCCACGGCGCGATGGCGGCCCGGCTGATCTTGTGGGGGCTCGCCTGGCGGCCCAGCCACTCGGCCTCCCGGAAGGCCTCGCCGATCCGCTCCAGCGGGTAGACGTGCGAGATCACCTCCGTGAACGGGTACTTCCGCTGGTTCTTCTCGAGGAACGTGAGCGCCCGCTGGATCGCCCACGGCTCGTACTGGATCATCCCCACGATCGTGTGGGACCGCCAGACGAGCGAGGCCGGGTGAAACTCGAGCTTGTGCCCGGGGCTGATGTGTCCGATCTCGAGGTACGTCCCGCCGCTCTTCAGCATCTGGAGGCCTTCGGGGATGACGCTCGGGAACCCGACGAAGTCGCAGACGACGTCGGCGCCCCAGCCGCGGGTGAGCTCGCGGACCGCCGCCACCCGCTCGGCGCTGGTGGGCAGGTCCTGGAGGCTCAGGGTGTGATCGGCGCCGAACCGCCGGGCCAGGTCCAGGCGCTCCGGGATCTGGTCGATGACGATGACGGTCGTCGCGCCCATCTCCTTGGCGACCGCGGCGGCGTTGAGCCCGAGCCCGCCGGCGCCCTGCATCACCACGGTGTCCCCGACGCGCACGCGGACGCGCTCCAGGCCGTAGAGCACCTGGGCGAGCGCGCAGTTCACCGGGGTGGCGACGTCGTCGGAGATGCCGTCCGGCACCTTGTAGACGAAGTGGCCGGGCCGCAGGTAGTAGTAGTCGGCGTACGAGCCGACGAAGTGCGGCGGGTCGTCGGCGTAGCGCGTCCCGCGCCGCTTGTTCGGGCAGGCCGCGCGGTGGCCGTCCAGGCACGCCGGGCAGCGGCCGCAGGGGTAGAAGTAGCAGTAGGTGACCCGGTCACCCTCCCGGAGCGGCTGCCCGGTCGAGTCGGTCGTCACGTGGCGCCCGAGCTGCTCGACCACGCCGCACATCTCGTGGCCGAAGGTCTGGCCCCGGTCGGGCGCCCCGATGAGCTCCTGCAGCTCCCCGCGCCAGATGTGGAGGTCGGAGCCGCAGATCCCACCCCGGGTGATCCGGACGAGCACGGCGTCCGGCTCGACCTCGGGGACGGGGTACTCGCGGATCTCGAAATCGCCGTTGAACCTGGTCATGACCGCGACGCGGCCCTTCATCGCCCGATCTCCTTCTCGCCGCCCGGCCGTCCGGTCGCCGCCGGAGCGGGGCGCCGGGCGCCGGGTCGCGCGGTCCGCTCAGCGCGGGCGCGCGGTCTCCATGAGGTACGCCTCGGCGGCGGCCAGCCCGGCTCCGAGCGTCACCGGCACCCCGAAGCTCTTGAGCGTCATCTCCACCCCGGCCAGCCCCGCGAGCAGCTCGAGGGCGTTGAGGCTGCCCAGGTGGCCGATCCGGAAGACGCGGCCCTTGACGCTGCCGAGCCCGACGCCGAGCGACAGGTCGAGGGTGCGGTTGGCGTGCGCGATGTAGGCGTCCGAGTCGAGCCCGGGGGGCATCACGACCGCGGTGAGCGTGTTCGACGCCTCCCGGGGGTCGCGGCAGAGGATCTCCAGGCCCAGCGCCCGGACGGCGCGCCGGCACGCCTCGGCCAGCCGGGCATGCCGCTGGAAGACGGCGGGGAGCCCTTCCTCCTGGAGCATCGCGATCGCCTCGCGGAGCCCGAACAGGAGCGCGGTGGCCGGCGTGTAGGGGAACTCGCCGCGCCGGTTCCGCTCGAGGACGGGCGTCCAGTCCCAGTACGCGCGCGGGCACTTCGCGGCCTGGCTCGCCCGCACCGCCCGCTCGCTCGCCATGAGGATGGTGAGCCCGGGCGGGAGCATGAGCCCCTTCTGGGGTCCGGTGAGCGCGACGTCGACGCCCCACGCGTCGAACCGGAAGTCGATCGACGCCAGCGAGGAGACGACGTCGACCAGGAGGAGCGCGGGGTGGCGCGCCTCGTCGAGCGCGCGCCGGACCCCCGCCACGTCGCTGGTGACCCCGGTCGACGTCTCGTTGTGGACGACCAGGACCGCGCGGAGCTGGTGCGTCGTGTCGGCCCGCAGGCGCTCGGCGACGCCGTCCAGGGGGACGCCGGCCCCGTACGGGACCTCGAGCCGGTCCACGTCGATGCCGTGCGCGACGGCGGTGCGGCAGAAGAGGTGCGAGAAGTGCCCGTTCACCACGCCGAGGACGCGGTCGCCGGGCGAGAGCGTGTTGACGACGGCCGCCTCCCAGCCGCCGGTGCCCGAGCCCGGATAGACCACCGGGTGCCCGTGCTCCGCCTGGAAGACGCCCCGCAGCCCGGTCAGGATCTCGGCGACCAGCGCCGCGAACCTCGGCCCCCGGTGGTCGATGATCGACTGCGACATCGCGCGGACGATTCGCTCCGGGACCAGGGTCGGACCGGGGATCTGCAGGAACGGGCGACCGGACATGCGCGGCTCCTTCTCGAGACGATCCCGGGCGGCCCGGCGAGGGTCGGCGCCCGGGTTGCGCGGACGCCCCATGGTAGCACGCGGCGTTCAGGCCGGCCCGGCGCCCTCCGGCGGCCCGTCCGCGTACGGCCGGAGGGCGGCGTGGATCGCGAAGTTGGCCGGGGTCGGCACGCCCGCCGCGCGGCCCAGGCGGACCACGGTCCCGTTCAGCGTCTCGATCTCCAGCCGGCGTCCGGCGACCAGATCGTAGTAGAGCGAGCCCCGGACGCGGGGGTCGGCCTGGCCGAAGAAGGCCATCGTGCGCGCCGCGCAGCCCTCGGGGAGGGGCACGGACCGGGCGCGCCCGACCGCCTCGGTCTCGGCGAGGCACGCCTCCAGGAGCGCCCGTGTCTCGGGACAGGCGAGCACCGCCCCGATCGGCAGCCGCGTCAGCGCGGTGAGGCCCGAGAGGCCGCAGATCAGGACGAACTTCTCCCAGAGCGCGACGCGGATGTCCGGGCGGAGCGCCACGGGGATGCCGGCGTTCCGGAGCGCGGCGGCGATCCGCTCCGTGCGCGCGCTCGACCCCCCGTCGAGCTCGCCCAGCTCGATCCGACCCGGGCCGGCCCGGTGGTCGATCACTCCGGGCGCCTCGATCACCGAGGACACGGCGGCCAGGCCGCCGACGACGTGACCGGGGCCGAGCACGCGCCCGATCCGCTCCGCGCCGTCGATCCCGTTCTGCACCGGCAGGATCACCGTGTCGGCCCCGATCGCCGGGCGGAGCGCCGCCGCCGCCGACTCGGTGTCGTACGCCTTCACGCAGAAGAGGACCAGGTCGACCGGCCCGACGGCCCCCGGATCGGCGACGGCCCGGGCCGGCATGCGGAAGTCGCCGAGGATCCGCGAGCGCACCGTGAGGCCGGCGGCCCGGATCGCCTCCAGGTGCGCGCCCCGCGCGACGAACGTGACGTCCTCGCCCGCGCGGGCCAGGAGCCCGCCGAAGTAGCCGCCGGTCCCGCCGGTCCCCATCACCAGCACGCGCATCGTGGGTGTCCCGACGACGATTCTAGCGCGACCGGGTTTGCGGCCGCGCCGGGGCCTCGGCGCCGGCGGTCGGCGGCGGCGCGCCGGCCGGGTTCGGCGCCCGCAGACAGCCAGGCCGCTCGCATTCGTTGACAGGCGTGGCGGCGCCTTGCTAGCGTCGACGCGTCGCGCTGGCGTTCGCGCGGCGCATCCCACACCTCGGGGCGGGAGGAGCGCGCTTGGCCAGGATCGAGATGGCGATCAAGGAGGCGATCGCGCGCGGAGCGCGGAGGCAGGTCCGCGGCGCGCTGACGCCGCTCCGGCGCGACGTGCGGCGGCTCCGGCAGTCGGTCCGCGACCTGCGCGTGCAGCTGGACAGGCTCCGGGACATCGCCAGCCGGTGGGAGGCCAGCGCGTCGAGCCAGGGATGGCAGCCGGCGGTCTCCGAGGAGGAGGCCCAGGCGGCGCGCCTGTCTCCCGGCCTCATCCGGAAGCTGCGCGGCCGGCTGAGGCTCAGCCAGGCGGCGGTGGCGCGCCTGGTCGGCGTGAGTCCCGCGGCGGTGGTCCAGTGGGAGCAGGGCCGCTCCGCCCCGGCCGGCAAGAACCGGGCGATGCTGGTCGGGCTCCGCCGGCTCGGGCGCCGGCAGATCCGGCGCATCCTGGCCTCGCTCCCCGACGGGGCTGCCCCCGGCCGGCCGGCGGGGCGCGGCCGCAAGGCGCGCGGCGCCGGGCGGCGGACCCGCGGCGGGGGCCGATCCGGCCGGCCCGGGCGCCGCGCCCGGGTCTGACCCGGGCGGCGCCGGGGCCGCGACGGCTCACCGCCGCACGAGCACGCCGCACGCGACGCGGGCCCCCGAGTTGCCCGCCGGGTCCGTGCGCTGGTCGTCCTCCTTCTCGTGGATCACGATGGCGCTGCCGTCGGCGTCGAACACGGAGCGCGGGCCGTCGCTGACGGTGACGAGGCTCGTCCGGGCCTCGTAGCGCGCCCGGCCGGCCGCGTCGGCCTCGAGGTTCGGCAGGTCGCCGGCGTGCGGCCCGTCCGGCGCCTCGAGCCCGTGCTTCCGGGCGAGGGGGTTGTAGTGGCCGCCGGCGCTCGTGAAGCCGGGCGGATCGCAGGCGCCCACCGCGTGGATGTGGATCCCGTGCCGGCCGGGCGTCAGGCCGCGAGCCTCGATGCGCACCAGCACCTGCCCGCCGGACTCGGTGAGCGTGGCCGTCCCGATCCGCTGACCCGTCGGATCGACGAGGTCCGCCGTCGCCGCGGGACCGCCGCCCGTCGCCGCCATGCCCATACAGCCGGCCAGCGCGAGCGCGCAGGCGAGTCTGAGAGCCAGTCCCAGAGCCTCTCTCATGGAAGCCTCCTGCCGCCGACGAGTGGATGGCCGCGGGCGGCTCCACCGCGAGGCGTCGCCCGGCCGCCCGGACGGCAGGATCATAGCGCGTCGCGAGGCGACGTCGCGAGGCGACGTTGACGGGTCCGGCCCGGGCGCCTATGATGGCCGCGATCCGGCTCGTCGAGCCGCTTGAACGGTCGGCCCCATGGATCCCGCGTCGGTCCGGCAATTCGTCGAGCGCCCCTGGGCGCGCGTCCGGGCGAGCAAGCGGCGCCACTGGGCGGAGGCGGTCGAAGCCGACGGGCCGGAGCCGTCGCTCCGCGCGTCCCGGGCGCTCTGGCTCCACATGCGATGCGTGCGGCCGGACTGGCCCTCCGACGCGGAGCGGGCCGAGGACCTCGCCCACCACCTAGAGCTCAAGCGCTGCCTCGATCGAGCGGCGCGTGCCCTCGCCCCTCTCCCCGATCGCTGAGCTGCTGGACGCGGCCCGGGCCGCGTTCGAGCCGCTCGGGATCCGCTGGTACCTGTTCGGCGCCCAGGCCGCCATCCTCTACGGCGCCGCCCGCCTGACCGCCGACGTCGACATCACGCTCGATGCCGGGGGGCATTCGATCGAGGAGGTCCTCGCGGCGCTCGAGGCTCGACGCTTCGGGCCACGCGGCGCGAACGTTGTCGCGTTCGCCACGGAGACGCGTGTCCTGCCCCTGGTCCACGAGCCCACCCGGATCCCCGTCGACTTCGTGCTGGCGGGGCCGGGGCCGGAGGAGCAGTTCCTCGCCCGCGCCCGGGTGTGTCTCGTCGACGGCGTCCCGGTCCCGGTCGCGGCGGCGGACGACCTCGTCGTCATGAAGGTGCTCGCCGGGCGTCCCCAGGACCTGGAGGACGTCGCCGCGATCGTGGCCGCGCAGGGGGGGCGGATCGATCTCGGACGCGCGGCGGCCACCCTGCGCATTCTCGAGCAGGCGCTGGACCGACGCGACCTGACCCCCCGCCTCGAGCAGGCGCGGCAGGTGGCGGCCCGCGAAAGACCCCGGTGTTCGCCGGATTGACCGCGCCCGGCGGTCCGGCCGCTGCGCCGCCCTGCGGGCTCGCGGGACCCGCGGCGACCCGCGCCCGGCCGGCCGCGCCGGTCCCCGTCCCCGGGACGCCCATGGACGATACCGCGACCCGCGTGACACGGCGACGCGCCGGCCGGCGTCGAGGGGCGGCTCCGGTCCACCGACCGCCTGCCCGGCTGAGGGCCTGTCGCGGGGCGACGGCGGGACGAGGGCGGGATGCGGTGGCCGGCGGCCCGACCGACGGTTGAAGGCGTCACCGCCACGCCGTATCGTGGGCACATCCGGGCGCGGTCCCCCGAGGCCCGGTGAGGGCACGATCCCCACGAGGGAGGTCCACGAGATGCGCGCGATCCGCGTCCCGCAGTACGGCGGTCCGGAGGCCATGCGGCTCGAGGAGCTGCCGACCCCGCGGCCGGCCGACGGCCAGGTGCTGGTGCGACTGGAGGCCGCCGGCGTGAACTTCATCGACGTGTACCAGCGGAGCGGGCTCTACAAGAACCCGCTCCCGGTGGCGCTCGGCCTGGAGGGCGCGGGCGTGGTCGAGGCGGTCGGCCCGGGCGTGACGACCGTGCGCGCGGGCGACCGGGTCGCCTGGACGGGGGTGCCCGGGTCCTATGCGACCCACGCCGTCGTGCCGGCGGATCGGGTCGTCACGCTGCCGGCCGGCCTCGACGCGCGCGCCGGCGCCGCGGCGATGCTCCAGGGGATGACCGCGCACTACCTGGCGCACTCCACGTACCCGCTGAAGCGGGGCGACGCGTGTCTCGTCCACGCGGCGGCCGGCGGCGTGGGGCTCCTGCTCTGCCAGATGGCGAAGCGGGCCGGCGCGCGCGTCATCGGGACGGTGTCGACCGACGCCAAGGCGGCGCTCGCCCGGGAGGCGGGCGCGGACGAGGTCATCCTCTACACGCGCCAGGACTTCGAGGCCGAGGTCAAGCGGCTGACCGGGGGCCAGGGCCTGCAGGTCGTGTACGACTCCGTCGGGCGCGACACCTTCGACAAGGGGCTCAACTGCCTGGCGCCGCGCGGTTACATGGTGCTGTACGGCCAGTCGAGCGGCCCGGTCGGGGCGTTCGACCCGCAGGTGCTCAACGCGCGCGGCTCCCTGTTCCTCACCCGGCCGAGCCTCTTCCACTACGTCGCGACCCGTCCGGAGCTGGAGCGCCGCGCGGGGGACGTGCTCGGCTGGATCCAGAAGGGGGAGCTGAAGCTCCGCATCGGCGCCACGTTCCCGCTGGCCGAGGCGGCTCGCGCCCACCGGGAGCTCGAGGCCCGGCGGACGGCGGGGAAGGTGCTGCTGATTCCCTGACCCCCGGCGCGGCTCGCGGGCCCCGCCCGTCCCCCGCCCGGTGCGCGCCCCTACCGGGGCCGCCGGGGGTCCCCCGGGGCCCCCCGGCGCGCGGGGAGCGCCTCCGGGTTCACCACGCACTCGCGCGGCGGCGCCTCGCCGCGCCACACGGCCAGGATCGCGTCGATCGCCCGGTCGGCCATCGCGACCTCCGAGGTCTCGTCGATCCCGGCCACGTGCGGGCTCAGGATCACGTTGTCCAGGCTGAACAGCGGGGAATCGTGGAGGGGCTCCTTCTCGAAGACGTCCAGCCCCGCTCCGGCGATCCGGCCGGTCACGAGCGCCTCGTGGAGCGCCGCCTCGTCGACCAGGGTGCCGCGCGCGGTGTTGACCAGGTACGCGGTCGGCTTCATGAGCGCGAGCCGCTCCCGGTTGATGAGGTGCCGGTTCTCGGCCGTGGCCGGGCAGTGGAGGGTGACGAGATCGGCGCGCCGCAGGAGCTCCTCGAGAGCGACCAGCTGGACGCCCAGCTCCCGCACCGCCGCGAGGTCCGGGAACGGCTCGTGGGCCAGGATCGTCATCCCGAACCCCGCGCACCGGCGCGCGACTGCCTGCCCGATCCGCCCCAGGCCGACGATGCCGACGGTGGCGCGCCAGATCCCGGGGTGGAACTCGGTCTTCCAGGTGCCCTTGGTGATCAGCCGGTGGTTCGCCAGGAGTCCGCGCTGGAGCGCGCACATCAGCGCGACCGCGTAGTCCGCCACCGCCTCGTGGTTCGCGCCCACCGCGGTGCAGACGAGGACCCCGTGCCGGGTCGCCGCGTCCACGTCGATCGCGTCGTAGCCGACGCCCCACCGCGCGACCACCCGCAGGTCGGGCGCCGACCGGAACACGCGCTCGGTGTACGGCTCGCTGCTGGCCAGCGTGGCGACCACCCCGGGCAGGGCGGCCAGGAGCTCTTCCTCGGTCAGCTTGCCGTGGCGGCCGATCCGGCGCTCGACGTCCAGGCCGACCGCGACCAGGCGCTCCAGGTAGGGCGCGTCGCGCTGGTAGGTGTGGGGAACGGTGATCAGCACGCGGCGGGCGGTCACGGCCGGGCTCCGCAGGGGGCTCGTCGAGGGCTCATGGGCCGGGTTATCGCATCCGGCCCGGCGGCGGTCAAGGTCGCCTCCCCGCGGTCGCCATGCTACGATCGCCGCCGTGACCGCGCGCCCGCTCGCCGTCGTCGAATGCCTCGGAGGCGCCGGCACCGTGACGGGCTCCAAGTTCCTCCTGGAGGTGGGCGACCGGCGGCTGCTCGTCGACTGCGGGCTGTTCCAGGGCCTGAAGGAGCTGCGGCTCCGCAACTGGCAGCCGCTGCCGATCGCCGCCGAGCGCATCGACGTCGTCGCGCTCACCCACGCCCACATCGACCACACCGGCTACCTCCCGCGGCTCTGCCGGGACGGGTTCGGGGGGCCGGTCCTCGCGACCCGCGGGACCGCCGACTTGGCCGGGATCCTCCTCCCCGACTCGGGGCACCTCCAGGAGGAGGAGGCGGAGTTCCACAACCGGGGCCAGACGTCGAAGCACCGCCCGGCGCTGCCGCTCTACACCGCGGAGGACGGCGTGCGCGCAGCCCGGCGCGTCACGGGGAACGAGTACCGGAAGGCGGTGCCGGTGCTGCCCGGCGTCCACGCGACGTTCCGGCCGGCCGGCCACATCCTGGGCTCGGCGTCGATCCACCTCGACCTGGACGTGGTGACGGCGCCGCTCCGGGTCGTGTTCTCGGGCGACATCGGGCGATACGCGGCTCCGCTCCTGGTTGATCCCGATCCGATCGGGGAGGCGGAGTACGTCTTCGTCGAGTCGACCTACGGCGACCGCCGCCACGACCCCGAACCCGTTCCCGATCAGATCGAGCGCGCCGTGCGCGAAGCCCTCGGGCGCGGCGGCGTCATCGTGATCCCCGCGTTCGCGGTCGGACGCACCCAGGAGCTGATCTACCACCTCCGGGCGCTCGAGGACGGCGGCCGCCTCCCGCGGCTGCCCACGTACGTGGACAGCCCGATGGCGATCGACGCCACCGGGCTCTACTGCAGCCACCCGGAGGACCTCGATCCGGAGCCCGCGCGCCCGGTGCTGTCGGGGGCGTGCCCGCTCCGGACCGGCGACTTCCACCTGGCCCGGACGGTCGACGAGTCCAAGGCGTTGAACGAGCGCGCCGGGCCGCTGGTGGTGATCGCCTCCAGCGGCATGGCGACCGGCGGCCGCGTGCTCCATCACTTGCGCCGCCGCCTGCCGGATCCGCGGAGCACGGTCCTGCTCGTCGGGTACCAGGCGGCGGGGACGCGGGGCCGTCTGCTCCAGAGCGGCGCCCGCACGCTGCGGATCTTCGGCGAGGACGTGCCGGTCCGGGCGCACGTCGAGACGATCCACGGGCTCTCCGCGCACGCCGACGCCGACGGCCTGCTCCGGTGGCTCCGGACGGCCACGCGGCCGCCGCGCCGCATCCTCGTCGTGCACGGCGAGCCCGGCTCGGCCGCGACGCTGGCCGACCGGATCCGGCGGGAGCTGGGCTGGGACGCCGCGGTGCCGGGCTATCGCGAGCGGGTCCCGCTGGGTTGATCCTCGGGGCCGGGGCCGCCGCGAGCGGGGGTCGGGCGGCCGCCGACCGCGCGCGAACGGACAGGCGGCGGGGGGTCGGGGGACCGCGGGGCGTCGCGGCCGTTCCGGAGCCCGGCGCGCTCCCAGAGGAGCCAGCGGCGGCGGATCGGGGGCTCGTAGGTGAGGCCGAACCGCCGGGTCGCCGCCTCCAGGATCGACTCCACCGCCTCCCCGGGGGAATCCGTCACCAGCAGGCGCTTGGGGTCGGCCGGGTCCACCGTGCCTTCCCGGACCAGCCGGGTCTCCATGAACTCGAGGAGCGGCTGCCAGAACTCCCGGACCATCAGGATCAGCGGGAAGTCGAGGATCTTGCCGGTCTGGATGAGGGTGGCGGTCTCGAAGATCTCGTCGAGCGTCCCGAATCCGCCCGGGAGCGCGACGAAGGCGTAGGAGTACTTCACGAGCATCACCTTCCGGACGTAGAAGTGCCGGAACGTGATCCAGCGGTCCAGGTAGGCGTTGGGCTTCTGCTCCTGCGGGAGCTCGATGTTGCAGCCGACGGAGCGGCCGCCGACGTCCTTCGCGCCCCGGTTCACCGCCTCCATGAGCCCCGGGCCGCCGCCGGTCATCACCGTGAACCCCGCCCGCGCCAGCCGGGCGCCCAGCTCCCGGCCGAGCCCGTAGTAGGGGTGGTCCTCGGGGAACCGCGCCGACCCGAAGACGGTCACGCCCGGGCCGACGAAGTGGAGCGTGCGGAAGCCGCGCAGGAACTCGAAGAAGATCTCGATCGCGCGACCGAGTTCGAAGCTGCGGGTCTGGGGACCGTGGAGGAACCGGATCTCCTCGGGTGCCCCGGGGGTCTTGCCCCACTCGGCTGGCCGCGAATTCCGGCCGCTCTTCACGCGCCCATCATGCCGCGGCGCATCGCCGGGGGCAACGGCGCGGCCGCCGCCGGCGGCCCCCGGGGCGCCGGCGGATCCCTTGCGCCCCGCCCCGGGGGTCCCTATAGTCAGGAGCGTTGCGCGCGCGGAGACGGGTCGCCCCGCGTGGCGGGTCGCCCGTGCGGTCCGGCGAGGCACGATCCCGGGCCGGGGGGCCGAGCGAGGACACGACGATGATGATGCTGCGCTTGACCGACGATCTCCGGATCGAGCGGCTCCGGCCGCTGATCCCTCCCGCCATCCTGATGGAGCAGTTCGCCATCACCGACGAGGTCTCCACGACGGTGGCGGAAGCCCGCGACGGGATCAACCGGATCCTCCGCGACGAGGACGACCGGCTGCTGGTGGTGGTGGGGCCGTGCTCGATCCACGACGTCGCGGCGGCGCGCGAGTACGGGCACCGCCTCCGCGGCGTGGCCGACCGGCTGGCCGACGATCTCCTGGTCGTGATGCGCGTGTACTTCGAGAAGCCGCGCACGACCGTGGGGTGGAAGGGCCTCATCAATGATCCGCGCCTGGACGGGAGCTTCGCGATCAACGAGGGCCTGGGCCTTGCCAGGAGCCTGCTGCTCGACCTGGGCGCGATGGGGGTGCCGGTCGGCTGCGAGTTCCTGGACACGATCACGCCGCAGTTCATCGCCGATCTGGTCTCGTGGGGCGCGATCGGGGCCCGCACGACCGAGAGCCAGGTGCACCGGGAGCTGGCCTCCGGGCTGTCGATGCCGGTCGGCTTCAAGAACGGCACCGATGGCAACGTGCAGATCGCGGTGGACGCGATCCGCGCCGCCATGCACCCCCACCAGTTCCTGTCGGTGACGAAGCAGGGGCTGGCCGCCATCGTGGTGACGCGCGGCAACGACGCGTGCCACGTGATCCTCCGCGGCGGGCTCCGCCGGCCGAACTATCACGCCGAGGACGTGGAGCAGGCGGCGAAGGCGCTCCTCCGGGCCGGGCTGCCGCCCCGGCTGATGGTGGACTGCTCCCACGGGAACAGCGGGAAGGACCACACCCGTCAGCCCGTGGTCGCCCGCGACCTCGCGGCCCAGGTCGCGGCGGGGAGCCGGCACGTGTTCGGGGTCATGATCGAGAGCCACCTGGTCGGCGGGCGGCAGGACGTGCGGCCCGGCGTCCCCCTGACCTACGGCCAGAGCATCACGGACGCCTGCCTGGCCTGGGACGACACGGTCCCGGTGCTCGACGATCTCGCCAAGGCCGTCCGCGCCCGGCGCGAGACGGCGCGTCGCTGACCGGGCGGGCCGCGCGGGCCGCCCGGCGCTGGTCCCCGCCGCCGGCCGTCGCGTCGCCAGTCAGGGGGCCTCCCGATACAGCGCCTCGATGAGGGGGCAGTCGGCGCTTCGACCGCCGGCGCACCGGGCGACGGTCTCGCGGAGGACGCGCGCCATTGCCCTCAGGTCTGCGATCTTGGCCTGAACGTCTTCGAGATGCGCCGCGGCAACGTCACGAACCTCGGCGCACGGACGTCTGCGTTCATCGGCGAGCTCGAGGAGCCTCCGGACCTCATGGATGGAGAAACCGAGGGCCCGGGCGCGCCGGATGAAGCTCAGCCGCTTGAGGTGAGCGTCGCTGTAGAGCCGGTAGCCCCCCGGACTTCGCGAAGGGGCGGGGAGGAGGCCCGCCTTCTCGTAATACCGGATCGTCTCCACCTTGCACCGGGTTCGCCTGGATAGCACCCCGATGGCCAGCCCGCCCGATGTGACGTTCATCTGCGGCCTCCCCCTGAAAGCGCTTGACTCTATAGCTACTACAGACTTTAGGGTTGCACCAGGGGAGAACGAGTCGCGCGAGGCGCCCCGAGAGGAGCATGGCCATGTCGTTCGCGATCAAGACCGCTGCGGAGTTGATCGACCCGGCCTTCGAGGCCCGATGGGCCAGGCGTCGCGCGGGGCGGGAGACCAGGATCCTGCAGGGCATCCTCCGGCAGTTCATCGAGGAGCCGGGCCCGGTCGCGGTCGATCGGATCGGCCAGGCCTTTCCCGAGCATACCTCTGACGAGATCCGGGAGGCCCTGACGCGGCTCGACGAGGAGGACCTGATCCAGGTCGGCGATGGTCGCGTGGACCTGGCGTACCCCTTCTCCGCCCTGCCGACGGCCTTCGTGGTGCACCTGCCCGGGCGCGGGGACCGCTACGCCTGCTGCGCCATCGATGCGCTCGGGATCGCCCCCATGCTGGGGCAGGCCGTGGGGATCCGCTCGCGCTGCCATGACTGCGGGGAGCGCCTGGAGCTGTCAGCTGGCCCGCTCGGGCCCGGGGCGGGTGCCGAGGGAGTCATGGTGTGGGTGGGGAAGCCGTGCGAGGGGGAGCGACGGGTCTCGACCTCGCTCTGAACGACCCTGAACTTCTTCCGGTCGGAAGAGCATGTGCGCGCGTGGTGGGCCACCAACTCCGGGGTGGCGGGGGCGGCGACGCCGGTATCCGAGGCGTTCAAGCTCGCCGAGCGAGTCTTCGCAGGTCTCCTGGGGGGAGAGAGGAACGATGACTGACCGGCGCATCACGGTCTACTGGTCCACCACCTGACAGTCCTGTCACCTGGCGAAAGAGTTTCTTTCGTCTCACGGGATTGCCTTCGCCTCGAAGAACGTCGCCGAGGACGCGGCGGCGCGCGAGGAGCTGATCGCCAGGACCGGCCGCCTGGCCGTTCCCGTGATCACGGTCGACGACGAGGTGATCGTGGGGTTCGACCGGGGCCGGCTGAAGCGGCTCCTGGGGATCTGATCGGCATGACGGTCCGCTGCCCGGACTGCGGGGAGCCGATCGAGATGCCCGGCGGGGCCCGGCCAGGGGACCTGCTCGAGTGCCCCAATTGCGCGGGGCACGCCCTTCGGATCCGAGCAGAGAGCGGGCGGTGGGTGGCGGCGCTCGCCTACCGGGTCAGCTGTCCGGACTGTGAGCAACCGGTCATCGTTCCGGAGGACGCGAAAGCGGGCGACGCGATCGAGTGTTGCGGACGACGCTACCGGCTCACCTTCGAATACGGAGCGTTCGCCGCGGAGTAGGAGGACGCGATGTGGCGCGATCGCTGGTTGATCTTCGGGGTGATCGGCGCGGGGCTCGCCTGCCTGGCCTGCTTCACACCCGCCCTGGTGCTGGGCCTCGGGGCCGCTGCCCTCGGGACCGCGACGGGCCGCCTGGACCTGGCGGCGCTCGCGCTGCTCATGGGGCTCGCCGGGCTCGCGGCGTACCGGCATGGACGGCTCTGGAGGAGAAAGCCGTGACGGGGGGCTCACTGGGCGCAAGCGTGGCCGCCTGGGTCGGCGCGGTCCTGTCGTCGCTGTGCTGCCTCTTGCCCCTCGCGGTCGTGGCCCTCGGCCTCGGGAGCGGCGCCTTCATGGCGGTGACCATGCAGTACCGGTGGATCCTGATCCCGCTCGGGGTCATCGGCGTCGTGACGGGGTTCGTGCTCTACGGGCGGGAGCGCCGGCGGTGTGATGCGCTCGCCTGCCGCATGGCGGGCAGCCGGATCAGCCTCGCCCTCCTCATCCTGGCGAGCGTGGTCGTCGGGGCCTCGATCGTGCTCGACCGTTTCCCGGAAGTGACCGCCGACCTCCTGGCGCGGGTCACCGACGCCGGCCCCCATCCCAGCGCCTCGGGTCACGATGTGGGAGGCATGGACATGCACGAGGAGAAGAAGCAGTGAGACGCAGCGCGCGTGGCGTGTGGTGGATGACCATCGTGGTGCTGCTTGTGGCGCAGGTGACTCTCGCCGCGACCTCGACCGTCGTGCTCAGCGTCGAGGGCATGACCTGAGGAGCGTGACCCCTCGCGGTCAAACGAGCCCTGGAGGGGCTCAAGGGCGTGAGTCGCGCGGACGTGAGCTTCAAGGACAAGGAGGCGCGCGTGACGTTTGACCCCGCACAGGTCGGCATCGTGCAACTGGCCGAGGCGGTGAACAAGATCGGGTTCCGGGCGACGCTCAAGGCCGGGGACGCCCCGAAGTAGTCCCGCGGGGTCTCGGGTCGGCGGCCCGAGGGGTGCCGTACTCTCGGCCGACGGGGCGGGTCGTCGCGCCCCGACCGCGGCCGGTGGCGCCGATCGACCGGCGGCAGGAGCCCGGGGCGTGGCGCGCCGGGCCGCCCGGGCAGGACTCCTCGGTGCCACGGAGCGTCACCTGCTCCGCCCAGGTGGGGCATCGGCGCGACCTTCTCCGGCCCCGCCTCGCGCCCGGGAGGCCGCCCGGCCCTCGCCGGGCAGCCGGATCGGCGGCGATTCCTGCCGGATCGGTCCCCGGGGCGCCTGGCACGGCGTTGGCACGGGCATCCGTGGCATGGAAACCGTGCTGCTCGTCGGCGGCGGCGCGAGCGAGGGAGAGGCCGGGAACGGCTGCCGGCCGGTAGGGCAGGACGGCTCGAGCCTGCGCTCGGCGCTCGAGCGGGTCGGCTACTCGGTCGTGCAGGCGCGGGACGAGGCAGGCCTCATGGCGCGCCTGCACGGCCCGCTCCCCGACCTGATCGTGCTGGCCTGCTCGTCGCGCGAGTTGGACCCCGCGACCTTCTGCGCGACGGTCCGCCGCGACACCGCGACCCAGCGCATCCCGATCGTGGTGCTCTCGGACGGCTCGATGCGGGTCGGCTCGGCGGGCGCCCCGGGCGGTGCGGACCTCGTCTTCCCCGCGGGCATGAGCCCGCTCGAGGTGGCCGACCGGCTGCGCCGCTACTTCTTCTAGCCCCCCCGCGGCGGGAGCGCGTCAGGCGAGGGCGGGCAGCACGCGCTCGGCGACGAGCTCGATCGCCGCCAGGTCGTCCATGTCGAGGAGCTGCAGCAGCACCCGGCGGATGCCGAGCCCGCGCCACCGGGCCAGGCCCTCCAGCACCTCCTCGGGCGAGCCCAGCAGGAAGCTCTGGGCGCGCCATTCCGCCGGGTCCGCCGGGACGCGAGGGAACCACTCGCGCCCCCGCGCGAGCCGGCTCGCCACCTCGGCCGGGGTCCGGCCGATCACGATCGGGACCATGAGCGAGAGCCGGATCGCCGCGGGATCCCGGCCGACCGTCCGGCAGTGCGCCGCCAGGATCTCGAGCTTCCGGGGGTACTCGTCGAAGGTGACGCGCGTGACGTTCCACTCGTCCGCGAGCTCGGCGGCCACCCGCATCGTGCGGCGCTCGCCGCGGCCGCCCACCACGAGGGTGGCGCCCAGCGGCCGGGGCGAGCTCTGGGCGTCCTCGAGCGGGTAGTACGGCTGCGCCAGCGTCGCCGGCTCGCCGGCCCAGAGCGCGCGGATCACGCGGGCGCCGCACTCGAACCGGTCCATCCGCTCCCGGAGCGGCGGGAACGGCACCCCGAACATCCGGTGCTCCATGTCGTTCCAGCCGGCGCCGATCCCGAGGTCGAGCCGGCCCCCGGCGAGCTGGTCGATCGCGGCCGCCCGCTTGGCGAGGAGGGCGGGCTGGTAGAAGGTCATCGGGCACACGATCGGACCGAAGCGCACTCGCCGGGTGGCCGTCGCCAGCCAGGCGAGCGAGGCCCACGTCTCGAGCGACGGTCGGGTCGGGTGCCCGAAGAGGCCGGTCAGGTGGTCCGAGCGATAGAGTCCGGCGAACCCGCCCGCCTCCGCGGCGTCGGCGAGCCGGCGCCAGCGGTCCCAGGTGAGCCCTTCCTGGCCCTCGACCATGAGCGACAGCTCGAGCCGGTCCTTCGTCATGGGTCCTCCGGGCCGCCGCGCGCCGCCGGCGGGGGGCTCACGGCGCGCCGGGGAGACAGGCGAGCGTCGCCCGGAGCGCCTCCCGCGCCACGTCCACGGGGTCGCGCCCCCACGCCGCCGGGTTGGGGGCCTCGTACGAGAGGGGCCCCGCGTAGCCCTTCTCGGCGAGGAGCGCGAAGAACTCGCGGAAGGGCACGATCCCCTGCCCGGGCGGCAGCCGGTCCAGGGTGTGGCCGGGTCGGAGGCCCGCACCGGGCACGTCGCTGAACTGGACGTAGGCGATCTCGGCCGGATCGAGGTCCTCGACCGCGCGCAGGCCGCCGCCGCCCCGGTGGAGGTGGTAAGCGTCCAGGAGGAGCCCGCAGCCCGGCGCCCCCGCCCGGCCCAGCAGCTCGCGGGCGCGCGCGACCGTGTTGAGCTGCGCAGCCTGCGAGGGCGGCTCGATCGCCAGGCGCACGCCGTGCGCGACCGCGATCGCGGCGATCTCCCGCACGGCCGCCGCGGCGCGGGCCAGATCCCCCGCGCCGAGGTCCGCCGGGCTCATCACCACCGGGGCGCCGAAGGCCCGGGCCCAGCGGCACGACTCCGTCATCGCCGCCACGAGCTGTCGCCGCGCCGGCCCGTCGGCGAACATCCAGCCGAGCTGGCCGCCGACGCACGCGACGCGGAGCCCGCAGCCCTGCACCAGCGCGAGCACGGCCTCGGCCGGCTGCCCGGCCGCGGCGGCGCGCGCGAAGTCGACCCGCCGCAGCTCGACCGCCGGCCACCCCGCGGCTCGCGCGGCGTGGAGGGCCGCCGGCAACGGCGTGGTGTCGAGCGTCCAGGTGTGGAGGGCGAGGCGCTCGCGGACGGGGGGTGCCGCATGGCCTCCCTCCCCGCCGCGCGCCGCGGTCGCCGCCCCCGGCTCCGGCCCCATCAGCGCCGGTGGTCGAACGCGGCCGGGTTCACCACGTTGAGCCGCTCGCCCTTGAGGTGCGCCGCGACCGTGGCGATGGCGATGTTGAGCATGTTCAGGCTCGCCTCGGCGGTGTTGTAGCCGATGTGCGGCGTGATCAGCACGTTGGGCAGGTCGCGGAAGACGTAGGAGGCCGGGACGGGCTCCTCGTCGTGCACGTCGAGCGCGGCCCCGGCGATGCGTCCGGCCCGGAGCAGGTCGGCGAGGGCCGCCGTGTCCACGATCCTCGCCCGGGCCGTGTTCACGAAGTAGGCCTCGGGCCGCATCCGCTCGAGCAGGGCGCGGGAGACCAGGTGCTCGGTCTCGGGACGGAGCGACAGGTGGATCGACACCACGTCGGCCCGGCCGAAGACCTCCTCGAGCGGGAGGAGAACCAGGCCGTGCCGGGCGCGGTCCGGCGTAGCGCGCCGGGTCCAGCCGACCAGCTCCATTCCGATGCCGGCGCCGAGGCGCGCCATCTCCTGGCCGATCGGGCCCAGGCCGACCAGGCCCAGGACCTTGCCCCGGAGCTCCCGACCCTGGAAGCGGCCCGGCTCCCACCGGCCCTCCCGCAGCGACACGTACGCGGTCGCGATGTGGCGGGTGAGCGCGAGAATCATGCCGAGCGCGTGCTCGGCGACCGAGGTGGCCCCGTAGTCCGGCGTGTTGCTGACCACGATTCCCCGGCGGGTCGCGGCGTCGATGTCGATGCAGCTGGCGTAGCCGATCCCCAGGAACGCGACGAACCGGAGGCGCCGGCACTGCGCGAGCACCTCCTCGTCCATGAGCGAGTAGTCCAGGATGACGACGTCGGCATCCTTGACGCGGGCGATGAAGTCCGCCTTGTCCCGGGGCCCTCCGGGGCAGATCACCACCTCGCCGAGCTTCCGGAGCGGGTCGAGATGCTCGGGCTTCTGCACGAACTCGGCGCCTTCGGGGATCACGATGCGCACGGCGGACCTCCTGCGATCAGGCCTCGGGGCGCGAGAAGCGCCGGGCGTTGCCCATGTGCGGCCACACGTAGGCCTGCACGTTGGCGA
>DASRDR010000027.1:0-26903 GCA_035652475.1 Candidatus Methylomirabilota bacterium | reverse complement strand
GGACCTCCAGGGGGCGTTCGCGGAGAACTGGCTCGAGGCCACCGGCATCGTCCTGGGCGGGGCCGAGTTCTTCCCGCGGCACCGGGAGGCCGGCCGCGCGTTCGCGCAGGTGGTGCGGAGCTCGCCGGAGGGCGGCGCGTCGGGCCTCTACACGACGCTGCTCCTGGCGGTCTCGTCGGCCCGGCAGTCGATCCACCTCACGACCCCCTACTTCCTGCCGGACCGGGGCCTCATGGACGCCCTGGTCCGGGCCGCGGGTCGGAACGTCAAGGTCGTGATCCTGGTCCCCGGGCTGATCGATCACCAGATCGTGCGCGAGGCTGGGAAGCGCCATTTCGGCCGGCTGCTCCGGGCGGGCGTCGAGATCTACGAGTACATGCCGGCCCTGCTCCACTCGAAGACGCTGGTCATCGACGGCGTGTGGGCGACGATCGGGAGCTCGAACCTGGACAACCGGTCGTTCGCGCTCAACCAGGAGCTGAACGTCATCGTGTACGACCGGGATGTCGCGGGCCGCCTCGAGCGCGTGTTCGCCGACGACCTCGGGCGCTCGCGGCGGCTCACGTACCAGGCGTGGCGTCATCGGGGCTTCAAGACCCGGTTCCTCGAGCTGTTCGTCCTGCCGTTCCGGGACCTCCTGTGAGCGGTCGTACGAGCGCGACCACGCCCGCCGTCGGGCTGCCCGCAAGTCGAGGCCGGAGCGCCGCGCGGGGCCGCGCGGCGCGGACCGTGGCGCTGGCGCTCGCCGGCACCGCGGTCCTGGCCGGGCCGGGGCGCGCGCAGGCGCCGGCGCCCGTGACGATCGCGGTCGGCGCGCCCACCGCGGGCGCCCTGCCGCTCTGGCTGGCAGCGGACCGCGGCTGCTTCGCGGCCGAGGGGCTGACCGCCGATCTCCGGCTGCTCCGGAACGGGCAGACCACGCTCGCCGCGCTCCTGGCGGGGCAGGTCGACGTGGCGTCGGTCGCGGCGACGCAGATCGTGGGGCCGGTCGTCCGTGGCGCCGATCTCGTCGTGGTCGCCGGCCTGGTGGACCGGCTGCCGTACCGCCTCGTCACGGCGGCGCGCGTCCGGCGCCCCGAGGATCTCAAGGGCGGGAGGATCGGCGTGAACTCGGCCAGCGGGGCGGCGCAGGTGGCGGCCCGGCTCGCGCTCGAGCGGCTGGGGCTGGACCCCCGGCGTGACCGCGTGTGGCTCGTGCAGATCGGCCCCGAGCCCGAGCGGCTGGCGGCGCTGGCCGCGGGGAGCATCGACGCCGCCTTGCTCTCGTTCGACGCCGAACCCCGGCTGCCGCAGGCGGGGATCCGCACGCTGGTGGACCTGCGCACGGACGGGCGCCCGTGGCTTCACACCTCGCTGGTGACCCGTCGCGCGGTCCTGCGCGAGCGCCCCGCCGTCATCCGCGCGGTGCTCCGCGCGGCGACCGCGGGGCTCGCGGTCGCGCTGGACCCGGCCGAGGCGCCGGCGGTGCGGGCCGTGCTCCGGCGGCGGCTCGGCCTCGACGATCCGGCCGCCCTCGACGCGGTCTATCGCGACTTCGTCGCCGTGCTCGCGCGGAACCCGGTCCCGCGCCCCGAGGCCGCGGCCGGCGTCCTGGCGGCGATGGCCAGCACCGCGGTCCTGCCGGGCGCGGCGGCCCTTCGAGGGGAGGACCTGGTGGAGCCCGCGATCATGCGCGCGCTCGAGCGCGAGGGCTGGCTGGAGCGTCCGACCCGCCCCGGCCGCTGACCCGGGGGCGTGAGCGGCCGGCGTCGGCGGCCGGCCCCCCGCCGACCGCGGCCCGGGGGAGATGCGCTCGGCCGGGCCGGCGAGTCGGCCCCTGCATGACGCCCGCGCCTCGAGGAGGATCCGCTCGGCCGGGCCGGCGAGTCGGCCCCCGGCGTCACGCCCGCGGGTGGACAGAGATGCGGTCGGCGGGGCGTCGGTGATTCGCCCGTCGCGTCACGCCCGGGGCTCGACGAGGATGCGCTCGGCCGGGCGAGGCGGCGCCCCGGCCGCGTCGGGGGCGCTCCGGCCCGCGGCGAGCAGGGCCCGGACGTGCGCCTCGCACTCCCGGAAGCGCGGCAGGAGCCGGACCGCGTCGTGGCGGGGCCGGGGGAGGTCGATCGCCAGCGTCGCCTGCACCCGGGCCGGGCGCTCGGTCAGGACGACCACGCGGTCGGCCAGGTAGAGGGCCTCGGAGATCAGGTGCGTGACGAACACCACGGTCTTCCGGGCGCGGGCCCAGAGCCGCAGCAGGTCCGCCTGCATGGCCTCGCGCGTCTGGGCGTCCAGCGCGGCGAACGGCTCGTCCATGAGGAGGATCGCGGGGTCGACCGCCAGGGCGCGGGCGAGGTTCACGCGCTGCTGCATCCCGCCGGAGAGCTCGTGCGGGTACGTGTCGGCGAACCCGCCGAGCCCGACCGCCTCCAGCCACGTCCGCGCGACCGCCCGGGCCTCGCGGCGCGGCACCTGCAGGCACTCGAGCCCGTAGGCGATGTTGCCGAGCGTGGTGCGCCAGGGCAGGAGGGCGGGATCCTGGAAGACGATGGCGCGGTCCGGTCCCGGCGCCGACACCGGGCGGCCGTCCATCAGGACGCGCCCCTCGGCGGGGGCGACGAGGCCGTCCAGGACGTGGAGGAGCGTGGTCTTCCCGCAGCCGCTCGGGCCGACGACCGCCACGAACTCGGCCGCGTCCACGGCGAGCGTGATGCCGTCGAGGACGGGGAGCGGGCGCGCGGCCCGGCGGCGGTGGAAGGCGTGGCGGAGGCCGAGCGCCTGAAGCCGCGGCGTCCCGTCCCCGTCGATCATCGCGGGCGATCCGGCAGTGGGCGCCAGCGCTCGACCCGCGCCTCGGCCCGGGCCAGCAGCTCGTTGCAGGTGATCCCGAACGCGGCCAGCACGCCGATGCCCACGAAGACCTTCTCGATCTGGTAGGTCGCGCCGGCGGTCGCGATCAGGAACCCGATCCCGGCGTCGGCGGCGTGGAGCTCGCCGACGACGACCCCGACCAGCCCTCGCCCGATCCCGAGCCTGAGCCCCGCGATCACGAACGGCACGCTGGTAGGCAGCACGATCGTCCGCAGCACGTGGAGCTGCCCGGCCCGGAAGCTCCGGGCGACGCGGAGGTGCACGTGGCTCACGGTCCGCACCCCGGCGGCCGTGTTGATCGCGATGGGGAAGATCGCCCCCAGGAGCACGACCGCCACCTTGGACCACAGGCCGATCCCGAGCCACAGGACCAGGAGAGGCAGGAACGCCACGCGGGGCGTCGCGTAGAAGGCGCTCAGCAAGGGCTCCACCCCGTGGCCGAGCCGGGGCGCCCAGCCCGCCGCGAGCCCGAGCGGGATGCCGATGACGGCCGCGAGCAGGAACCCCAGCGCGAACTCGCCTCCGCTCACCCGGAGGTGCTGTGCGAGCTCGCCGGAGCCCCACATCTGGGCGCCCGCGGCGAGGATGGCGGAGGGGTGGCTGAAGAAGATCCGGCTCACGAGGCGGGTCCGCCCGGCCACCTCCCAGGCAGCCAGGAAGGCGCCGATGGTCGCGCCGCCGATCAGGAGCCGCTCGTGGCGGGTGATCCAGCCCACGGCTCCGCATTATCCACGCTCGCGGCCGGAACGTCTGCGGCCGGGCCCCCGCCCGGGCGGCGGCCCGCCGAGGGCGCGCGGGGCCGTGCGCGGGCGCCCCCGGTGACCGGCGCGCGGCGGCGTCCCACCGCCGGCGTCAGTGCTGCCCGTCAAGGGCGGGGAGCGCCTCGATGTCCACCGCCTCGACGTAGGCGAGCCGGGTGGGCGCGCTCGCGACGCCGCGGAGCTCGACGCGGATCGGGAGCCGGCCGCCCGGCCAGAAGAGGTCGGCAACGTACGGCCGCTCGCGCCAGCGCGGCGGGGGCGCGGCGTCCATGACCGCGGCCGTCCCGGCGTCCGGCCCCAGGCAGATGCCGAGTTCCGGCCCCGGCCCCTCCGCCTGCGCCCCGGCGCGCACCGTGACCCGGTAGCGCCCGGCCGGCAGGCGGGGGCGCAGCTCGAGCGCGCCGGAGCGCTGGGCGGCCCAGACGAGGCGGTCCCGAGAGGTCTGGCGCCCCGCCTCATCCACGACGATCACGCCGTGGAACAGGGTTCCCCCGTGCCCGGCGCCGAGCATCGCCGGGAGCCGCCCGCTCGGATGGAGCCATGCCAGGGCGGGCAGGGCGGCCACCGCGAGCGCCGCCGCCAGGACGCCGAGCGCGACCGTCCCGCGCGGCGGGGCGGCGCCCGACCGAGGGGCGAGGCGCCAGCCCGCCACCAGCATCAGCGCCAGCAGGGCCATGCCGGGCGCGATCCACTCCGGCCCCGGGGCCACGTAGGACGGGAGCCAGCGCCCGGCGTCGAGCCCGGTGCGCGAGAAGGCCGCGGCGAGCACCGTGGCGCGGCCAGCGCCGTGCTGGAAGCGCCACGCGGGCCGGATCGCCAGCACGAGCGAGTGGCCGAGCGTGAGGACGTAGAGAGCGGCGACGAGCGCCCACGCGGCCTGCCCGCGCACGCGATCGAGCGCGATGGCCACGCACACCGTCAGGAGCGGGAGCGCGGCGGCGACGAACCGGCCCGGGGGCGCGAACCCGCTGGTCCACGAGGCGTCGGCGGCGGCCCGCACCGCGTCGACGCCGCCCAGGTAGTGCCACGCCATCGCGAAGGGCCCGACCGTGAGCAGGAGGAGCCGCCATCGGCGCTGGCGCCCGGCGAGCGCGAGGCCCGCCAGCGCCAGCGCGAGGACCGGCGCGGCGGGGAGGATCCCGACCTCCTGGTCGAGGAGGAGCCCCAGGTGCCCGCGGTGGTCGCCCGGCCACTGGACGGTCCAGCGGGCGAGCCACGCCGCGACCCCCGGGAGACCGCCGGCGGCGAAGCGGCGGGCGAAGAGGGCGTGCTGGGCGAGCGCGTCGTAGAGCGCGGTGACCGCCAGGACCGCGGCCCCCGCGGCCGCCGCGAGACCGATCACCCGCCAGCCGACCCGCCGGGCGAACCCGAGCGCGACCGGCGCCGCCACGAGCACGAACCGTGTCTTGACCGCCACCGCGCCCGCCAAACAGGCCGCGGCGAGGGCAAGCGTCCCGCCCGGCCGTTCCCGCCGCCAGAGCAGTGCCGCCGCCCCCGTGACCAGCGCGGCCCCGGCCATCTCGGGCCACGCCGTCGCTCCGAGGCTCAGCACCGGCACCGAGAACGCGACCCCGAGCCAGGCCAGGAACGCGGCGCGCAGGCCGGCGCCGGAGGCCAGCGCCAGGTGGAAGGCGCCGGCCATGGCGAGCGCGGCGGCGCCCGTCATCACCGCGATCGCGCCGAGCCGCCCCGCGACCCAGTACCCGGGGAGCAGGAGGAGCGGCTGGGCGCCCTGGAAGGCCGTGGCGTGGATGCGGCCGCCCTCCGTCACCTCGAGCCCGCGCGCTCCGTCGTCGAGGCGCCCCCAGTAGAACGGGGCGTAGGCCCGGCGGGCGAACTGGTCGGCCAGGTCCAGGTCGCCGTCGTGGAGGATGCTGTCGGCGACCAGGAGGTAGTAGGGCTCGTCGCCGGTCGCCGAGATCGCGGTGGTGACGTAGGCGTCCAGGATCACCCCCGGGACGAGTGCCGCCAGCAGCACGGCCACGAGCCGCCGGCGCCCGGTCACCGGCCCGCCGAGCCACCGCCAGAGCGCGCGGAGCAGGAGCGCGGTCTTCGCGGCGAGCAGGCCCACGTAGGCGGCGCCGAGCGCGGTGCGGCGCGGGCCGTCCGGGCCGCTCGCCAGGATCGCCGCCGCGATCGCCACCACCCCCGCCGCGGTGACCGCCTGGTCCGCCCGGAACCACCGGCGGACCCGGTGCCCGGGGTCGACGCGCGCGAGCCACGCGTAGAACCCGGCGAAGACGAGGTGCCCTGCGGGAAGCCAGAGCACGAGCAGCCGCGGCCAGGCGTGCGGGTCGGGGCCATGGCCTTCGAGCCCCGATGCAGGCGCTCCGGCGGGAAGCCCGCGTCCCCACCAGAGGAGCCACGCGCCGGCGCCGGTCAGGACGGCCAGGAGCACCGCCGTCGCGAGGTCGCGCCACCCGAGCGGGTGGGCGGGGGCGCGTGGCCATTCCTGCGGCGGTGCGGGAGCGTCCCGGCGGAGCATGCGCCATCGTACCGCGAGGGGATGACTGGGGGCCGCCAGCGGCGGCGGCGACCGGGGGCAGGCTGGCGCGGCCGTCGCGCGCCCCGCCATGACCCACGGTCGCTATATAATCCGCCGGGCGCAGGCGGGGCCCGGGTCCCGCGCCCGGGCGGTCGGTGACCGCCGTTCCGGCGGAGGAGGGCACCGGTGGAGGGGGAGGGGGGGATGGCGAATCCGGCCGGGGCGCCGGCGCGGCGGCGCGATCCGGAGCGGCTCCGGGTGCTCCTCACGAATCCCTGGAACGGCCAGGCCTACTGTCTCCTGCGGGCCCTCCGCGGCCGGGCGGCGCGCGTGGTCGCGACCCGGTATCGCGAGCACGGGCTGCTGGGGCGCCTGGCGCCGGCCGCGGCGTCCCGCTTCGTCGACGCGGTCTATCCGGTCCCGCTCGCCACCGATGGATGGCGGCGCGGCGCGGTCGAGCACGAGACGCCCCGGGAGGCCGCATTCGTCCGCGCGATCCTGGACATCTGCGAGCGCGAGGCGATCGACACCGTCTTCCCGTCCTGGGACCCCGAGGTGCTCGCGCTGGCCCGGCACCGCGCCGCGTTCGCGGCGCGGGGGATCACGCTCCCGGTGGCGGACCCGGCCGTGCTGCGCGCGACCATGGACAAGCTCGGGATCGCGCGCCTGGCGGCCGGGCACGGCGTGCCGGGGCCGCGCACGTGCCTTCCCCGGGACGCCGGCGACGCGGGCGAGCTCGGGCGGGCGCTCGGCTTCCCGCTGGTCGTGAAGCCGCGGTTCTCCTCCGGCGGCCATGGGAGCCGCCTCGCCACCACGCCCGACGCGCTCGCGAGGGCGATCGCGCGGCTCGAGCCCCGCTACGGGATGCCGATCGTCCAGGAGTGGATTCCGGGCGGGCTCGACCGGCGCGTCAACGTGTACCTGGCGCTCGACCGCGCCGGCCGGCTCGTCCGCAGCGGCGGCCGGCGCAACACCCGCGCCGTGTTCCCCGCGTTCGCCTCGGTCACGGCCGCCGCGGTGTCTCACCGGGACCCGGAGCTGGTCGCGCGCCTGGCGGCGCTCCTCCGGGGGCTCGGGTACGCGGGGTACGCGACGGTGCAGCTCAAGGTCGATCCGCGCGACGGCGAGGCGAAGCTCCTCGAGGTCAACTGCCGCGTGGGATACCGCGTCTGGGGCGAGATGGCGATCGGCCACGACGTCGCGGGCGTGGCGATCGCCATCGCCCGGGGCGAGCCGGTGGCGCCGGCCTCGCCCGCCCCCGACCCGGTGGTCTTCCTGAACCCCGTCGAGGACGCCCTGGCGCTCTCGGTCTTCGTGGGCGGCTGGGCCGTCCGGCGCCTCCGCCGCCTCCGGGGCGCCCCCGATCCCGGACCGGGCCTGCGGGAGACCGTGGCCGCCTACCGGCGGGACTACGGCGCGCCGCGGCGCGTGGTCGACTGGTACTTCCGGGCGCTCGCCGACGATCCGCTGGCTGCGCTCGGGTGGTATGCGGCCCACCTGGTGCGGATCGCCCGGCTCCCGAAGCGCGGGCGTGTCCCCGGGCTCCCCGCGCGCGGGGCGGTCGGGTGGGCGGCGCGCGCCGGATCCGGCGCCGATCCAGCCGGGCCCGCCGTCGGGCGCGCCACGGGCGAGGGATCCGGGGTGCGTGGGTGAGCGACGCCGCCGCTCGGGACCGACCGCACGGCGCCGCTGACCGCCGACCTGACGCGCGCGTTGCACGCCACTCGGCGAGGAGGGCTGGCGCCCGTGGCACGGCCCACGGCGGGCGGGACGGGCGGTGGGAGCGGAGATGGGCGGCCCGGCCCGGGACGAGGATCCCGCGACCGCTCCGCGTCGCGGTGCCGGCGGGCCCCGCCGGACGCTCTACCGCATGCTCGGGCGGGTGCCCGACGCTCGGGAGCCTCCGGACGGATCGGCGCCCGGGCGACAGCCTGTCACCGGCGTCCCGGCCGCCGCTCGAGTTCCGGATCTGGCCCGGCGTCGGCAGCGAGACCGGCGTTCCAGCGCGCCGACGCGAGCGGCGACCCGCGGGGTCGCCCTTGGGGGGCGGCGGCCGGGCCGCGGCGCGCTGGCATTGCTCGTGCTGCACTCGACCGCTGGCATGCAGCGCCCGCTCGAGATGACGTTCCGTCACATGGCCCCCTCGCCCGCGATCGAGGCAGTGGTGCGTCGGGAGGTCGCGAAGCTCGAGCGCTTCCATCCGGGCCTGGTCGGCTGCACGGTGGCGATCGAGCGACCGCAGCGGTTCCAGCGGCAGGGGAATCTCTTCCGCGTCCGGATCCAGGTGAGCGCCGGCACGCGGCGGCCGGTGGTGGTGACGCGCGACCCGCTCGACACCGAGATGCACGAGGACCTCCGGCGAATCGTGACCGGCGCGTTCCGCGCCGTGCGCCGGCAGCTCCAGGCCGATCTCCGGGTCCCGCGCGGGGAGGCCCGGCCGCCGCAGGAGCCCCGGGCGCTGGTCGTGCGCCTGTTCCCGGACGCCGACTACGGCTTCCTCAAGACCCCGGACGGCCGCGAGCTCTACTTCCATCGCAACAGCGTCCTGCACGGCGACTTCGAGCGCCTGGCGGTCGGGACCGAGGTGCGGTTCGAGGAGACCGAGGGCGACGAGGGGCCCCAGGCGAGCACGGTCCAGATCGTGAACAAGCCGGGCGTGCGGTTGCCCGCGTCGGCGCCGCCCGCGCTGGCGCCGCCGCGCGGCTGGGGCGGGGCCGGCCCGCGGCAGGGCGCGCCGCGGCGCAAGCGCAGGTCCCGCCGGTGAACGCCGAGCCGGGCGAGCGGCGTGCGGTGGACCGCGCGGCGGTCCTGGAGCTGGCCGCCCTCGAGCTGCGCCCCGCGCTCTCGCTGTTCATGGCGACCCACCGGGCCGGCCCGGAGATCCGCCAGGACCCCGTCCGCCTCAAGACCCTGCTGCGGCGAGCCGAGGACGCGCTCGAGCGGCATGGCCTGACCGCGGCCGACGCGGCCCGGGTCGTCGCGCCGGCGCACGCGCTCGTGGGCGACGGCGTCTTCTGGCGGCACCAGGAGGATGGGCTCGCGGTCTTCCTGGCCCCGAGCTTCGTCCGCGTCCACCGCGCCGCCCGGGCGTTCGCCGAGCGCGTGACGGTGGCGGAGCGGTTCCACGTCGTCCAGCTCCTCCCGCTCCTCGATCTCGAGCGTCGCTTCTACGTGCTCGCGCTCAGCCAGCGGGACGTCCGCCTGATCGAGGCGACCGCCACGTCGGCCGTCGCCTTGGACCTGGGCGACCTCCCGCGCAGCGTGCCGGAGGCGCTGCTGGAGGACGTGCCGGGCCAGCAGCTGCAGCAGCACGTCGGGAGCGCCGTGGCGGGCAAGCGTGGGGCGATCTTCCATGGCCACGGGGGCTGGCTGGACCAGCGGAAGGACGCGATCCGGCAGTTCTTCCACCGCGTCGACCATGGGCTGCGGCCGCACCTCCGGGACCGGACGGCGCCGCTGGTGCTGGCCGCCGTCGAGTACCTGGTCCCGCTCTACCGCGAGGCGAACACCCATCCGGGGCTCGTCGACGGCGCCATCCCGGGCAACCCCGAGGGGCTCTCCGTCGACGCGCTCCGCTCGCGGGGCTGGGAGATCGTGCGGGAGAAGGTCGAGGCGGCGCGGGCCGGCGCGCTCGAGCGGTACCGGGAGCTGGCGGCGGCCGGGCGGGTCTCGGACGAGCTGTCCACGGTGCTGCTGGGAGCGGCGCACGGGCGCGTCGCCGAGCTCCTGGTGCGCGCCGACGCCGAGCAGTGGGGCACGGTCGAGCCTGCCTCGGAGCGGGTCACGGTCGCCGACGCGCCGGCCCCCGGCCGGGAGGACCTCGTGAACCGCGCCGCGGTCGACACGCTGGCGCGGAGCGGCGAGGTCCACGTGCTGGACGGGGCGCGGATGCCGACGCCGGGCCCGCTGGCGGCGATCTTCCGGTACTGATCCGGCCCCCCGCGGTCACTCGCGGCCCGCCGTCTCCTGGACGAGCACCTGGACGATCGCCGCGGTCGGGACGGCGAGGATCGCCCCGGGCAGCCCCAGGAGCGTGCTCCCGACCAGCAGGGCGACGATCACGGCGATCGGGCTCACCCCGACCTGGTGGGCCATCAGCCGCGGGACCAGGACGTGGTTCTCGGTCTGCTGCTGGACGACGAAGAAGATCCCCACGAAGATCGCGAGGTGCGTGGAGATGCTGAACGCCACCGCCAGCGCCGGGATCGCGCCGAGGATCGGCCCCACCACCGGGATCAGCTCGCCGACCGCCGAGATCAGCGCCAGGACGAAGAAGTACGGCACGCCCATGAGCGCGAGCGCGATCGCCGTGCTGGTCCCGATCACCGCCGAGAGGAGGAGCTGCCCCCCCAGCCAGGCGCTCACCTTCCGGGCGATCTCGGTTGCCGCGCGCGCGCCGTGGGCGCGGTGCGACGCTGGCAGCAGCCGCACCAGGCTCGCCCGGAGCCGCTCGGCGTCGAGGACGATGTAGAAGGTGAGGATGAGGACGGTGATCAGGCCGACCACGCCGCCCACCACGCCCCAGACCGCCCCGAGCACGACCTGCACCGCGTCGGCGCCGCCCGGGACCCGGCGGAGCGCCTCGCCGACCGTCAGGGGCTGCTCGAGGACGCCGCGCTGCACCAGCCAGGCCTGGACCTGGTCGATCATGTCGGGGAGCCGCTGCGCGAAGCCGCGCGCCTGGCGGACGAAGGCGGGGAGGACCGCGATCCCGACGCCGGCGACCGCGGCCAGCCCGACCGCGTACACGACCAGGAGCGCGACCGAGCGGGGCAGCGGTCGCCCGAACCGGCCGCGGCGCTCCACCAGGTGGACCGCGGGCGCGATCCCGATCGCCAGGAGCGCGCTCGTGTAGAGGAGCATGACCACCGGCCGCACGGTCCAGAGCAGCCAGAGCCCGAGGGCGGTCGCGGTGACCACCGCGATCGTCCACGCGATCAGCGCGCGGGGGGTGTCGGCCTCGCGGCCCACGTCAGGCTCCTTCCGGTGGCGGGCGCCGGGTCGACGGTCCATGCGGTCGGGCTCCTGCGAAGCGGTGCCGAGGCGGGGGCCGCCCATCCCCGGACGCCCCGAGCACAGCCTACGATACCAGCCTCGGGCCCCACGGTCCGCGGGCGCCCTGGACGCGAGCCGGGTGGCGACGCCCGGGGCCCGCGCTCCCCGCGACGCACCTGGCCGCCGGCCGAGTGACGCCGCGCGGGCCGAGGTGGCCCCCAGCGGGCCGGGCCGCGGCCCCGGCCGCGCCGGCGCGCCTGCCGGGAGGCGTCCGTTCCGGTATCCGGGTTGCTAAGGTGTGCCTACCGGCCCTCGACGCGCCGCGGACCCGGGCCGCGCGCATGTTCGAACCGCCCGTCCCCAGCACGCGCGCGGGGGCGGGGTATGCGCATCGCGCCAGGCTGTCGGGGAGACGACAGCCTGGCCGTCCAGATCCCCCCACGTACCCACCCAACCGGAGGAGAGACCCGATGGAAACGCGCTTTCGAGCTCCATGCCTCGTCCTGATCGCGGTCGCGCTGGTCGCGGTCGCGGCCCCCGCGCACGCGCTCACGGTCCAGCTGAAGCCGCAGAACAGCAGCGGCGAGTCGGGCAGGGCGACCCTCACCGACGCCGGGAGCGGCAAGACGAGGGTGACCGTCGAGGTCACGGGCCAGCCCTCGGGGACGCCCCAGCCGATGCACATCCACAAGGGAACGTGCGCCGAGCTCGACCCGAAGCCCGCGTACGGGCTGCCGGCGCTCACGAACGGGAAGTCGGAGGCGACGGTGAACGTCCCGCTGGCCACGCTCCAGCAGGACGCCTACGCCATCAACGGCCACAAGTCCGCCCAGGAGGTCTCGACCTACGTCTTCTGCGGCGAGATCCCGAAGGAGTAGCGGCCCCGCGCCGGCGCCGGGTGAGGGCCTGATCGCCGCGCGGCGCTGAGGCTCGCCGGGCGCGCCCGGCCGGTGCGCCGCCCGCGCGAGCCTCGCGGCGGCGGGGCCCGGGCCCCGCCGTCCGGCCGCCCTGACCGATCCGGGCGACGCGGGCGTGCGGCGCGTCCTCGCCGGCCTTCGCGGGGGCGGCGTCGCGTGCCGCCGGCCCCCGCCCGCGTCACGGGCGCTCGCGCTGGTGAGCGCGGGGGCGTCGTGGTAGGCTCCCGCGTGTGAGCGGCGCGAGCGGCATCGGCGGCGCCCGCGCGGCGTCGGCCGCACGCGGCGCGACGATCGCGTCGCCGCGCTGGTACGCGCATCCCTACAACCGCGCGGGGTTCTATCGCGCGGCGGCGCTCCTCGGCGGCGTGCCGCGGCCCGCGCGCCTCCGGCTGGTCCGGGTCCTGGGTCGCCTCGCCCCGCGGCTGTTCCCGGTCGAGCGGATGGCGGTCCGCCGGACGCTCGGGCGCATCACCGGGGCCCAGGGCCCCGAGCTCGACCGGCTCACGGTCGACGTCTTCCGGAACTTCGCGGCGTGCTTCAGCGATCTCGTCTCGACCAACCGCCGGGCGGCGCCCCGCCTCCTCCCGGAGGTCGCGGCCATCACCGGCGCCGAGGCGGTGACCGGGCTGGCCGGCGGGGTCGTGTCGCTCACCGCGCACGTGGGGAACTGGGAGCTCGCCGGCCGGCTGCTCGCGCACGGCGCGGCGCGCCGCACCCACGTCGTGGTCGCGGTCGAGGAGGTGCCGGGGCTCGAGCGCTGGGTTCGGCGCAACGGCGACGGCGTGCGGTTCGTGCCGCGGGCGACGCCGACGGTGGGGATCGAGCTGGTGGCGGCGCTCCGGCGCGGCGAGGTGGTCGCGGTGCAGGGTGACCGGGCCCTCGGCACCCGCGGCGACGTCGTGGTGCCGTTCTTCGGCGCGCCGGCCCGGTTCCCGCTCGGCCCGTTCCTCCTGGCCCGCGCCGCAGGGGTGCCGGTGGTGCCCGCCTTCTGCCTCCTGCGCCGGGACGGCCGGTACGACGTGACGGTGCTGCCGCCGCGCGGGGTGGGGCGCGGCGACGAGCCGGCGGCGGCGCGGGAATGGGTCGCCGCGCTGGAGCGCGTCGTCGGCCGCGATCCGACCCAGTGGTTCAACTTCTACGATGTGTGGGCGGCGCCCGGATCCGGCGCCGGGCCGGCGTGACGGACGCGCGCGGGCGCATGGAGACCGAGCCGGCGGACGGCTGGGCCGAGCTGGCGGCCGCCCTGGGCCGCCGCCTGCCTCCCGACGTCGCGCCGGCGTTCGATCCCGCGTTCCTCCGATCGAGCGTCCGCTACGAGGCGTTCGTGTACCGGCTGGTGCTCGCCGTGCTGCGGGAGTCCGGTCTCGCGGCGGCGCTGGCCGAGCCCGGGACCGCCGCCGAGCTCGTCGCGCGGGCCGGCCTCGATCCCCGGCCCGCGCTGGTCCCGATCGACTGGCTGCTCCGGTACCTGGCCGGCCACCGCGCCGTCGAGCCCGCCGGGAGCGGCGAGCCCCGCCGCTACCGGCTGGCCGGCCCGCTGCCGGCGCTCGACCCGGGGCCGGTCCGCGACGAGCAGCGCGCGGACGATCCGTCGTGGCTCCCCGCGTACGCCCTCGCCGAGACGGTCGCGGCCGACTACCCGGCGTTCCTCCGCGGGGCCGTCGCCGGGGAGGAGGTCCTCTTCTCGCCGCGGCGGTTCCGGCTCTGGGTCGAGTACTTCTCGAACGCCAACAGCCTCTACGCGGTGAACAACCGGGTGGGGGCCATCGCGGTGACCCGGTGGCTCCCGGCGGGAGAGGTCACGATCGTCGAGCTGGGCGGGGGCCTGGCGAGCGGGGCGGTGGCGGTCCTCGACGCGCTGGCGGCCGGCGGACGCCTCGCCTCGGTCCGGGAGTACCGGTTCACGGAGATCGTGCCGGCGTTCCGGCGGCGCGGCGAGGAGGTGCTGCGGGCCCGCTTCCCGGGTGCGGCGTTCCTGACCTCCGGTCGCGCGGACATGAACGAGCCGCTGGGCCCTCAGGGCATCCTGCCGGCGAGCGCGTCCGTCGTGTACGCGGTGAACACCCTGCACGTCGCCCACGATCTCGACGCGACGCTCCGGGAGATCCACCGGGCGCTCCGCCCGGGGGGGGCCCTGGTCGCGTCGGAGTGCATCCGGCCCTGGCCGGGGCAGGCGATCTACGTCGAGTTCGTGTTCAACCTGATGGAGACGTTCCGGGCACCGCGCCTGGCGCCGCCACACCGCCCGAACGGCGGGTTCCTCACGCCGGAGCAGTGGCGCGGCGCGCTGGAGGGCGCGGGGTTCGCGGACGTGCGGTTCCTGCCGGACATCGTCGCGCTCCGGGCGGAGTTCCCGACCTTCTACGTGTCGGCGATCGGCGCCACGCGGCCGGGCTGAGCCGCCCGCCGCGGGCGGCGCGCCGGCCGGCCACCCCGGACGGCGCGCCCACGGACATCCTGCCATCTCGGCGACACCGTGCCGACGAGAACGGCGGCGCGGATGCGCGTGCGATGACGGCGGCAGCGAGGCCGGCCGGTCGGCGCGGTGGCCCCGACGGGAGCGGCTCTGCGCCGGTCCCGGTGGACTACGGCGTGTACCCCTGGGCGACGCCGGACATCCCGTACGCCGGCCCGCGGGCCGGCTGCCCGCGGTCGTGCCGATCGTGCCCCTGCTGCTTCACGAGCTTGTTGTAGACACCGAGGATCAGCAGGGTGGGGACCCACTCGGCGATGAAGTTGCCCCACTTCCCCCGGCCGGCGACCTGCGCGATCAGCGATACTCCGATCGCGCCGAGCGCCACGCCGAGGAAGACGCTGGAGGGGATCGCCGACGTGTAGTGCTCGATGGTCTTCGTCATCCGATCCTCGGTCATGGGCTCGGGGAGCCCCGTGCTGCCCTGAACCGGCTGCTGGTAGTCCATTCCTGCCTCCTTCGCCGCGCGGTCTTGGCGCCGGCGCCACCCCGGCGGGTGACGCGGGTCACGCGGCCGCCGCCGTGCCGGTGCAACTCCGATACCCGGGAGGTGCGCCCGCGCCCCCGACGCCACCCGCGCGCGGGAGTCAGGGCTCGATCGGATCGCCCTCGACGAGACGGAGAAGCGCGCCGGCGATCTGCTCCACGCGGAGGGCCGCGTCCACGTGGTTCAGCTCGATCGCCCTCGTCGGCATCCCGGGGAACCGCGCCTCGTCGCGGTCCTGGACGATCGACGCTCCGCCACGGTGCTTGATCGCGCGGAGGCCCCGGACGCCATCGGATCCCGAGCCCGACAGCAGCACGCCGACGGTCCGCGCGCCGAAGACCTCGGCGGCCGAGCGGAACAGCGAGTCCACCGCCGGGCGGTGCCGGTGCTGGACCGGCTCCCGGCTGAGCCGGAAGTGCTCGGGATCGGCGAACGTCAGGTGCAGGTCCGGGGGCGCGAGATAGACGCGGCCGGGGCGGACCGGGTCGCCATCCGCCGGTTCCACGACGTCCAGGACCGTTCGCCGTCCCAGGACGCTGACGAGGCGCCCCTCGTAGCTGCGGGGACGGTGGATCACGACCGCGATGCACGCCGGCAGGTCCGCCGGGAGCTTCGAGAGGAGGACGCCGAGCGGCTGGATGCCCCCGGCCGACGCGCCGATCGTGACGATGTCCCGCCGCCGGGGTTCCTGGTCCGTCATGGAGCCAGACTCTCCTCCCCGGCATGCCCGGATCGGAGCGCCAGCGGAACGTCGTGCCGGATCACGTTCCAGGCGCATCACCCGACAGCCGTCTTCCGGCCGGACGGGGCAGCCGGCCGCCCCGGACCGAATCCGAAGTCGGGGTCGTCGCGCCCGGGCGTCGTGTCCAACGCCATCGGCCGCCCTCCGCTTGCAAGACGGTTGCCCCGTGGGTGGGCCAATCAAGATCCGTGCCGGCGTTGAAACCCGGCGCCGCATATGTTACGGTACGTGCCTCCCACGAACCCGGCGATGGATGACCAGCAGGGGCAGAGGGGTCGCCACGATCGCCCCCGTCGCGGTACGGCGTTCGACGTGATCGCGGTGGCGACGTCGGCCGGCGGCCTGAAGGCGCTGACCCGGATCCTGGCGAGCCTCCCCGAGGACTTCCCGGCGGCGATCCTGGTCGTGCAGCACCTGGATCCTCGCCACCGGAGCCTGATGGCCGAGATCCTCAGCCGGCGCACCAAGCTCGCGGTCGTGGAGGCCGCCGAGGGGGAACAGCTTCGCCCGGGGACGGTCTTCATCGCGCCCCCCGACCGGCACCTCCTCGTCACCCCCGACCAGACCCTCTCGCTGACGCGCTCCGAGCTGGTGCACTTCGTGCGCCCGTCGGCGGATCTGCTGTTCGAGTCCGTGGCGGGGACCTTCCGGAGCCGGGCGATCGCCGTCGTGCTGACCGGGACGGGCACCGACGCCGCGATGGGCGTGCAGGCGATCAAGAAGGTGGGGGGCACCGTCATCGTGCAGGACGAGGCGACCTCGGAGTTCTTCGGGATGCCCCAGGCGGCGATCCAGACGGGGTGCGTGGACTTCGTGCTGCCGCTGGGCGAGATCGCGGACGCGCTGACGACGCTCGTCAACTCGGGAGCGGTGGATGAGCGAGGCGACTGAGCCGCGGAGCCTCGAGCAGCTGCTCGAGTACCTCAAGGAGACGCGCGGGGTCGACTTCACCGGGTACAAGCGCCCGAGCCTGGAGCGGCGGATCCAGAAGCGGCTCCAGACGGTCGGGCTCCCGGACTACGAGGCGTACGTGAGGTACCTCGATGCGCGTCCCGACGAGGTGTCCCTGCTCTTCAACACGATCCTCATCAACGTGACGAGCTTCTTCCGGGACGCCGACGCCTGGCAGTACGTCGCCTCCGAGGTCCTCCCCCTGATCATCGCCGACACCCGCCCGGAGGGGCAGATCCGCGTGTGGTCCGCCGGGTGCGCCTCGGGCCAGGAAGCCTACAGCCTCGCGATGCTGTTCGCCGAGCGGCTGGGGGTCGAGGTGTGCCGGCGCCGGCTGAAGATCTACGGCTCCGACGTGGACGAGGACGCGCTCAACCAGGCGCGCCACGCGACGTACACCGCCCAGCAGGTCCAGGAGGTCCCCGGCGAGCTGCTCGGCCGCTACTTCGAGCGGCTCGACGAGCGGTACATCTTCGACAAGGAGCTGCGCCGATGCGTCATCTTCGGGCGGCACGACCTCACGCGGGATGCGCCGATCTCCCGCGTGAACCTGCTCGTCTGCCGGAACACGCTGATGTACTTCACTCGCCCGACCCAGGGCGAGGTCCTCTCCCGCTTCCACTTCGCGCTGCGGCCGCGGGGGGCCCTCTTCCTGGGCAAGGCGGAGCTGCTCCTCACCCACGCCGCGCTGTTCCGTCCGCTCGACCTCCGCTGGCGCGTGTTCACGAAGGCCGGGACCGAGGAGGCGCGCGAGCCGCCGCGCCAGAACCCGGGTGAGGAGACGGTGGTCAAGGAGGACCTCATCCCGAACCTCGTGCTCGAGACGGACCCGGTCGCGCGCATCGTGGTGAAGGCGGACGGGGCGCTCGCGATGGCGAACGAGCGCGCCCGGACCATGTTCCGGCTGAGCCGCGCGGACATCGGGAAGCCCCTGCAGGCCCTGGACATCGCGCGCCGGCCGGTGGAGCTCCGGCCGCTGCTCGACGATGTGACCTCGCACCACCGGGCGGTCACGCGGAAGAACGTGTCGTGGACCGCCGAGTCGGGGGAGACGCACACGCTGGAGGTCAACCTCGTCCCGCTGACGACGGCCCGCGGCGAGCTGACCGGCGTCCACGTGAGCTTCACGGACACGACGCGCTTCCGGGAGCTCCAGGAGGAGGTCGAGCAGTCCAAGCGGGAGCTCGAGACGGCGTACGAGGAGCTCCAGTCGACCAACGAGGAGCTCGAGACGACGAACGAGGAGCTCCAGTCGACCAACGAGGAGCTCGAGACGATGAACGAGGAGCTCCAGTCGACCAACGAGGAGCTCGAGACGATCAACACCGAGCTCCGCCTCCGGAGCGACGAGCTGAACGAGGCGAACGCGCTGCTCCGCTCCATCCTCGCCGGGCTCGACGTCGCGGTGATCGTGGTGAACTCGGACCTCACCGTGCTCGCCTGGAACCACCGGGCCGAGGACCTCTGGGGGCTCCGGGGCGACGAGGTCCAGGGGCGGCAGCTCATGACCCTCGACATCGGCCTTCCCGTCGAGCAGCTCGGGCAGCCGATCCGGACGCTCCTGGCAGGCGAGAAGCCCCTCGCCGAGGCCGCGGTCGAGTGCATGAACCGCCGGGGGAAGCGGGTCCGGTGCCTCGTCACCGGCACGCCGCTCTCCGGGGCGAGCGGGGGGATCCGGGGCGTGATCCTGCTGATCAAGGAGGAGCCGCTGCCGTCGTGAGCCGACGCGGCGTCCCGGGGCCGGCCGGCGGGGGACCGGTTGCGGGTGCCGGAGGGGTGGCGGATGCCTGAGCGCCATCCGGGCGAGAGGGCCTGGGAGCCGATCGATCCGCACGACGCCGTCGAGCCGCCGGTCTTCTCGCCGGAGCCGCTCCCGCCGGGGGCGGACCTCTCCGAGTGGCTGATCGAGTACACCTCCGACGCCTATCTCCTCACGGACGCCCGGGGCGTCATCCGTCGGGCGAGTCCCGCCGCGGGCCGGCTGCTCGGGGTGCCCCAGACCTTCCTCGCGCGGAAGCCCCTGGCCCTGTTCGTCAGCCGGGCGGACCTCGCCGCCTTCCGGTGGTTCGTCAACCACGTGGGGACCGCAAGGACGGTCCGCAGCGCGCAGCTCCGGATGCGGACGCGGGCGGGCGTCGAGTTCACGGGGAAGGTCACCGCCCAGGCCCTGGCGTCCGCCGCCGGAAACGGGCTGGTGTGGCTCCTCGCCGATGCCTCGACGCGCCAGCGGCTCGATGAGCTCACCGAGGTCATGCAGTTCGCGCGGGAGCAGCTCCACGTCGAGCGCGAGCTGCGGGTCGCGGCCGAGCACCGCCGGCGCGCCGCGGAGGCCGCCGCCGAGGTGGCTCGCCGCGCGGACGTGACGCTCCACCCCCGGGATCTCCTCCGCGTGATGGCGCCCATGGCCCTCGACCTCTGCGAGGCGGCCGGTGCGCGCATCGCGGTCCGGGTCGCCGAGGCGGAGGGCGACTGGATCGCCGCCGGCGCAGGGATGCTCGACATGCTGCCCGGGTCGCTCGCCGGGCGACCCCTCGGCCTGGAGGCGCTGGTGTGGGCCGATCGCGTGCCACGCCGCACCGGCGACGCGCGGCAGGACGACCGGCTGGCGGCCGACGAGCGGGCGCGCGCCGGAGACGCGGGCATCGTGGCCCAGGTCACGGTCCCGCTGGTCGTGCCCGACCGGGCGACCGGCGTCGTCAGCGTGTGCGCGACGGAGCGGGACCGCTTCTCGGCCGCCGACGAGGAGGTGCTGGTCCGGGTGGCCGAGCAGGCGGCGATCGCGCTCGGCCAGGCCTTGCGGTACCAGGAGCAACGCACGGCGCGCGTCGCCGCCGAGCGCACCCTGGCCGAGCCGACCCGCGGGCTGCTCACGCCGGCGCTGTTCGACGCGTGCCCGCTGGGGCTCGTGCTCGCGACCGGCGACCGCATCACGGCGGCCAACCCCGCGTTCCTCGGCCTCGTGGGGCGCGTCCCGGCGGATCTCTCGGCGGGGCGGCTGTCATGGCGCGAGCTCGTGGAGCCGGACGTCACGGGGCGCCTCGGGGAGGCGCTCGACGCCGCGCTGCGCGGAGGCGATCCCCGGTGGGTGGAGATGGCCTGCCGGGCGCCGGACGGCGCAGCACGCGACGTCCTGGTCGGGATCGTGGGGCTGCGTCGGGCGGCGCCGGAGTGGCTCGGTATCGTCCTGGACCTCTCGCACGAGCGGGGCGCGGCGGCCGAGCTCGCGGACGCGCGACACCAGGCGGAGACCGCCAACCGGGCGAAGGACGAGTTCATGGCGGTGCTCGGCCATGAGCTGCGGAACCCGCTCGCCGCCATCCGCAACGCCGCCGCGGTGCTGGAGGTCAAGGGGGCGACGGACGAGGAGGCGGTCCGCCTGCTCGGGATCGTCGCCCGCCAGGCGCGCCACGCGACCCGGCTGGTGGACGACCTCCTCGACCTCTCGCGGGTCGTCACGGGCAAGGTGCGCCTCCAGCGGGAGCCGCTCGACCTCCGCGCGGTCGTGGAGCACGCGCTCGCGGAGCTGGCCCAGGCGGGCCGCACCCGGGAGCACCGGATCGCCGTCGAGAGCGAGCTGGCGCTCGTCCACGCCGATCCGGCGCGGCTCGAGCAGATCGTGGCGAATCTCCTCGACAACGCGCTGAAGTACACGCCGCCCGGCGGGCGCATCGAGGTCACCGTCCGCCGCGAGGGCGACGAGGCGGTGCTGAGCGTCTCGGACACCGGCGTGGGCCTCACTCCCGAGATGCGGACGCGCATCTTCGATCCCTTCGCCCAGGAGCGGCGCGTCCTGGACCGCGCGCAGGGCGGCCTCGGGCTCGGCCTCCCGCTGGTCCGCCGGCTGGTGCGGCTCCACGGCGGGACGGTGACGGCGAGCAGCCCCGGTCCGGGGCAAGGGAGCACCTTCGCGGTGCGCCTGCCGCTGCTCCCGGGCGGCGCGGCGGAGCGCCCGGGCGAGGCCCTGACCGCCCCGGCCACGTCGCGGCGCGTCCTGATCGTCGACGACCACGAGGACGCCCGGCTCACCCTTCGCCTCCTGCTCGAGCGCGAGGGGCACACGGTCGAGGAGGCGGCCGACGGGCCGAGCGGTCTCGCCGCCGTGCTCCGGGGGACCTCGGAGGTGGCGCTCGTCGACCTCGCTTTGCCGGGCCTGGATGGCTACGAGCTGGCGCGGCGGGCGCGGGCAGCCCGTGGCGCGCGCCCGGTGTGCCTGGTCGCGGTCACGGGGTACGGGCAGCCGGACGACGTCGACCGGGCGCTGGAGGCCGGGTTCGACGGCTTCCTGGTGAAGCCGGTGGATCTGGCCGCGCTCGGCGCCGTGCTGCGGGACCTGCCGCGCCGCGCGGCGTCGGTCAAGGGCCCCCGGAAGGTGAGCCCGGGGCCGCGAGCCTCAGGGGGACCCCCGGGCGAGAGCGCCTCCGCCGCCACCGGCGCGTAGTCGAGCGCGTCGTCGCGTCGCGTCCATCCGAGCGGGCCGCGGGCCTGGGCATCGCGCCACCGGGGAGGCGGTCAAGGAGTCGCTCCGTCCACGGCGGCGCAATCCGGTAGCCGGCAGGCCCGTCCGGGTGCTATGGTCGAGTCGCCGATCCCGGTCGGTGGCCAATGTCCCTGCGCGGTGTCACGGTCCTTCTCGTCGAGGACGACCCGGAGAGCCGGGCGACGACCTGCGCCATGCTGAGCCGCCTCGGGGCCCGGGTCCTGGAGGCCGAGAACGGCGATGCGGCGCTCCGGCAGCTCGAGCGGAGCGGCGCGCCAGACGTCATCGTCTGCGATCTCGATATGCCGGGGATGGGCGGCTTCGAGCTCGCGGAGCGGGCCCGCGCCGACCCTCGCTGGGCCGCCGCCCGCCTGGTCGCGCTCACCGCCGCGGATCAGCCGGGCGCGGTCCGGCGCGCCTGGGAGCTGGGCTTCGCGGCCTACGTCGTGAAGCCCGCGACGATGGTGACGCTGGCGCTCCTCGGACCCCTGGGCGAGGTCCTCGAGGACGAGGCCTGTCCCAGGTGCTCGAAGCCGATCGGGCCGCGCGACCGGTACCTCACCCGGGGCGGTGAGCGCATGCACCTCCTGTGCGCCAGCCGGGCTTCCGTCATGAGCGCCCTCGAGGAGTGCGACCGTGCGGCGGCGTCGCGGCGGGACGCCGGACGCGCGCGTCAGGACTCGCGTGAGCGGCGAGCGCGGCGCCGCGCCGATCCGGCCGACCCCGGATCGTCCTCGTAGGGATCCCGGGCCCGTTCCGCGACCGCCGGTTGCGCGGGAGCGCTGCCCGCTCGCGGCGAGCCAGCCCCGGACCCGGGCGCGCGCCCCCCTCCCGCGGGCGTGTTACACTGCCGATGCCTGCTGGATCTCGCCCGTCGTCCCGGACGGAACGGAAACGGACACGAGATGGCGTCGCTGACCGACCTCCTGGCGTCCCGGCGCGCCCGGATCCTGGAGCGCTGGACGCAGCGTATTCGATGGGAGCAGGCCCCGGAGGGCCTGACCCACGGCGAGCTCTGGGATCACCTCCCGCAGATCCTGGACGAGCTGCTCGCGGCGTTCGCCGAGCTGGAGGGACGGCCGGTCGATGCCACCCTGCCGGAGGAGAGCCCGGCGTCGACGCGGCACGGCACCCAGCGCCTCCGGGTGGGCTTCGACGTCGAGCAGGTGGTCCGGGAGTACGGGATCCTGGCGGAGATCCTGGTCGACGAGGTGGAGCAGGCGCGGGAGGCGCTGAGCCACGACGAGTGGCGGGTCGCCCTGCGGTCGATCAACACTGCCATCGCCGACGCGGTGGCCGCGTACGTGCGACGGCGCGACGAGGAGCTCCGCCGCGAGGCCGCCCGCCACGTCGCCTTCGTGGCCCACGAGCTCCGGCGGCCGGTCATGGCGGCGACGACGGCCGCCGCCGCGCTGCGGCTGGCGCCCTCCGACGAGCGTCTGCAGACGATGCTGGACCGGAGCCTCCAGCGCGTGGGGGCCCTCATCGACCAGGTGGTGATCGCCGATCGTCTGGCCAGCGAGGTCGAGCTCCGGCGGGAGCCCCTCGACACGGCCGCGCTCCTGCGCGAGGTGATCGAGGAGATGGAGGCGGCCGGGGAGAGCCGCAAGGTCCGGCTCGTGACCGCGATCGAGGCGCCGCTCGTGATCGCCGGCGATCGCCGCCTGCTCCAGTCCGCCTTCGGCAACCTGATCGGGAACGCGGTGAAGTTCACGCGACCCGGCGGCACGGTCCGGGTGCGCGCCGCCCGGCAGCCCGAGGCCCTCGTCGTCGAGGTCGAGGACGAGTGCGGGGGGCTCCCGCCCGGCGACCCCGACGAGCTGTTCGAGCCGTTCGTGCAGCGCGGGGTGGACCGCAACGGCTTCGGCCTGGGTCTCGCGATCGTGCGCCAGGCCGTCTCCGCCCACGGCGGCCGCGTCGGCGTCCGCAACGAGCCCGGCCAGGGATGCACGTTCGCGGTGACGCTGCCGGTCGACCCGCCGGGCCCCGGGCCGTAGACGCGTTTCGCGGGCCCGCGCCTCTCGCCGGCACGCCATCGCGGCCGCGAACACGCGCGCGCCGGCCCGGGTGATCCCCGCCAGGCCGCGAGCCGCGCCGGCGGTGCCAGCGGCGGGCCGGCAAGGCTCGCCCCCCCGGACGCCAGCGTGAGGGCGGACGCCTGGAAGCGGCCGCCGCGCGTCGGGGCCGCTGCGGGTCACGCCGAGCGGGCCGCCGCGGTCGCCCGCGCTACCGCCGGCGCCGGCGCGCGACGTCGCGGCCTTCGCGGGACCGGGTCCGCGCGCCGGGCCGGGAGGCGGCCGCGGCGGCCCCGGCCGGCGGTCGGCGCCGGCGAGGGGACCGGCTGTCGGCGGGCGGGGCCGCGGGGGGGCCGGCGCGGGCGTGGCCCGGGAGCGACTGCGGGAGGTCCCAGTACCGCGCCCACGGGTCCGCCCGGAGCCGGGCCAGGCGGCGGCCCATGTTGGCGATCGTGAACCGGTCGGACCGGAGGTCGGCGTCGAGCTCCTCCCACGCGAGCGGCGTCGAGACCGGGGCGCCCGGCCGGGCGCGGGTCGAGTAGGCGGCGATCGACGTGTTCCCGCGCCGGTTGCGGAGGTAGTCGATGAGGATCTTGTCGGCGCGGCCGGCCTTGCGCATCTCCGTCGTGAGCCCGCGCGGATCCTGCCGCACGACCACCTCGGAGATCGCACGCGAGAACTGGAAGCAGGCGTCCCAGCCCGCCGCGGGCCGGAGGGGCACCACGACGTGGAGTCCCTTGCCGCCGGTCGTCTTGACGAAGCTCTCGAGCCCGACCCCGCGGAGGACCGCGCGGACCAGCCGGGCCGCCTCGATCACCCGGGGCCAGGGGACGGCCGGGCCGGGGTCGAGATCGAAGACGATCCGGTCGGGCTGCTCCAGGTGCTCCGCGGTCGAGTTCCAGGTGTGGATCTCGAGGATCCCCATCTGGACGAGGCTCACCAGTCCCGCCAGGTCGTCGACGACCAGGTACTCGCCGATCTTGGTCCGCTCCTGGATGCGGATCCGCCGGAGCGCCGGCGGCGCCCAGACCCCGGAGTGCTTCATGTAGAAGCACTCGCCGCCGGTTCCCTCCGGGCAGCGCACGAGGGTCAGCGGGCGGCCCCGGAGGTGCGGGAGCACCCAGTCGGCGATCGACTCGTAGAAGCGCGCCAGGTCGCGCTTCGTCGTGCCCTGCGCCGGGTAGAGGACGCGATCGGGGTGGGTGAGCCGGACGCCGGCCACGGTGACCGGCGCGCGGCGTTCGTCCGTGCCCGGGAGCGCGCCGGGCGGCCGCCGCCCGGCGCGCTCCCGGGGCGCGGGCGGCGCGCGCCGGGGGCGCGTCTGGCCGGCGGGATCCGGGCCGGGGTTCGCGCCCGGCGCCGGGCGGGCCGCGATCGTCCTGGCGGGGACCGGCGCCCGGTCCGCCCTGGCCGGCGTCGCCGCGCTCCGGTCCCCCGTGGCGGCGGGGGCCCTCGCGGGGCGCTCGCGGACGACCTCCCGGGCGGGCTTGTCCTCCCGGAGGCCCTTGAACGACGGGTGGCGCAGCTTGCCGTCTCCGGTCCACTCCGTGAAGCTCACCTCCGCCACCAGCTCCGGCCGGACCCAGTGGACGCGCCCGGCGCCCGGGACGCGGTCGGCGAACGGGGAGCGCGGCTGCTCGAGCGCGGCGAGCCGCCGGTGGAGGCTGCGCAGCGTCGCCTCGCTGAACCCGGTGCCGACCTTGCCGGCGTACCGGAGCGCCCCGTCCGCGTCGTGGACGCCGACCAGCAGCGCGCCGAGCGCGGTCCGCGTGCCGGCGGGCTCGGAGAAGCCGCCGATCACGACCTCCTGCTCGTGCAGGCACTTGACCTTCAGCCAGGCGCGCGTGCGCGTCGCCTCGTACGGCGCGTCCCGCCGCTTGCTGACGATCCCCTCGAGCCCGAGCCGGCACGCCCGGGCGAAGACCTCGGGGCCGGCGCCCACGACGTGATCGCTGAAGCGGAGCGGATCGGGGGCGGCGGCGAGGAGCCGCCGGAGGACGTCCTTGCGTCCCTCGAGGGGCGCCGCTGTGAGGTCCAGACCGTCCAGGTGCAGGAGGTCGAAGACGTAGTAGATGAGCCGGTGGCCGGGCTCGCCGGCCATGACGTTCTGGAGCGCCTGGAAGCTCGTGGTGCCGTCGGGCAGGAGCACCGCGACCTCGCCGTCGAGGAGGGCCTGGCGGGCGGGCAGCCGCGCGACCGCGGCGGCCACGGCCGGAAAGCGGACGGTCCAGTCGCGGCCGTTGCGGCTCAGCAGGCGCGCGGCTCCATCGGCGAGCCGGGCGACGATGCGGTACCCGTCGAACTTCACCTCGTGGAGCCACTCGGGCCCCTCCGGGGCCGCGGCGACCAGGGTCGCCAGCTGCACCCGCGGCGTGCGGGGGAGAGCGCCAGCGCGCACGCCGGGGAGGGCGGCCACCACGGCGGCGAGCGGCTCGCCGGGAGGCGACACCGGGGCCGCGGCGGCGCCGCCTCGCGCCCGACCCGGGGGCCGGAGGCGCCCGCGGCCCATGGCGATCTGGCCGGAGCGGGTCAGGGCGCCGATCCGCCGGTCATCGGCACGCCCCGCGCGGAGGCCTTCGCCAGGGTGTGACGGAGCTCGTCCGGATCGGCCGGCTTGACCAGGAACGCGTCGAAGCGGGCGCCCTCCGCGCGGCGGCGGTCGTCGGCCCGCCCGTGGCCCGTGAGCGCGATCAGGAGCATGGTCGCGCCCTGGGAGGTCGCGCGGATCGCCTCGGCCAGCTCGAGGCCGTCCATCCCCGGCAATCCCAGGTCGACGATGACCGCGTCGGGCCGGAAGTGCCGGGCCGCGGCGAGTCCGCTGGCGCCGTCCCCGGCCTCCTCGACCTCGTGACCCCAGCGCTCCAGGAGCGCGCGGAGCGCCACGCGCGCGTCCGCGCTGTCCTCGACCAGCAGCACGCGGAGCCCGCGCTCGGGGACCCCCGCCGCGACCCGGGTCTCGGCGGGCCCGGGCGCCCCGGCAAGCCTCGGGAAGCGCGCGACGAACTCGGCGCCGCATCCCACCCCCGCGCTCGCCGCCTGGATGCTCCCGCCGTGGAGCTCCACCAGCCGTCGCACCAGCGTGAGGCCGAGCCCCAGGCCGCCGCGCGCCCCCGACAGGGCGGGCGGGCCCTGCACGAAGGCGTCGAAGATCCGCGGCAGGAGCTCGGGGGGGATGCCGCTCCCCTCGTCCTGGACCCGCAGCACGGCCTCGCCGTCCCGCGTCTCGGTGGCGACGACGATGCGCCGGTCCGGCGCCGTGTGCTTGAGGGCGTTGTCGACCAGGTTCCCGGCGACCTGCTCGAGGCGCATCGGGTCGCCGTCGACCCACGCCGACGCGAGGTGGATCTCGAGCCGCCGCCCCTCGAGCTTCCCCGCCTCGCGGAGCGAGGTCAGGGCGCGCCCGACGACCTGCTCCAGGTCGATCGGGCGGCGGTCCAGGGCCAGCCGCCCGCTCTCGAGCCGGCTCACGTCCAGGAGGTCCTCGGTCAGCCGGGTCAGGTGGTGCACCTGCCGGGCGATGACGCCCCGGAGGCGCTCGACGCCGGGGTCGGCGACCAGCCCCTCCAGCGCCGCCGCCGCGCTCCGGATCGCCGCCAGCGGGGAGCGGACCTCGTGCGAGAGCATGGCGATCCACTCGGTCTTCGCGCGGCTCTCCGCCTGCGCCGTGGTCCGCGCCTCGCGCTCCGCGTGGTAGAGCCGTCGCTGCTCGAGCACGAGCCCCATCCGGTCGGCGGCCAGCCGCAGGAGCGCGAC
>DASRDR010000026.1:0-10305 GCA_035652475.1 Candidatus Methylomirabilota bacterium | reverse complement strand
GCCGGCGCGCCGCCCGAGCGCGCGGAGCCGCGGGCGGACGCGCCCCGACGGCGTCGCCGCGGTGGGGCGGCCGGCCGGGACCGCCCGGGCCGCGGCCGGGCGGGTGGGAACGGACGTCATCGGGCTCGCCGGGATCCGGGGGCACCGCGGCGTCAGCGCCGCAGCCGGGCCTCGTACCGGGCCTGCTGGCGCCGGAGCGTCTCGTCGACGGGCTGCCGCTGCAGCACGATCAGGTTCAGCGCCTCGATGAACGTCTCCGAGTAGAAGCCGACCTCCTTGATGAACGGGAACGGGGCGGCGGTCTTGAACGTGTAGTCCGCCAGGTACCCCAGGAGCGGATCCGACTTGTAGATGGGGTTGGCGAGCGCGGAGCGGCGGCTCGGGGCGCCGAACTGGTACTTGGCGGCCAGCAGGAGCGCGTCGACCGAGCCGATCGCCTTCAGGAGCTCGAACGCCGCCGGGCCCCTGCGGGGATCCTTGGCGGCGCGGCTCGACATCAGGAACCCGTAGACCTCGCTGTACGAGCGGGGCTCGTTGCCCGGGAACGTCGGATACGGCGCGAAGCCGAACGCATCCTTGCCCATCTTCTCGAGGATCGGCGGGAGCAGGGCGTGGATCACGATCCCGGTCGCCCACGCCTTCGCGCCGAAGAGGTCGACCTCGTCGTTGGCCTTCATCGTGAACGACTCGGGGGCCAGGATCCTGTGCTCGTGGTACATGTCCTGGAGCAGCTTGGCGAGGCGCCGGTGCTCCGGGGTGTCCATGAGCCCCCGGCCGTCCTTGTCGACGATCGAGCCCCCGGCGGACCGGATCATCGGCATCGTGAACGAGACGGGGTTCGGGGTCGACGCCGCGCTCAGCTCGCACCCGAAGCCCCACTGGTTCGGCCGGCCGGTCCCGCGCGTGTCCCGGGTCAGCGCCTTGCCCGCCCGGATCAGGTCGTCCCATGTCCGGGGGGGCTCCTTGATCCCCGCCTGGGCCAGGAGCGCCTTGTTGTACCCGAGGCCCGTCGAGGTCAGGTACACCGGCATCGACACGATCTTGCCGTCGACGGAGCACGCCTCGCGGAGGACGGCCTGGTTGAAGTCGTCCCACTCGCCGTACTTGAACTGGCCGAGGTCGGCCACGTACCCGGCATTGGCGAGCGGCTGGTTGTCCTGGCTCTGGGCGCCGACCAGGTCCGGGGGATTCCCGGCCTGGGAGGCGGCGATGAACGTCTGGGTGGCGACGTTCCAGTTGGCGGTCTGGTACTGGAGCTTGATGTCCCGGTGCTCGCCCTCGAACCGCTTGACGATCTCGTAGAACCACAGCCGCCGCCTCGGGACGGTGGCCGGGTCGTTCTTCTGCAGCCCCTCGACCACCTTCCAGTGCTCCCAGAGGAGCAGCGTGAGCGTCACCGGCCCGGCGGTCTGCGCCGGCGCCTTGCGGCTGGCGAGCATGGCGCCCAGCGTCGTGGTCGCGCCCCGCAGCACCGCGCGGCGGGAGACCGCGGCGGCGGCCGCCGAGGCGGCGCGGGGCGAGGACGTGCGCGTCCGGATCGACATGAGGTGACCTCCCCGTGTGCGGAGTGGCTCCGTGATCAGCCCGGCCCCCAGCATACTTCGACCGCCGGGCCGGCAGCCACCGGCCGGGCGAGCCCCCGCGCGCCGCGGCTCGTGCCGGCTACTCGCGATCGCGCTCGACGCCATCACGGACCCTCGCGCGAGCCGGGCGGCGCCGGTCAGGGACGGTAGCCCTCGCCGCCGGCGTACTTCCGCGCGACGTCGGCCGCCGGGAGATAGCGCGCCTCCAGCTCCCGGACCTCGTGGATCCCGCTGAACTCGTACCAGCTCTCCACGGGGTGCCCCCGGAGCCCGGCGATGTGCTCGATCTCGAACTCGGTTCCCCGCGCCGCGAGCCCGGCCAGGAAGTCGATCATCGCGCGCACCCCCGCCCGCACGACCGCCAGCGGGAAGATCACCAGGTTGAACCCCAGCCGCTCGACGGTCGACAGGGGGAGCTTCGGCGTGGTCCGGGTCGCCGCGTACCCGCCCATGTTCATCATCTTCGGGTGCGGCACGGCGGCGGCGAACCGCGTGAACTCCTCCTCCGAGAGCAGGGCGTCGGGGAAGACCATGTCGGCGCCCGCCGCGGCGTAGAGGTTCGCCCGCCGGATCGCCTCGTCGAGCCCGGCCGGGCCGCGGGCGTCGGTCCGCGCGATCACGACCAGGTCGGGGTCGGTGCGGGCGTCGACCGCGGCGCGGATCTTCCCCACCATCTCCTCGGCGGAGACCAGCTCCTTCCCGGCGACGTGGCCGCAGCGCTTCGGGCTCACCTGGTCCTCCAGGTGGAGGGCGGCCACCCCCGCCGCCTCGTACTCCCGGACGGTGCGCATGACGTTGACAGCGTTCCCGTAGCCGGTGTCCGCGTCGGCCACGACGGGGAGCGCCGTCGCGGCCGCGATGCAGCGCGCGATCCACGCCATCTCGGTCAGCGTGACCAGCCCGACGTCGGGGCCGCCGAGCAGCGTGTTCGCCACCCCCGAGCCGCTCATGTAGACGACCGGGAAGCCGGCCCGCTCGATCAGCTTCGCCGTGAGGGCGTCGTGGGCGCCCGGGGCCACGATCAGGCGGCCCTGGCGGATCAGCTCCCGCAGCCGGCGGCGCTTGGCGCGGGCATCGGTCGTCGCGATCATGGGTGCTCCTCCTGGACGCGCGCCGGACGCGCGCCATCGCCGCCCCTCCCGGAGCGGCCCTGACGATCGGACTAGAATATGCGCCATGTCGGCCGCGCTGGAGGCCAGGGCTTCCGCTCACCCTCGGCCGCCCCTCCCGGCCTGGTTCAGCCGCGGCGTCCACATGATCAGCTTCAGCACCGACGCGCTCGTGTTCCTCCGCGCCTGCCGGGAGAGCGCGGCCCTCGAGGCGCCCGCCCGGTGACCGGGCGCCCGGCGCGATCCGGCGCCCCCGGCGGCTGGGGCGCGGTCGGCGTCCTGATCCTCGCCCACGCGCTCGGCACGCTCAACTTCACCGCGGTGCTGGCGATGGCGCCGCGCATCCAGACGGCGCTCGGGCTCAGCCGCACGGAGGTCGGGCTCCTCAGCACGGCGTACAACGCCGGCCTGCTCGCCGGCGCCCTGCCGGCCGGCTGGGTGGTCGACCGATACGGGGTCCGCGCCGGGCTGGTGGTCGCCCACCTCCTGATGGCCCTCGCGACGGCGCTCCTGGCGGGGTTCGGCCACACGCTGGCCATTGCGGTGCCGTGCCTCGCCCTGACCGGCCTCGGGTACGCGGTGGTCAACCCGGCCACCGTGAAGGGCGTCCTCCTGTGGCTCCCGGTCCGCCTGCGCGCGACCGCCATGGGGCTGAAGCAGACCGGCGTGCCGCTGGGCGGCCTCCTCGCCGCGGGGACCGCCGCGCTCGCGGCCCGCGTGGAGTGGACGACGCTGCTCCTCGCGATCGCGGCGGCGACCGCCGCCGGGGCCGCGCTCTGCCTGCGCACGCCGGCCGACGGCCCGGGCGACCCGGCCGCGGGCCGCGCCATGCGACTCGGCGACATCGGCGCGGTCGTGCGAAACCGGAACCTCACCGTCGTCAACGCGGCCGGCGGCGGGTTCAACATGGGCCAGACGAGCTTCACGACGTACCTCACGCTCTTCCTGCGCGACGCGCTCCACGCGGGGCTCCCGTTCGCCAGCGCGTGCTTCGGCCTCGCCCAGGCCGGCAGCACGGCGGGCCGGATCGCGTGGGGTCTGGTGAGCGACCGGCTGTGGCGGGGCCGGCGGAAGCCGGTGCTGGTGCTGCTCGGGGTCCTCGCCGCGGCGGGGTTCGGAGCGCTGGGAGCGCTGGGGCCCGGCGGGGCGCTCGTGGCCGCCGCCCTCGCGGTCGCGCTCGGGCTCACGGTCGCCTCGTACGCCGGCCTCCTGCAGGCGGCGGCCGCGGAGGCGGTCCACCCGCGGCTCGGCGGCGCGGCGATCGGGTACAACATGGTGTTCACGCCGCTCGGCGGCATGCTCGGGCCGCCGCTCTTCGGCGCCCTGGTCGACCGCGCGGGCGACTACGGCCCGGCGTGGCTCGCCGCGGGCGGCGTGGTCCTGGCGAGCAGCCTCGTCCTGGCCCGCGGCTTCCGCGAGCGGCCGCTCGCCGCGCCGGCGCGGTAGGCCGGCGTCGGGCCCGCGCGCCGCGCCGGGGCATCCGAGACCCGATCGCCGGGGGTGGCCCCGGCGCGAAGTTGGAGGCGACGATGACGCGCATCCCGGAGCCGAGTCGCGAGCAGCTCACGCCCGACGCCCGCCGGGTCTTCGACCGGATCGCGACGACCCGCGGCGCGCTCCGGGGTCCGTACGGCGTCCTGCTCCACCATCCGGCACTGGCCGAGCGGGTGGGAGCGCTGGGCGAGCAGATCCGGTTCGCCTCCGGGCTCCCGGCGCCGGATCGCGAGCTCGCGATCCTGACCGCCGGCCGCGAGGCCGGGTCGCCCTACGAGTGGGCCGCCCACGAGCCGATCGCCCGCGACGCGGGGACGCGCGCGGAGGCGATCGCCTGCGTCCGCGACGGCGGGGCGACGGACGGCCTCGCGCGGCGCGAGGCCGTGATCGTCGACACGGTCCGCGCCCTCTACCGGACGCGGGGCCTCACCGAGGCCGAGCTTCGCCGCGCCGAAGGGGAGCTCGGGCGGGCGGGCACGATCGAGCTGATCGTGCTGGCCGGGTACTACGGCCTGATCGCGCTCGTCCTGAACGCCTACGACGTCGACCTGCCGGCCGGGACCGATCCCGCCACCCTGCCGCCGGCACCGTCCGGCCGGCGGTGACGCCCGGCGTCCCGACAGCCCCCGCCGGGAGGCGAGTCCCGTCTCTCCGCCGGCCCCCGTCAGCGGGCGGTGATGCCCGCCCTCCCGGGAGCCGCCATGAGGGGGAGTCCCGTATCACCGCCCGCGCCCGGACGGGCGGCGACGCCCGGCGTCCCGACAGCCGCCACCATCGGGGAGTCCCGTGCCGCCGCCGGCCCGCCCGGCGGGCGGTGACGGCGCGCGCCGGTCGTCCGGTCCGCGCGACTCGTTCAGCCCAGCGGCGGAGGCCGGGCTAGTCGCCGGCGCCCCGGGCGGGGAGCGCGACGTCCCGCGTCTCGGGGGCCCCGCCGATCACCCAGTCCTCCCGCGCGACGTTGTCGAAGATGACGTTGACGGCCTCGCGCTTCGATCCTCCGATGCGCACCAGCGCCTCGGTGATCGCCTCGGCGATGGCGCGCTTCTTCTCGACCGACCGGCCCTCGTAGAAGGTCACGCGAACGACGGGCATGAAGTGCGGGTCCTTTCGCCCGCCTCGCCGCCGCCCTGCACCTGGAGCATGTCGATCTGGAGGTTGTACTCCGCCCCGATCGCCCGGAGCGCCGCGAGCGGCAGGCTGTGGAACGCGGGGGTCGCCTCGATGACGGAGATCTTGAGGAGGCCGGGCTGCTGGGCCCGGGCCGCCGGCGCCGCCGCCTGGAGGAGCGCGGTCGCCGCGATCGCGGCCAGGAGCCGGCCGGCACGCTTGCGCATGGTGGTCAAGGTCTCTCCCTCCCGGGTGATCGAGTCTCGCGCAGGGTCCGCGGCGGCGCGGATTCACGGCGCCGCCGGCCCCTCGCGACGATAGCAACCAGTCCGGGAGGGGTCAAGGAAGGCGCGCGATCGCCGCCGCCGGGCCGGCCGTGTCGTCCGACCGCTGCCCGCGCCGGCCCGCCCGCCCAGTCTCCGCGGATGGCGTCTCGGGCGACCCGCGATCCCGGAGCGGGCGGCCGACGACGAGGCGCGCTCGCCCAGTCTCCGCGGATCGCGTCTCGGGCGACCGTGATCCCGGAGCGGATCGCTCGCGGCGAGGCCGCCCGGCGTGGCTCGATGCCGGGCGCGCGCCGCCGCCACGCGTCGCGGCGGCGGCCCGGCGCGCCGGTGATCGTCGGCGCTCACCCGCCGCGCACCGTCAGGTGAGCAGCGCGAGCGGCTCCTCGATGAGGCCGGCGAGCGTGGCGAGGAACTGGGCGCCGCGCGCCCCGTCCAGGGCGCGGTGATCGCAGGACAGGGTCAGGACCATCGTCGGTCGGACCGCCGGCTGGCCGCCGACCGCGACCACGCGGTCGGCGATGCGGCCGACGGCGAGGATGGCCGCCTGCGGCGGGTTGACGATCGCCTGGAACGCGTCGATCCCGTACATCCCGAGGTTGCTGATCGTGAAGCCGCCCCCCTGGACGTCGGCCGGCCGCAGCCGGCCCGACTGCGCCCGGCTCACGAGGTCCTCCCGCATCGCGGCGATCTGGGCAACGCCGAGCGCGTCGGCGCGCCGGAGAACCGGCACGACCAGGCCGTCCTCGACCGCGACCGCCAGGCCGATGTCGACGTCGGCGTTCCGCGCGATCGCGCCGTCCCGCCAGGCGGCGTTGACGGCCGGGTGGCGGGCCAGGGCCGCGGCGACCAGCTTCACGAGGAGGTCGGTGTAGGTGACGCGCGCCGCGCCGCCCTCGCGCACGTGGGCGCGCCACGCGACCAGCCGGCTCACGTCGACCTCGCGCACGAGGTAGAAGTGCGGCGCGCTGGTCCAGCTGGCCGTCATCCGCTCGGCCATGATCCGCCACACGGTGCCCACGCCGGCGGGCGGCCCGGCGGCCGGCGGCGCGGCGGGTGCGGTCGCCGGCGCGAGGGAATGCGCCCCCGCGGCGGCCGGCGCCGTCGCGGCACCGGCGCCCGCGGCTGCCAGGACGTCGCCGGCGAGGACGGCCCCGCCGGGCCCCGAGCCCACCAGCGTCCCCAGATCCAGGCCCCGCTCGCCGGCGAGGCGCCTCGCCTTCGGCGACGCCAGCGACCGCGAGCCGGCGACGGCGGCGCCCGCCGGCAGCGGCGTGGCGGCGGGCGAGGCGGCGCCGAGCCCGAGCCCGCCCCCGTCCGCGCGACCCCCCTCAGCCCCGGCCGGCCCGGCCGCGCGGCCAGGCGCGACCCCCGGCGGCAGCGGCGCGGGCGACCCCGCGGACGCGCCCGCATGCTCCGCCGGCGGCGCCTCCAGGATCACCGCGATCGCGCGCCCGACCGGCACCACGTCGCCGTCGCGCGCGGTCAGCTCCCCGAGGAAGCCCGAGACCGGCGCCTCGATCTCCGTCGTGACCTTGTCGGTCTCGATCTCCGCCAGCGGCTCGCCCCGCTCCACCCGGTCGCCGGGCGTCTTCAGCCAGCGCAGGAGCTTGCCGGTCTCCTGCGCCAGCTCGAGCGCCGGCATGACGACGGGGGTCGCCATCACGCCTTCCCGCAGAGCGCCCTGGCGGTCTCGAAGACCCGGGCCGCCGTCGGCACCGTGAGGTCCTCCAGGACCGGCGAGAACGGCACCGGGACGTCCATGGCCCCGATCCGCTTCACCGGCGCGTCCAGGTGGTAGAAGGCGCCCTCGGCGATCACCGCCGCGATCTCGCCGGTCACCCCGTACCGCTCGCATCCCTCGTCGACGACGATCGCCCGCGACGTCTTCCGGGCGGACTCGATCAGCGTCCGCCGGTCCAGCGGATACGTGGTGCGCGGATCGATGACCTCCGCGCTCACGCCGATCGCCTCCAGGAGTTCGGCCGCCTCGAGGGCGACCTGCACCATGCTGCTGGTGGCGACGATCGTGACGTCGGTGCCGGGACGCTTGACCTCGGCGACCCCGAACGGGATCGTGTAGTCGCCCTCCGGCACCGGTCCCTTCATCCGGTACATCATCTTGTCCTCGAAGATCACGACCGGGCTGTCGTCCCGGATGGCCGTCTTCAGGAGACCCTTGGCCTCGTAGGGGCCGGACGGCAGGGCGACCCGGAGCCCCGGCACGTGGCTCACCCACGCGTGCAGGGACTGCGAGTGCTGGGCGGCCGACCGGCGCGTGGCGCCGAGCGTCGTGCGGAACACGATCGGCACCCGCAGCTTGCCCCCGGACATGTAGTGGACCTTGGCCGCCTGGTTCACGATCTGGTCCATCGCCAGCGTCATGAAGTCGCCGAACATGACGTCGACGACCGGCCGCATGCCGGTCATCGCCGCGCCGACCCCGATCCCGGCGTAGCCGGGCTCCGAGATCGGGGTGTCGATCACGCGCTTCGTCCCGAACTCCTGGACGAGTCCCGTCAGGACCTTGAAGGGGTGGCCCGCCTCCGCCACGTCCTCGCCGATCACGAAGACGCGCGGGTCGCGCCGCATCTCCTCCGCCAGCGCTTCCCGGACCGCCTCGCCGTACGTCAGCTCGCGCACGCTCATCGTGGCCCCCCGCTCCGCGGTGCCCGGTCGATCGCCCGCCCGGTCCGCCCGTCAGGCATAGACGTCCTGGTCGACCTCGCTCGGGTCCGGGTACGGCGCGGCGAGCGCGGACTGGACCCCCCGCTCGACCTCCGCCCGCACGTCGGCCTGGATGCGGGCGAAGACCTCCTCGTCGACCAGGCCCCGGGCCAGGAGCCGCCCGGCCAGGGTCTGGAGGGGGTCGTGCTGGGTCATCCACTCCCGCTCTTCCTCCCGCGTGCGGTACTCCCGGTTCACGTCTCCCACGTGGTGGCCGTAGTAGCGGTAGGTCTTGCACTCGAGGAACGCGGGCCCGCCGCCCCGTCGGGCCCGCTCCACGAGACGGCGCGTGGTGGCGTGCACGAGCTGCACGTCCTGGCCGTCGACGCTCTCGGCGTGGATGCCGAACGCCCGCGCCCGGGCCAGGATCTCGCCGGCGATCGTCTCGGCGCCCGGCGTGTACTCGCCGTAGAGGTTGTTCTCGCAGACGTAGAGGACCGGCAGCGCCCAGAGCGCCGCCATGTTCATCGCCTCGTAGAGGAGCCCCTGCCCGAGCGCGCCGTCACCGAAGAAGCACACCGCCACCTGGTCGGAGCCGCGCATCCGGGCCGAGAGGGCGGCCCCGGTGGCGATCCCGGCCGAGCCCCCGACGATCGCGTTCGCGCCGAGGTTCCCCGTCTCCGGGTCGGCGATGTGCATCGACCCACCCTTGCCCCGGCAGTAGCCGGTCGCCTTGCCGAGCAGCTCGGCGAACATGCGGTCGACCGCCGCGCCCTTGGCCAGGCAGTGGCCGTGCCCGCGGTGCGTGCTGGTGATGTAGTCGTCGCGCCGGAGCGCCTCGCACACCCCCACCGCCACCGCCTCCTCGCCCACGTAGAGGTGCGCGAGCCCGGGCATCTTCGCCCCCTTGTAGAGCTCGTTCACCTGCTCCTCGAAGGCGCGGATCTTGGCCATCTGGCGGTAGAAGTGGAGGTTCTGCTCGAGCTCCATCCGGGGCTCGAGCGCCGGGTCCGTCTGCGTCGTCATGGCACGTCCCTTCGCGTGAGTGAGTGGCGCGCCGCCGGCCGGCCGGGCCGCAGCTCGCCCCGCGGGACGCGGGGCCGGGCGGTCCCCGGTCGGCTCTCCCCCACGCCGAAGCTGCCTGCGTCCGGGCGCCGAGTCAAGGCGGGGCGGTCGCGGTGGCATCGAGGCCGCCGCGCGGCGCGCTTCCGCGAGCGCGGGATGCGACGCGGGGTCAAGGCGGAGCCGGGCGGCGCCGGGGCCGCCGGCTCGGCGCGCTTCCGCGAGCGCCTCGGTCCCGCGGAGTCACCGCAGGGCGGGGTCGCCGCTCGACCTGCGTCCTCGGGGGCTCCCGGAGTCACGGAGGGAACGCGGGCGGCATTGAGGCGGGCGCGCCCCCGGTCGTACTCTAGTCCCGGTCGAAGACGCGCCGCCACGTGCGCGAGCCCTGGCGCGGGCCGCGGCGGTCCGGATCGCCGGACCGCCGCGCGGCCGCCAGGCGGAGGAGGAACGCCGGATGCTCGATCGGAGACGGTTCATGCTCGCCACGGCCGGCGCCCTGGCCGGCGTCGCCGGCCCGGGGCGTCGCGCCCGGGCCCAGTCCGCGCCGCCGGGGGTCCGGCGGGGCGGCACGCTCACGGCGGCGATCTTCGCCGACCCGCTGACCTTCGATCCGCACTTCACCGGGAACCTGCAGGGCCGCGCGGCGACGCGCGCGATCCACGACACGCTGCTCCGGGTGAGCGCCCAGGGGCGCCTGGCCCCCGGGCTCGTCGAGTCGTGGGAGCAGCCCGACGACCGGACCTTCCTGCTCCGGCTCCGCCCGAACCTCCGGTTCCACGACGGCACCGCGCTGGATGCCGCGGCGGTGAAGTTCAACATCGACCGGATCCGCGACCCGAAGACCACCGCGGCCGGCGGGATCCGGGCGGGGGAGATCAGCACCCTCGACACCGTCGAGGCCGTGGACGCGCGGACCGTCCGGCTCCGCCTCAAGTCCCCGTTCGCGGCCTTCCTCTTCCCGTTCACCGACGTGACCGGCTGCATCGGCTCGCCGGCGGC
>DASRDR010000025.1:0-17460 GCA_035652475.1 Candidatus Methylomirabilota bacterium | reverse complement strand
GCCGCCGGCCGGGCCCCGCCCCGCCCGCCGGACGGGCGGGACCGGGCGGCCCCGGCCGGCTCTCCCCCACGCCGAAGCTGCCTGCGTCCGGACGCGGAGTCAAGGCGGGGCGGGGCGCCGGCGGACGCGGCGGCCGCGATCGCCGCGCCGCCTGCATTGAGCGAGGGGCAGCCCCGGCCGTACTCTAGTCTCGCCCGGAGACGGGCAGGCACGTGCGCGCGAGCGGCGGGCGGGGTGGGCGGTCCACGACCGTGCGGCCGCCGAGAGCGGCGCCAGACGGAGGAGGGACGCGGGATGCTCGATCGGAGACGGTTCGTCCTGACCGCGGCCGGCGCCCTGGCCGGCGTCGCCGGTCCGGTGCGGCGGGCGCGGGCCCAGTCCGCGTCGCCGGGCGGCACGCGCGGCGGCACGCTGACCGCGGCGATCTTCGCCGACCCGCTGACGTTCGATCCGCACTTCACCGGGAACCTGCAGGGCCGCGCGGCCACCCGCGCGATCCACGACACGCTGCTCCGCGTGAACGCCCAGGGGCGCCTGGCCCCGGGGCTCGCCGAGTCGTGGGAGCAGCCCGACGACCGGACCTTCCTGCTCCGGCTCCGGCCGAGTCTCCGCTTCCACGACGGCACCGCGCTGGACGCGGCGGCGGTCAAGTTCAACATCGACCGGATCCGCGACCCCAGGACCACCGCCGCCGGCGGCATCCGGGCCGGGGAGATCGGCACGCTCGACACGGTCGAGGTCGTGGACGCGCGGACCGTCCGGCTCCGCCTCAAGTCCCCGTTCGCGGCCTTCCTCTTCCCGTTCACCGACGTGACCGGCTGCATCGGCTCGCCGGCGGCATTCCAGAAGTGGGGCGCCGACTACGGCCTCCACCCGGCCGGCGCCGGGCCGTTCAAGCTGGCCGAGTACGCGAAGGACAGCCGGACGGTGCTCGAGCGGAACGGGGACTACTGGGAGCGCCCCCGGCCCTACCTCGACCAGGTGGTGCTGCGCCCGATCCCGACCGACAGCACGCGGCTCGCCGAGCTGCGCGCGGGCGGCGTGCAGTTCGCCGAGGCGCTGCCGCTCCAGGACATCCAGCGCCTGCGCCAGTCCCGGGAGATCGTGGTCTCGGAGAAGGTCGGCTTCCGCTGGGAGTACTTCGGGTTCAACGTGGCCGAGGCCTACCCCGGCCGGGCGAAGAAGTTCCGCCAGGCGTTCCAGTGGGCGATCGACCGGGAGGCGCTCCACCAGGTCGCCTACTTCGGCACGGGCGCCATCGGCTACGACGGCATCCTCCCAGGGAGCCCCTTCCACGACCCGGACTACCGGCCGTTCCACCGCGACCTGAACCGGGCCAAGCAGCTCATCGCCGAGTCCGGCATCACGACGCCGGTGACCATCCAGGCGCCGCTCCAGCCCGACCCCGTCAAGCAGCGCGCCGGGCAGCTCTTCCAGGCGACGGCCGCCGAGCTGGGCGTCAAGGTCAACATCGAGCAGATCGACTCGGCGGGGTACCGGGACCAGCTGCGCGCCGGCAAGCTCCCGATCGACCTCTTCGGCTGGTGGGGCTACCGGCCGGACCCGGACCAGTACCTCGGGATCCTGCTCCACTCGTCGGGCTCCTACGCGCGGTATCACTCGTACAAGAACCCGAGGATGGACGAGCTGATCCTCGCCGAGCGGGCGGCCCGCACCGAGGCGGAGCGGCGGCGGATCTTCCGGCAGATCGCCGAGCTCATGAACGACGACGCGGTCTACGTCCCCTGGCACTACAGCTCCGACTTCAAGGGCCTCCACCCGAAGGTCCGGGGCTTCGTGCACACGCAGGACGCGATCACCCGGTTCGAGGAGATCTGGCTGGAGAGCTGAGCCCCGGCCGGCCAGCGGGATGCGGAGGGCCCATGGTCACGCTCGTCACCCTGCACGTCGTCCACGAGCCCAACCGCGAGCGGGCCCTGTGGCTCCTCCGGCGCAACACCGAGCTGGCGCGCCGGGCCAAGGGGTTCGTGTCCCGCGAGGTCCTCTTCTCCACGCAGGAGCCGTCGAAGGGGTACAGCATCACGACCTGGGAGTCGGAGGAGGACATGGACCGGTTCCTCCGGAGCCCGGAGCGACCGCCCCTCGAGTACGAGGGCGAGGAGACCCGAGTCTATCTCCGGACACCCCAGGGCCGGATCCTCCTGTTCACCCGGACCGACAGCCAGCGGTGCCAGGCGCTGCCCGAAGCGTAGCCGGGGCGGGCACGCCGGCGTGCTGACCTACGTCGCCCGGCGGCTGCTCGCGACCATCCCCGTCCTGCTGCTGACCAGCGTCATCGTGTTCCTGCTGATGCGCCTGCTTCCGGGCGACCCGGTGCTGATGATCGTGTACCAGGCCGCCGACGCGAGCGCGGAGACCGCCCAGCAGATGCGGCGACAGTTCGGGCTGGACCAGCCGCTCCACCGCCAGTACCTCGCCTGGATCACCCGGGTCCTGTCGGGCGACCTCGGCCGCTCGATCATCAGCCGCCAGCCCGCGTGGCACGTCCTCCGCGCGCGGATCCTGCCGACCGCCCAGATCGCGCTCGTCGCCTGGGTGCTCGCGGTGCTGGTCGCGGTGCCGCTGGGGATCGCCGGCGCCACCGCCCGGGGCACCTGGACGGACTGGCTCGGCACGGTCGGCTCGCTGGTCGGCGCCGCGATGCCGTACTTCCTGACCGGCGGGCTCCTGATCTACCTGGTCGCCCTGCGGTGGCGCCTGCTCCCGGCCTCCGGCTTCGTCTCGCCGCTGGTCGACCCGCTCCAGAGCCTCCGCACCACCGCCCTGCCCGCCTGCACGCTGGCGCTCTGGCTCGCGTCGACGATCACGCGGCAGACGCGGTCGAGCTTCCTCGAGGTGCTGCGGCACCCCTACGTCCGCACCGCGCGCGCCAAGGGTCTCGGCGAGGACGCCGTCGTCCTGCGCCACGCGCTCAAGAACGCGCTGCTCCCGGTGGTGACCGTGCTGGGCCTACAGATCGGCGCCCTGTTCAGCGGGGCGGTGATCACCGAGACGATCTTCGCCGTGCCGGGGATCGGGCGGCTCATGGTCGACTCGATCCTGAGCCGGGACTACCCGATGGTGCAGGCGGTGATCCTGTTCATCACCGCGGCGGTGGTCCTCTCCAACCTCCTGGTCGACCTGGCGTACGGCGTCCTCGACCCGCGGATCCGCCGGACGTGACCCCGGTCCCGGGACGCGACGCCCGCCGATCGGACGGCCCCGGCCGCGCCTCCCGTCGTCCGGCGACGGCGCCGCGCCGGGCGAGCCGGGCGCCGGAGCGCCCGCCGGCCGCGGCGGGCCGGCCGAGCCGCGCGCCGGGGCGCTCGCCGACCGCGCTCGGGCGGCTGATCCGCCACCCGGTCGCGCTCGCCGGGCTGATCCTGGTCGCGGTCGAGGGCGCGCTGGCGCTCGGCGCGCCGTGGCTCGCGCCGTTCGATCCCAGCGCGATCGACCCCCGCGCGCTGCTGGCCGGGCCCAGCCTGGCCCACCTGCTGGGGGCCGACGACCTGGGTCGCGACCTCCTCAGCCGGCTGATCCACGGGGCCCGGATCTCGATGGGGGTCGGGGTCGCCGCGGTCCTCATGGCGATGGCCGCCGGCGTGCCGGTGGGGCTCGTCACCGGCTACGTCGGCGGGCGCCTCGACGAGGCGCTCATGCGGCTCCTGGACAGCGTGATGGCGCTCCCCGCCCTCGTGCTGGCGCTGACCATCGCCGCGGTGCTGGGGCTCGGGCTGACGAGCGGCATGATCGCGATCGCGATCGTGCTGGTGCCGACCTTCACCCGCCTGGTGCGCGGGCAGGTGCTCTCGGTCAAGCACCACGAGTTCATCACCGCCGCCCGGGCGCTCGGCGCCCCGACCCGGGTGATCCTGGCTCGCCACCTCCTGCCGAACGTGGTGAACCCGGTCATCGTCCAGGCGGCGCTGAGCGTGGGGTTCGCGATCATCATCGAGTCGAGCCTGAGCTTCATCGGCCTCGGCGCCCAGCCGCCGACCCCGACCTGGGGCTCGATGGTGCAGATCGGATTCCAGTACCTCGAGCTGGCGCCGTGGTTCGCGCTGGCCCCGGCGACCCTGATCTTCCTGGCCGTCCTGGGGTTCAATCTCCTGGCCGACGGGCTCCGCGAGCTCCTGGACCCCGTCGCGCGGCGCCGGGGGTAGACCGGCGGCCCTGAGTGGGGCGCGGCCGCCGGCCACGCGACGTCCCGGCGGCGCGCCCGGCCGGCCGCTCGAGGCGGGCCGGGTCAGGCGCACGTCGCCGGCGAGCGCCGCCCGGCCGCCCGGAAGCTCGGCCGCCGCGGCGCCGCGGAGGGAGCCGGTGAGCGCCGTCGAGGTCGTAGTCGCCGCCAGCGCCGGCCCGCCGGCACCGGCGCTCCGGTGGATCGCCGCCGCCGCGCGGCGGACGGAGGAGGGCCTCATGACCGATCGGACGTCTGATCCCCAGTCGGCGGCGCTCCGCGCGCAGCGGCCGCCCGCCGACGCGGTGTCCTACATGCCACCGCCGGGCCGGCTCAGCTTCCTGGTCCGGCTGGTCGGGACCGACATGGACCGGCTCGCGCGCCCGGGCGACCGCGGCGTGTGGGCCTACACGGACCGGCTGAGCTACCGCCCCGGCGACGAGGTGCGCTTCCACGTCTCGACGTCAGCCCCGCGGTACGCGATCGAGATCGCGCGGGTCGGCGCCCGGCGCGAGGTCGTCTGGTGGAAGGACGGCTTCCGGGGCGCGCTCCACCCGACGCCACCCGAGGCGTACGGCCGCGGCTGCGGATGGCCGGCCGGGCCCGCCGTCCGGATCCCGCCGGACTGGCGATCGGGCTACTACGCGGTGACGCTCCGGGCGGAGGACGGGGACGGCGCGCCCCTCGAGTGGGACCACTTCTTCGTCGTGCGGGCACCGGCCGGCCGGCGGACCGCCCCAATCCTGATGATCCTGTCCACCAACACCTACGCCGCCTACAACCCCTGGGGCGGCAAGTGCCTGTACGCCAGCGACGACCGCTCGGTCGCCTGCCGGCTGTCGTTCCAGCGGCCGTGGCAGCGCGGCCTGCTGCGGCGGCCGCCGAGCACCATCCGCAACACCAACACCGGCACGCCCGGGTTCGGCGAGCGCCCGCTGGTCGACGCGTTCCCGCGCCACGTCCGGCAGGGCTACCACCACTGGACGCGCTTCGCCGGGTTCGAGACCTGGGAGTCGATCTTCGTCGCCTGGATGGAGGCCGCCGGCTACGCGATGGACTACTGCGTCCAAAGCGACCTGGACCGCGATCCCGACGTCGTGGACGGCTACCGGATGCTGACGACCGCCGGCCACGACGAGTACTGGACGTGGCAGGAGCGCGACGTCGTCGACGACTTCGTCGCCCGCGGCGGCAACGCGGCCTTCTTCGTCGGCAACGTCGCGTTCTGGCAGGTCCGCCTGGAGCGGGACGGCCAGGAGATGGTCTGCTACAAGTACGTGCCCGAGTTCGATCCGGTGTGGGGGACGGCGGACGAGCGGTTCCTGACCGGCATGTGGTCCAACCCGCGCACCGGACGGCCCGAGAACCAGACGTTCGGGCTCTCGTTCACCCGGGGCGGCTACCACCGCCTGGGTTACGTCATGCCGCGCTCCTCCGGCGGCTACCTGGTCTACCGGCCCGCCCACTGGGTCTTCGCCGGGACGGAGCTCGAGTACGGCGACGTCTTCGGCGACCGCGACCGGATCGTGGGCTACGAGTGCGACGGCCTCGACTTCGTGACCCGCGACGGCCTGCCGTACCCGACGGGGACGGATGGCGCGCCGCCGACGACCGAGATTTTGGCCCTGGCGCCGGCGTCGCTCGGCGAGCGCCCCTCGCCCGAGAGGGACGTGATGTGGGACCAGCGGGACCTGGAGGCCGTCGTCCGCCAGCTCGAGGGGACGGTCACGCCAGCCGGGCTGGAGCGATACCGGCACGGCACGGCGGCGATGGTGACCTTCACGCGGGGCAAGGGGACCGTGTTCAACTGCGGCTCCACCGAGTGGGTCCACGGCCTCCACGGCCGCGACCTCTTCGTCGAGCGCATCACCCGGAACGTCTTCGACCGGCTGGGCAGCTGACCGCGCAAGGGGCGCCGCGTTCGCGTGAACGAGGCGCCGCCGGCGCCACCGTCCGACCACCGCGCCCCAGAGCGCCGGTCTCGCGCGGTTGGTCGGGCTGCAGTGCGGCGCCGGCGCCGGCGCGAGCGGCCGGCGGCGCGCGAGATCCGGTTGCCGGAGGCGCGCCGGGTGGAGTAGCGTACCGCGGCGTGGCCCCCGTCCCGAGGCGCGGCCGCGAGCCCCATGCGGGCACCGGGGCGTCCGCGCCGATGCCGGCGCCCGCCGGGCCGACGCCTCTCGAGCCGCCCCCGTCGGCGGCCGCGCCGTCGAGGACGGCCCGGCCGGGAGCGGCGACGGCGGCGGCGGCCGGCGCGGTCGCGCCCGCCGCCGCGCTCCCCTGGTTCCTCTTCGCCTCGTTCCTCCTGAACTTCGGCCAGGGCGTCTTCCCGCCCCTCCTGCCCGAGATCGCCGGCACGCTCGGGCTCAGCGCCGCGGCGGCCGGGCTCCTCGGGACGGCCTACAGCCTGCCGCGGGCGCTGCTCGCGCTGCCGGCAGGGATGCTCCTCGAGCGGCTGGGGCCCGGCCGCATGATGCACGGCGGGATCGCGCTGGTCCTGGCCGGGACCGCGCTGGCCGGAGCGGCCCCCTCCCTCGCCGCGATGGCGCTCGCCCGCGCGATCGCCGGGCTCGGGTACGGCACCGCCGCGGTCGTCGGCATCGTCTACCTCATGCAGGCGGGGCCGGCGACCGAGCGCACGCGCCGGGGAAACATGTACGAGGGCGCGCTCATCACGGCCAACGCGGTGAGCGGCGCGCTCGGCGGCGGCCTCGCGGTCCTCGCGGGCTGGCGGTGGGCGATGGCGGCGGCCGCGGTCGCGATCGCCGGCAGCTGGGTCACGACCAGCCGGCGGGTGCTGCCCGCCATCCGGCTGCGGATCCCGGGGCCGGCCGCGGCGCCCTCCGCGACGCCGGCGGCGACGGCCCGGACGGCGGCGGCGCCCCCGGGGGCGGCGGCGCCCGCGCCGCGCGGCGCGCTGGCGGCCATCTACCTGGTCGTGTTCGGACTCGCGTTCGGCTGGGCGGGCACGATCACGACCCTGGCGCCGCTCTACGGCGGCCAGGTGCTCGGCCTGAGCCCGGCCGCCATCGGCCGCGCGCTCGCGATCGGCTACGTGGCCGAGGCGGTGCTCCTCCTCCCGGTCGGCTGGGCGGCCGACACCTTCGGCCGGCTCCGGATCCTCCTCCCCGGGCTCGGCGTCCTGCTGACCGGCCTGGCCCTCCTGCCCCTCGCCCGCGGCGCGGCCGGCTACACGGCCGCCTGCGCGCTCCTGATCGCCGGGATGGCCGTGTGGATGGTGCCCCCGGCGCTCCTGGTCGAGCACCTGCGGGGCGGGTTCGGCGGCCGCGCGGTCGGCGCGTATCGCCTGATCGCCGACCTGGGCATGGTGTCGGCGCCGATCACCGTCGGCTGGCTGGCCGGCCGGGCCGGCTTCGGCGCGGGGGCCACCGCGGTCGCGGCCGTCGTCGCCGCGTCGGGCGCCGTCGCGGGGGTTCGCCTGGGGCCGCACCGCTACCGGCGCTGGCGTCGGATGGACTGACGCGCGGAGCGGGAGCGGAGCGCCTTGACGCGCGGACCGGACGCGTGCTACCAGCGAGGCGCGGAGTTTCCCGGGAACGGCCGCACATCGCGAGGGAGGAGAGCATCATGGCGCAGGGCACCCAGTGGCCGACGCGGCGGACCAGCGGTCTGGTCGTGAAGACGGTGAGGGACGAGGTGCTGGTCTACGACCTCGACCGCCATCGCGCCCACAGCCTGAATCCCGTGGCGGCGGCCGTCTGGCGGAGCTGCGACGGCGCGCGCGACCTGCCCGCGCTCGCGGCCGCCGCCCGGGCGGAGCTCGGCGCGCCGGTTCCGCCGGAGGCGGTTCGCTTCGCCATCGAGACGCTGGGGCGGGCCGGCCTGGTCACGGGGCCCGTCGCGGCGGCCGGCCTGACCCGGCGCGACCTGATGCGGCGCCTCGGCACCGCGGCCGCCGTGGCGCTCCCGGTCGTGACCACGATCACGACGCCGACCGCCGCCCAGGCCCAGTCGGGGGTCGTCGAGTGCCTCCCCGCCGAGGCGTCCTGCTCGTTCAACGCCCAGTGCTGCTCGAACATCTGCGACGGCGTGTGCATCGGCGGAGGCGTGTGAGCCCGGGGCCGCGCCGCGCCCGTCCGTAGCCGGGGCGCACTGCGCCGCTCCGAGCGCCGCGGCCCCCTGCCCGCGGCGCCCCGGCCGCCGCGCGCGGCAGGACCCGCGCGGCTCCCTTCGCCCGGGCGCCGGTGCCGCCCGGCCCGTGGTCGGCCCGAACGCGCTCGACGGCGCCCACCTGACGGCCCGGCCGGTCCCGCAGCCCCCCGGCTCGGGCCGGAGGCTCGCTTGACGGCGCCCCCGCCGCCGGAGGACGATACGCGGACAGGCCGGCCGCCCCGTCCACCCACGATCCACGAACGGAGGGCTCATCGATGCCGCGAGCCACAGGGAAGCTCCTCGGACTGGTCGCGCTCTCGCTCGGCTGCGCGCTCCTGGTCGCGCCCGACGCGACGGCCCAGCGCCGGTTCACCTTCGGCTACGACCAGCCGCACACGACCGCGTACGGCATCGCCGCCGACATCTTCGACGCGAAGCTCAAGGAGCTGAGCGGCGGCAAGCTCGGCATCAACCAGTTCCCGGGCGCGCAGCTCGGCCAGGAGCCGGTGATGCTGCAGAAGCTCCGCGCCGGCGACATCGACTTCATCATCACCTCGACGGCGAACGCCGCGTCGGTGGCGCCGGAGGCCGGGGTGTTCTCGCTCCACTACATCTTCCGGGACGAGGAGCACCTGAAGAAGGTCCTCGCCAACCCCCAGATCGTCGACGCCTTCCGCGGGATGATCGCGGACTCGGTGAAGGGCGCCCACGTGCTCGCGCTCATGACCATGGGCTTCCGGAACATGTACAGCAAGAAGGAGATCCGGTCGATCGACGACATCAAGGGGATGAAGGTGCGCGTCCAGGCGACCATGACCGAGGACACCCACTTCCCCGCCTACGGCGCCCAGACGGTCCACATGCCGTTCGGCGAGGTGTACACCTCGCTCCAGACCGGGGTGGTGAACGTGGCCGAGAACGGCGTCAACGTCTACCTCGCCAACAAGCACTACGAGGTGGCGCCGATCATGTCGATGACCGAGCACGAGGCCAACAACAACGCCATCTGGGTGAGCGAGAAGACCTGGAACAGCCTGAGCGACCAGGAGAAGCAGTGGGTCCAGGCGGCCGCCGCCGAGGTGGGGCGCGTCGAGCCGGCCAAGGCCCTCGCCCTGGAGCGCGAGTCCGCGACCAAGCTGAAGAGCATGGGGGTCAAGATCGTCGACGGCGTCGACAAGTCGGGGTTCATGAAGGCCGCCCAGCCGGTCCAGGACAAGATCGCGAAGGAGCTGGGCCCGCACGCCGTGAAGCTCCTCCAGCTCGTGCGCGAGGTGAAGTAGAGGCGGGCCCGCTCGCTCCGGTGGCGCGCCGCGCCCCATGAGGCCCGGCCCCGCAGACGCGCCGCCGGCCGCCCCCGCCGCCAATCGCCGGGCGCTGGTCCTGGCCCGCCACCGTCACCTCAAGTGGCGGGCGCTGGACTGGCTCGAAGCCCTGCTGATGGTCCTGTGCGGCCTCAGCATCACCGGCTTCACGCTGTCCGTGCTGTGCGACGTCGTCACCCGGACGATCGGCCACCCGTGGCTGTGGCTCCAGCAGGTCACCACCGGCTTCTTCGGCTGGGGCATCTTCATCGGGATGGCGGCCGCCACCCGCCGCCACGACCATCTCTTCCTGAGCGAGATCACGCGGCGCATGTCGGGGGCACCCCGCATGGCGATCGAGCTCTTCAACCGGCTGGTGGTCCTCGCGGTGGCCCTGGCCATGGTGTGGTTCGGCTACCTGAACTACCTCCTCGACTTCGGCAGCTTCCGGATGCCCTCGATGATCCCCCTGGCGACCTACACCGCCGCGGTCCCCCTCTCCGGCGCGCTGATCGCGCTCTTCGCGGTCGAGCAGATCGTCAACGGGTGCCGCCACGGGTTCCCCGGGCCCGAGGACCACGACCGCTTCGTGGAGGCGCCGGAGTGAGCAACGGCGCCCTCATCGTCATGATGGCCGTGCTGTTCCTGGGTCTCGGCTACTGCGGGGTGCCGGTGGCGTTCGCGCTGATCGCCGGCGTCCTGGCCGCGACCGCCTTCACCCCGGTGAGCTTCCCCTCGATCATCGGGCAGCTGTTCCACGGCATCGACTCCGAGGCGCTGCTGGCGGTCCCGTTCTTCCTCCTGGTCGGCGAGCTCATGACGTCGGCCGACGTCACCTCCCGGATGATCCGGCTGTCGCAGACCCTGGTCGGCCACCTCCGGGGCGGGCTGGCCCAGGTCATCACCCTGTTCAGCATGTTCTTCGCCGGGATCTCGGGCTCCTCCACCGCCGATGTCGCGGTGCTGAGCCGCACGGTGGCGCCGGAGATGGACCGGGAGGGGTACGATCCCGCATTCACCGCCGCGCTCATCGCCTCGGCGTCCACCATGGCGAACCTCATCCCGCCCAGCATCATGGCGGTGGTGTACGGCGCGACCGGGAACGTCTCGATCGGCGGCCTGTTCCTGGGCGGGGTGGCCCCGGGGCTCGTCATCGGCTTCGGGCTGATGGTGTACAGCCACTACTTCGGGCCGGTGGGGATGAAGCGACCCCGCGCTGGCCTGCCGGAGATCGGGAGGGCGTTCGCCCGGGCCGCGCTGCCGCTCGTGATCCCCCTCATCATCATGGGCGGCATCCTCACCGGCTGGTTCACGCCGACCGAGGCGGGCATGGTCGCGGCGGTCTACATCCTCGTCGTGCTGATCCCGCTCCTCCGCCGGCAGCACGTCCGCGAGCTGCCGCGGGACTTCGTGTACACGGGCCTCCTCTACGCGATCCCGCTGGCCGCCGTCGCCGGCGCCTCGGCGTTCGGGTGGATGCTGGCGTACCTCCGGGGGCCGGACGTCGTGTCCGGGTACATCGCGAGCTGGGCCGGAACGAGCGGCCCGAAGATCATGTTCCTCCTGGTCGTCCTGTTCGTGATCCTCGGGGACTTCATCGACGCGGTGCCGGCGATCATCATCTTCATGCCAATCATCAACAAGCTGACCGAGCTCGGCGGGATCAATCCCGTCCACATGGGCGTGGTCCTCATCACGACCCTCGTGTTCGGGCTCATCACCCCGCCCTACGGGCTCTCGCTCCTGGTGGCGTCGAAGTTCGTGGGGGTGCCGTTCGGGCGCGCCATGCTGCGCTCGCTGCCGCTCTACGTCGTCTTCTTCGTCGCGATCGCGTTCGCCGTCCTGTTCCCGAAGGTCGTGCTGTGGCTCCCGCGGATGCTGCTCCCCGAGTCGGTGGGATGCTTCCGCAGCCCGAGCGGCACCGGCTACATCTGCCCCTGAGCGGCGGGCGCCCGGTCGACCCCCGCGGCCGTCCCGCGCGGCCCGCCGTCCACCGCGCCCCTCGCGTCCACGATCGCCGGGCAAGCGGCTCCCACGCCGGCCCCGCTCCCCGGCCCTTCGCGGCGCGAGACCCCCTGGGAAGCGGGCGGGGCGGGCCGGGCCTCCCGCCCCCGCACCGCGGCGGGGCCACGATCGGCGCGGGCGCCCTCCGCTCATGCGCGCGGCGCCGGCCCGGCGCATGAGCCGTCTCCTCGGCATCCTCCAGCTCGAGAACCGGCCGCTCACCATCCCGGGCTCGCTCGGCGACGCCCGACGCTTCGCCTACCCCGCCCGGGGGCGGACCGTGCCGGGGGCGCACGTCGACGCGGTGGTCGCCGGCGAGCCGTGGCTCGAGGCGGCCTACGTCGCCGGCGCCCGCGCGCTCGAGGCGGACGGGGCGACGGCGATCATCACGAACTGCGGCTTCGCGATCCTCTACCAGGCGGCGATGAGCGGGGCGGTGCGGGTCCCGGTCGCGGCCTCGAGCCTCCTCCTCCTGCCGCTCCTCGCGGCGACGCTCGCCCCCGGCCGCCGGATCGGCCTGCTCACCTACGACGCCGCCCGCCTGACGGCGCGCCATCTCGAGGCGGCCGGGGTGACGGGGGCCGACGAGCGGCTCGTCGTCGCCGGGATCGAGGGCACCCGGTCGTGGGCGGCGCTGGCCGAGCCGGTCCCGGACGTCGGCGTCGAGTCGCTGGCCGCCGACGTGCTGGGGGCGGTCCGGAAGCTCCGGCGGGCCCACCCGGAGGTCGCCGTCCTGCTCCTCGAGTGCGCCGCGTTCTGCCCCGTGTCGTCCCGCGTCCGCACGGAGACCGGCCTCCCCGTGCTCGACTTCGTGAGCCTGGCCGACCTCGTCATGGCCGCCGCGCCGGAGCGACGGCCGGAAGGCGACTGACCGCGATGGCGCTCCACTTCACGAAGGCGGAGCTCGCCGGCCGCCGCCGGCGGGCGTGTCGCGCGATGGCCGCCCGGGGCCTGGATGGCCTGCTCCTGTTCCGGCAGGAGAGCATGTACTACCTGACCGGCTACGACACGAGCGGCTACAGCATGTTCCAGGGCATGTACCTGGGCGCCGACGGCCGCCTGGCCCTCTGCACCCGCTCGGCCGATCTCCGCCAGGCTCGCCTGACGTCGGTCGTGGAGGACGTCCGCGTGTGGCGCGACCGGGCGGGCGCGACCCCGGCGGTCGACCTGCGCGACATGCTGGCCGACCACGGCTGCCGGGGGAAGCGGCTCGGGGTCGAGTATCACGCCTACGGCCTGACCGCCCAGCGCGGGAAGATGGTGGACGCCGCGCTCGAGGGCTTCTGCCGGGTCGAGGACGCGACGGACCTCGTCCGCCGGCTCCGGCTGGTGAAGAGCCCGGCCGAGCTGGCCTACGTGCGCGCGGCCGGTCGCCTCGCCGACCAGGCGCTCGCGGCGGCCAACCGGCTGACCCTGCCCGGCACCCCGCTCGGCCTGGTCTACGGGGCGATGCAGCAGGCGATCCTGGCCGGCGACGGCGACCCGTCGGCCAGCCGCTGGCCCATGGGCAGCGGCCCGGAGGCGCTCCTGGTCCGCTACCACACCGGCCACCGGGCGGTCGGCCGCGACGACCAGGTGACCTTCGAGTTCGCGGCGGCCTACCGGCACTACCACGCGGCGCTCATGCACGTGGTCCTGACCGGGCGCGTCGACCGGCGGCACCGGGACATGTTCCGCGCGTGCCGCGACGCGCTGGCGGCGTGCCACGAGCGGCTCCACCCCGGCCGCACCGTCGGGGAGGTCTTCGATGCGCACGCCCGGACGCTGACGAGGGCGGGCCAGGCCGGGCGCTTCCTCAACGCCTGCGGCTACACCCTCGGGGCCAGCTACCCGCCGACCTGGATGGACGAGCCGATGGTCTACGCGGGCAACCCGCAGGTCCTGGCACCGGGCATGGTCTTCTTCCTCCACATGATCCTGCTGGACAGCCGGACCGGGCTCTCCATGTCCCTCGGCGAGACGTCGATCCTCACCCGGACCGGGCGGGAGGCGGTGACGCACGCGCCGCGCGAGCTGGTGGTGAACTGAACCCGCCCGCGCGCGGAGCGCGGCACGGCCCCGGCCGCCACGGCCGGCGGGCGCGCACCCGGCGCGCGACGGCCCCGGGCAGCGTCCCGCGCGGGACGGACCGGACGGCCTTGACCCGGCTCCGAGCCGCGTCATAGAGTGCCAGCACCCCGACGCAGACAGGAGTCCCGCGATGGCGACGACCCGACGCTCCGCGACCCCGCTTCGCCCGGCTCCCCCGTTCACGCTCGCCGAGTACCGCGACCGCCTGGCGAGGACCCGCGCGCTCATGCGCGAGCGCGACGTGGACTGCCTCCTGCTGACCAGCCCCGAGAACATCTATTACCTGAGCGGCTACCAGACGACCGGCTACTACGTCTACCAGGCGCTGGTGGTGCCCCGGGACGGCGACCCGCAGTTCGTCGTGCGCACGTTCGAGACGCCGAACGTGCACGGGCTCTCCTGGCTGAAGGGCGTCGCCGGCGTCGAGGACTGGGAGGATCCCCTCGACGTCACGCTCCGGGTGCTCCGGGCGAGCGGCGCCGGCGAGGGCCGGGTCGGGTTCGAGGACCGCGGCTTCTTCCTGCCCCCGGCCGTGCTCGACGGGCTCCGGCGCGGCCTGCCCCGGGCCACCTTCGTCCCCGCGACGGGCATCGTCGAGCGGTGCCGGCTGGTCAAGTCGGCGGCGGAGATCGAGTGCGTCCGCCGGGCGGCGGCGGCGGCGGGGGCGGGGATGAAGGCCGGCATCGCGGCGATCCGGCCGGGCCGCACCGAGAACGAGGTGGCGGCCGCCGTGTACGGCGGGATGCTCCGGGCCGGCAGCGAGTACCCGTCCTCGCAGCCCTACGTCGTGACCGGCGCCCGCGCGGCGCTGGGGCACGCCAGCTGGGCCGGGTACCGGATCCGGCGGGGCGAGACGGTGTACATCGAGACCGGCGGGTGCGTCCGCCGCTACGGCGGCGCGATCATGCGCATGGTCGCGGTGGGCCGGCCTTCCGCCGAGATCCGCCGGACGGCCGCCGTGATGATCCGGGCGCTCGAGGCCATCCTCGGCGCGATCCGGCCGGGCGCGACCTCGGCCGCGGTGGACCAGGCCGGGCGCCAGATCGTCGAGCAGGCCGGGCTCGGGAAGTACTGGCTCCACCGCACCGGCTACTCGATCGGGGTCGGGTTCCCGCCCGGCTGGGGCGAGGGCCACATCTTCGACCTGAAGCCCCACGACGACCGCCGGCTCGAGGCGGGGATGACGTTCCACCTGGTGCCGCTGCTCCTGATCCCCGACACGGGCGCGATGGGATTCAGCGAGACCGTGCTGGTCACCCGGACGGGGTGCGAGGTGCTGACGCGCATCCCGCGCCGCCTGTTCGTCCGCTAGCTCAACTCGACCGGAGGCGATCATGAGACAGCTCGCGTGGGCCGCGCTCGCCCTCGCCGTCCTGCTGGCCGGCGTCCCCTCGCCCGTCCAGGCCGCCAAGGAGTTCGAGGGCGTGACGCTCAACGTCAACGGGTACGGGGGCGGGTTCGACGAGGTCCTGAAGCAGACCGTCGCCCGGCCGCTCAAGGAGAAGTACGGGATCGACGTCGTGTACCAGCCGGGGACGGCCCTCCAGGCGATCGCCAAGATCATGGCGGCGAAGGACAACCCGCCGCTCGACGTCCTGATGATCGACAGCCCGAACTTCCCCAGCGTGATCGAGGCCGGCATCATCGACCAGGTGACCGAGCAGGAGATCCCGGCCATCCGGAACCTCCACAAGGGCACCCGGGAGTTCGGGAACTACGGCGTGCCGTTCATGTACGCGTTCATGGCCCTGTCCTGGAACCGGGACCGGATCAAGAACCCGCCCGCGTCGTACCTGGACCTGGCGCGGTCCGAGTACCGGGGCCGACTGGCGATGTTCAACCTGGAGAACAACGGCGGCGTCCTCACCCTCCTCGCCTTCGCCGAGGCGAGCGGCGGGGGCGTGAACAACATCGCGCCCGGGTTCGCGAAGCTCCGGGAGCTCAAGGCGGGGCTGGTCAGCACCCCGGCCGCCAACCCGGCCCTGGTGCAGCTCTTCCAGCAGAACGAGGCGTGGGTGGCGCCGAACTGGAGCGGCCGCATCCTGGCGCTCCAGGCCGAGGGGTTCCCGGTCGAGCTGGGCGTCCCCAAGGAAGGCCTCTACAGCCTCCTGTCGTACGTGAACGTCGTCAAGGGGACGAAGCACCGCGCGGCGGCCCTCAAGTACCTCGAGCAGGCGATCTCGCCGGAGGCCGGCCTCGGGATGGCCCAGAAGTTCTTCTATCCGCCGACGAACGCGACCACGAAGCTGCCGGACGACCTCGCGAAGAAGGTCATCCTCTACGGCGACGGGGTCGCGAAGGCGCGCTTCGCCGACTGGGCCGCGATCGCGCGGAACCGGGGCGCCTGGATCGAGCAGTGGAACCGGGAGATGTCCAGGTAGCCCGCGCCTGATGCGTGCTTGCGAGGACCGCCGGCTGCTGTGGCAGGCCGGGCCGGCGGTCCTCCTGCTCCTCGCGTTCTTCGTCGTCCCGATCCTCGCCGTCGGCCGCATCAGCCTCTACCCCGCCGACCGCTCGTTCAACGTCTCCGGGTGGTCCCTCCGTCACTACGCGAAGTTCTTCGGCGATCCGTTCTACCTCGGCGTGCTCTGGGACACCGTCTGGTTCGGGCTGCTCGTCACGCTGGTCACGCTCCTGGTCGGGTTCCCCCTCGGGTACTCGCTGGCCCGGATGGAGGGGCGCGCCCGCCGCTGGCGCGTCGCGGTGGTGATCCTGCCGCTGACGCTGAGCCTGGTCGTCAACGTGTTCGGCTGGCTGGTCATCCTGGGCGGCGGGGGCCTGGTGAACCGGGCGCTGACGGCGGCCGGGCTCGTCGACGCCCCGCTGCGCCTCCTGTTCAACCGGACGGCGGTGGTGGTCGTGCTCGCGCACACGTTCCTGCCCTTCCAGGTCCTCTCGATCATGAGCGTCATCGCCCAGATCGACCCCGCCCTCGAGGAGGCGGCCGCTAACCTCCGGGCCGGCTGGTGGACGACGCTGCGCCGGGTCATCCTCCCCCTCGCCTGGCCGGGGATCGTCGCCGGCAGCACGCTGGTGTTCATCCTGACCATCTCGGCCTTCGTCACCCCGCGGCTCGTCGGCGGGGCGCGCGTGCAGATGCTGGGGAGCATGATCTACGAGCAAACCGTGGTCGTGCTGAACTGGCCGTTCGGCGGCGCCATGTCGTTCGTGCTGCTGGCGCTGGCGCTGGTCCTGGTCGCGCTCGCCAACCGGACGGTCGGGGCCCGCTTCTTCGCGGGCCGCCGCTGATGGGCGCCGGCGTCGGGCGCGTGGCCCCGGTCACGGACGGAACCCGTCTCTTCGCGGACCGCCGCTGATGGGCGCCGGCGTCGTCCGGCTGGCCGGGGTCGCGGTCCGGGGCGCCACCTACGTCCTGCTCGCCCTCCCGGCGGTGATCGTCGTCGCGTCGTCGGTGAGCCGGACGACGTACCTCACCTTTCCGCCCCAGGGCTTCACGCTCGACTGGTACCGCCGCGCGCTCGAGAGCCCGGCGTTCATGGACAGCCTCGCCCTGAGCACCGAGCTCGCGCTGGCGGCGACCGTCCTCGCCCTCGCCATCGGGACGCCGGCCGCCTACGCCATCGACCGCCGTCGCTTCCCGGGTCGCGCCGCGTTCCAGGCGTTCCTGCTCTCGCCGATGATCGTGCCGCTGGTGGTCCTGGCGATCGGGCTCCTGCAGCTGCTCACCTGGCTCGGGCTGGGGCAGCCGTTCCTGCGGCTCCTGGTCGGGCACGTCGTGATCACGGTGCCGTACGTCGTCCGGACGATGACGGCCAGCCTGAGCCTGTTCGACCG
>DASRDR010000024.1:0-18660 GCA_035652475.1 Candidatus Methylomirabilota bacterium | reverse complement strand
GGCGGTTGCAGCCGTCGACCAGCGCGCTCCGGTCCAGCTCGGCCGGGATCGTCTCGAAGTACGCCTTCATGATCCAGATCGTGAACGGGAGCGTGAACGAGCAGTACGCCACGACGAGCCCGGTCAGCGTGTTCTGGAGCCCGAGGGCGCGGAGCATCAGGAAGAAGGCCGGGATCAGCACGATCGTCGGCAGCATGCGGGTGAAGAGGAGCGCGTAGAGCGACAGCGCCTTGAGCGGGAACCGGAACCGGGCGTACGCGTAGCCGGCCGTCGTCCCGACCACCAGGTTCAGCGCGGTGACGACCGACGCGACGATGACCGTGTTGAGCATGGACGGCAGGATCTTCGCCGCCTGGCCCTCGGCGTGGAAGCGCACCAGCCCGAGGACCATGCGGTAGTTGTCGAGGGTCACCTCCGGCGGGACGAACGCCAGCGGCCGCGCGAGGAGGTGCTTCTGGTACGAGATGCTCGTGACGAAGAGCCACGCGAACGGGCCGACCAGCCACACCGCCACCGCGGCCGCGAGCGCGGCGACCAGGAGCCGCCGGCCGGGGCCTCGCTCCCCGACGATCGTGGTCACGGCGCGTCCTCACCGTCCCGCGTCGGGCCGGCGCCGGGGTTCGGCCGACAGCGGGGGCACGCCGCTCACGCCTCGGCCTCGTACCGGCGCAGCACCAGCCGGTGGTAGACCAGCGTGAGGAGGAGGCAGAGCGCGGTCAGGGTGTAGAGGATCGCCGTGCCGGGCCCGAACTTGAAGAAGGCGAACGCGGTCTGGAACCCGAGCCAGGACACCGTCGTGGTCTCCTGGCCCGGGCCGCCCATGGTCAGGACGTAGATCAGGTCCAGCATCAGGAAGCCGTTCACCGTCGCCAGGACCAGCACCAGGAACAGGATCGGCGTGAGCGCCGGGAGCGTGACGTGCCGGACCCGCGCCCAGTAGCCGGCGCCGTCCACCGCCGCGGCCATGTAGAGCTCCTCGGGGATCGACTGCATGCCGGCCAGGAAGAGCAGGGTCGCAAACGGCGCCTGGTTCCACATGTAGACCGACACCAGCACGTTGAGCGCGCGAAAGCCGTCCTTGAAGAACGCGATGTAGCCGTCGATCAGGCCGGCCCGCCAGAGGAGCCCGTTCAGGGCGCCGAACTCGAAGTCCAGGATCCCGATCCAGAGCAGGCCGACCACGACGCGCGAGAGCGACCACGGGATCAGCAGCAGGCTCCGGAGAAGCGGCCGGCCCGGGAAGCGCTCGTTCAGCACGAGCGCCGCCCCGAAACCGACCAGCATCGCCTCGGCGACGAACGCCGCGACGAAGTAGAGCGTCCGCCCGAGCGAGCTCCAGTACAAGGGGTCGGCCGCGAGCTTCGCGTAGTTCTCCAGGCCGACGAAGCGGAACAGCGGCAGCCGGACCCCGAACAGCTCGATCGCCGGGCCGCCCAGCCGGAGCAGGTTGACGTCGGCGAAGCTCATCCAGAGGGAATAGCCGAGCGGGAAGACGACGACCAGGAAGATCCCGACGAGCGCGGGCAGGATGAGCAGCCACGCGAAGACGCTCTCCGGGAGGGCCGCCGGCCGGAGGCGCGGGCGCGCGCGCCTCCGGCCGGCTCCCGCGACGCGGAGGGCCTCGGGCGTGCCGATCCCGCCGGCGTCCACCGTCGGGCCCCCGCCCGCCCGGGCGCTAGGCGAGCGACCGCTGGAGCTTGACGAGCTCCTTCAGGCCCTGGGGGACCGACGTCGCGCCCCGGATGATGTTCTGCACGATCGGCACGGCCTTCGTGTCGTACTCGCCGTACCAGGGCTCCTTGTACGCCGCGATCGCCTTGCCCCTGGCGTACTGGGCGCGGAGCATCTTGAGGTCGATCCAGCTGTCGTACGACTTGATGATCTCCGGGTGGTCGTACATCTCGTCGTACGGGTTGTCGAGCCCCGAGATGAGGCACCACTGCCGCTGCACGTACCAGTCCCCGTTGAGGTTGCCGCCCAGGAAGCGGAGGAGCTTCCAGGCGTCCTCGAGCGCCTTCGTCCTGGCGTTGATCGTGTACCCGTCCGTCCACATGTAGCTCTGGCCCGTCCCGGGGTACATCGCCATCTTGGCCTTCTTCGGCGCCAGCTTCGAGTTCTCCGGCTCGCCGGCGATCGTCTTCAGGTAGTAGGAGTGCGTCGTCGTGTACGCGTAGCGGCCCGTCCAGAAGAGCCGGTGGGTGTCGGTCGAGGAGGTCTTCGTCAACACCTCGGGGTTCACCAGCTCGGCCTTCCAGGCCTTCTGCCACCGCTCCATCGCGCGCGCGGCGCCCGGCTCCTGATCGACGATGACCTGGTTCTTGGCGTCGAAGACGTTCGCGCCCTCCGAGAAGCAGTCGCTCATGAACTGCGGCATGGTGCCGGACGGGCTGTTGTTCCAGTTCGGCAGGTAGGGGGTGTCGCTCACCTTGTCCCGCTTGAGCTTCAGGCAGTGGTCCATGAGCTCGTCCCAGCTCTTGGCCGGCGCCTTGATCCCCGCCTGCTGCAGCATCGGCTCGTTGTAGATCAGGATGAAGAGGCTCGTGAAGTACGGCAGCGACGACAGCGAGCCGTCCTTGTTCCTCAGGCTCTCCAGGTTGGCCGGCCGCATCTTCTTCTTGAGCTCGTCCATGCCCGGCAGGTCGTCGAGCTTCCGGATGAGGCCGTTCTCGTGCCAGCGCTCGCGGAAGTTGTGGGCGCAGTACATGACGTCGACCACCTCGCCCGCGAAGGCGCGCGTCTCCATGGTCGGGTGGTACTGGGCCCAGGGGATGGCCTCGTACTTCACCTGCCCGCCGTGCTTCTGGTTGAAGAAGGTGACGTAGTCCTTGACCGTGTCCGGCTTGAAGACCCAGCCGCTGAAGTTGATCGGCTTGTCGGCCCGGGCGCCCCGGGGGAGCGCCCCGGCGAGGGCCATCGATCCGCCCAGGAGCCCGGCGCGCTTGAGGAAGGTGCGACGATCCAGGGTATGCATGGCGGTCCTCCCCGCGACGTGATGGTCGAGCGTGGGTTGCGGTTCGGAGCGGTCGTCGGCTGCGAGAATTCTGGGCGACCCTGCGGCGGGGTGTCAAGGCCCGCGGTCAGCGCGCCATGATCCCGCCGTGGCGCGCGACGAAGCGCCGCCAGGCGGCGGTCGCCGCCTCCTGCGCCGCGTCGACCAGCGCGAGCGGGTCGGCGTGGACGGGGCGCCCGCCGTCGACCACCACCCGGCCGTCCACGACGACCAGCTCCACGTCCCGGGCGTGGGCGTGGTAGACGAGGTTCTGGACGGGATCGAGGGTCGGCGTGAGCCCGAACGCCCGGTAGTCGAGCACCACCAGGTCGGCGCGCTTGCCCGCCTCCAGTGACCCGATCTCCCGCTCCATGCCGAGCGCCCGCGCGCCGCCGAGAGTGGCCAGCTCGAGCGCCTGCGGCGTCAGCATGGTCGTCGCGTCGCGGGCCCGGATCCGGGCCATCAGGACGCACGCCCGGAGCACGTCCAGGTAGTCGGCGAACATGTTGTCGACGCCGAGGCTCACCCGCACGCCGCGCCGGAGCAGGTCCTCGACCGGCGCGATCTGGCCGCGGACCGCGTTCATGAGCGGGCAGTGCGCGACGGCCGCGCCGGCGCGGGCCAGCCGGTCGAGATCGGCCTCCTCGACGACGTAGCAGTGGGCGACGACGACGTCGGAGGCGAGGAGCCCGTGGGCGCGCGCGAACTCGAACGGGCCGACGCCGTGGAGCTGCCGCGTGGCGGCGCCCTCGGCGGCGCCCCAGCCCAGGTGGATGCTGAGGCCGAGCCCGAGGCGATCGGCCGCCGCCCGCGAGGCCCGGAGCAGCTCGGGCGACGAGCTGATGGTCATGTTGGGCGTCATGAGCGCGGTGATCCGGCCGTCGGCCCGCCCGTGCCACGTCTCGGCGAACTCGACCGCCTGGCGGAGCTGGGCCTCCCGGAGCGCCGGGTCGTAGCGGTAGCGGCCGTGCGGCAGGCCGTCGACGTCCACGTCGAGCGTCATCACGCCCATGGCGCTGCGGATCCCGAGCCGCTCGACGAAGGGCGCGAAGACGTCGGCGTCCTCCTCCATCTCGAGGACGGTCGTGACCCCGCTCCGGAGGAGCTCCGCGTAGGTCAGCGCCCCGATGGCCAGGCGCTCCTCCCGGGTCACGAGCCCCGCCATCGGGAAGTACATCCCGGTGACGCATCCCAGGCCGGCGTCCTCCGCCCGCCCCCGGAACAGGGAGTAGCCGACGTGGTTGTGGGTGCTCACGAACCCGGGCACGACCACCTTGCGCCGGCCGTCCACCACGCGGGCGGCGTTCGGATGCCGGCGGGCCACCTCGGCGCTCGGCCCCACATCGGCGATCCGCGCCCCCTCGACGTACACAGCCCCGGGCTCGAGGATGCGACGGTCACGGTCCACGGTGACGACGGTCGCGTCACGGATCAGCAGGCTCACGGGCTCTCTCCTGGCGGCGCGATGCCGCCGGTGTCGTCGCGCCCGCGCGGGACGCGCCGCCCGCGCGCGGCGGGACCGCCGGGCCCGATCGCCGGATGCGAGCGCGGCGCGGGACCCCCGGCGAGTTTGCCCCGGATCGTAGGCGACCCGTGCCCCGCCCGCAACCGGACGCTCCGCCGCTCGAGCCGCGGCGCGCGCGGCCTCGCCGCCCGGGTAAGCCGACCCGCGTCCGATGCCGACCCGCTGTTCGGCGGCTGGAGCCGGCGCGCGCGTGGCCTCGCCCGCCCCCGGTCGAGACGGCAGGGCGCCCGCGACCCATTCTCGGGCGCCCGCGCCCCATGCGCGCCGCCGCGCCGGGATGGTCGCGGGGCCGCCCGCCGCGCCGAAGCCCGCGTGGCGCAACGGTTCGGCACGGCTGGGGTGAGCCGTGGCACGCGGGTTGCCCTTCCCGCGTCCGCCGTGGACTGGGACACCCACGACGAGCCGTGGCCGGACCTGCTCGCCTCGGTGATCGGCCGGGTGACCAGCGTCGAGGCGGCGGCCGGCGGGGCCGCCATCCGCGCGTGGATCGGCCGGCTCGGGCCGCTCCGGATGCCGCCCACGGCCGAGGTGGCGCGGCAGCTCGCCCCCGGCGCCCGGGTGCGGGTGACGTACCACCGCGAGCGCGCCGAGCTCGTGGTGGACGACGTCCGGCTCATCGACTGACCGGACCGGAGCCTCGCGCGGCGCGGCGCGCGACGGGCGGAGGCGGCCGGGGGCGGCGTCGCTCCCCCGCCGTGCCTCGAGCACCGGACGGGCCGCGGACACGGCCGGGCGCGCGCTGCCCGGCCGGCTGCGGCGACGGTCAGCCGCGCCGGAGGTCGAGGACCCGCTTGGCCTTGCCGGCGCTTCGCTCGAGCGTCTTCGGCGCCAGCACGCGGACCTCCACCGAGACGCCGACCACCTCCAGGATGCGCCGGCGCGCCCGCGCCGCCAGCGCGGCGGCGCCGTCCGGGGCGGCCGCCGGCGCCTCCGCGGCCACCTCGACCTGCACCTCCAGCGCGTCGAGCGCGTGCTCCCGCCGGATCACCAGGAGGTAGTGCGGGGCCAGGCCGGGGACCTGCAGGAGGGCGTGCTCGACCTGCGACGGGTAGACGTTGACTCCGCGGATGATCAGCATGTCGTCGGAGCGGCCCATGATCCGCCCGAGGCGCGCGAGGGTCCGCCCGCACGGGCACGGCGCGGGGTCCAGCGTCGTGAGGTCGCGCGTCCGGTAGCGCAGGAGCGGCATCGCCTCCTTGGTGAGCGTCGTGAGCACGAGCTCGCCGGTCGTCCCGGGCGGCACCGGCTGGAGCGTCCCGGGGTCGAGGACCTCGGCGAGGAAGTGGTCCTCGGCGACGTGCATCCCGCGCCGCTCGGGGCACTCCACCGAGACCCCGGGCCCGATCACCTCCGAGAGCCCGTAGACGTTGAACGCGGTCAGGCCGAGGCGCGCCTCGATCGCGTCGCGCATCGCCTCGGTCCACGGCTCGGCGCCGAAGAACCCGACCCGGAGCCGGAGGGCCTCGCGCGCGAGCCCCGCCTCGGCCATCGCCTCGGCGAGGTGGAGCGCGTAGGACGGCGTGCAGCAGAGCACCGTGCTGCCGAAGTCGGTCAGCGCGAGGATCTGCCGCTCGGTGAAGCCCCCCGACATCGGGATCACCGCGGCGCCGAGCGCCTCGGCGCCGTAGTGGAAGCCCAGGCCGCCGGTGAAGAGGCCATAGCCGTACGCGTTCTGGACGACGTCCGCCGGCGTCACGCCCCCGGCCCGGAGCGTCCGGACCATCACCTCGGTCCAGACCTCCAGGTCTCGCCGGGTGTAGCCCACCACCGTGGGCTTCCCGGTGGTGCCGGAGGAGGCATGGATGCGGACCAGGTCGCTCGGCGGCACCGCCAGGAGCCCGAACGGATAGGCGGCGCGGAAGTCGGCCTTCGTCGTGAACGGGAGCCGCGCCACGTCCTCCGGTCCCCGCACGGACTCGGGGCCGACCCCGGCCTCGGCCAGCCGCGCGCGGTAGACCGGGACACGCGCGGCGCGGGCGAGCGTGGCCCGGAGGCGCTCGGCCTGCAGCCGGGCGAGCTCCGGTCGCGGCAGGGACTCGGTCGGGAGCAGTGGCGCCATCCCTCGGATCCTCCCTGGCCGGCGCCCAGGGCCAGCCCCGTCACGGCCGGCTCACGGTCCGGATGAGCTCGCGGCCGCGGACCCGGGACCGCTCCGGCGTCGCGCTTCGAGGGTAGCCGACGCGACGCCGCCTGTCATCGCGGCGTGATCGCCCTCGCGGCCGCCATCATGTATCGTGCTGTCGTGCGGAGGCGAGGAGTCCGCGTCGCCGTCGCGCTCGGAGTGCTCGCCGTCCTCGTCGCGGCGGCGGTCGTCGTCGCGCTGCCATCGGTGGCGCGCCGGGTCGCCCGCGCGCAGCTGGCGGCCCTCACCGGCCGCGAGGTCGCGATCGGGCCGGTCCGCCTGAACGTGCTGACCGGCCGCTTCGTGCTCGCCGACCTCCGGATCGCGGATCGGGACGGCCGGCCGCCGCTCCTCGAGCTCCAGCGCCTCGAGGGGCGCCTCCGCCCCCTCGCCCTGCTCCGCGGGCGGGTCGCCCTCGCCGAGCTGCGTCTGACCGCGCCCACGGTCCGGATCGTCCGCACGGGGCCGCGGGAGCTCAGCGTGAGCGACCTCTGGGGCCCCGCTGGCGGTCGCCGCGGGGGTGGGCTTCCGGTCGTGATCGAGCATCTCGCGCTCACCGGCGGGAGCGTCCGCCTCGAGGACCGGACCGTGACCCCGCCCCGCGTCGTCCTCGCCGGCGACATCGTGCTCGATGCCCGGCAGCTCGGGACCCGGGCGGGCGCCGCGAACGGGACGGCCACGGCGACCCTGGTGATCGACGGCGCCCCGGTCCGGGTCGAGGCCGACGGGATCGGGCTCTCGCCCGCCCGGGGCCGGGCGCGGCTCGCCGTCTCCGGTCTCGATCTGGGGCCCCTCCTCGCGCTGGATCCGACCGAGCGGGCGGTGCGGCTGACGGACGGCCGCGTCACGACGGAGCTGACCGTCGAGGGCGATCCGGAGACCGGAACGCGCTCGACGGGCGAGCTGACCCTCGCCACGGCGGCGGTCCGGCGTGCCGGCGAGGCGGACCCGGTCCTGGCGACGCCGGCGCTCCACGCCACCTGGCGGGAGCTCGGCTACCGGGACGGCGTCCTGGCGGCCGGCCACCTGGAGATCACGGGCGACGCCACGATCGTCGACCCGACGCGGACGCCCCCCGTGCGCTACGAGGTCCGCGAGCTCCGCCTGACCGGGGACCGGCTCCGGTATCCGGGCCGGCCAGGGTCCGCGAGCGCGCCCCCGGGCGACGTCGCGCTCGTGGCCCGGCTGCCCGGGGATGCGCGGCTCGACGCCCGCGGGCCGCTGGCGGATGGCCGCCTCGCCCTCGCGGTGCGGCTGACCGGCGCCGACGTCGCGCTCCTCCGGCCGTACCTGCCCCCGGACGCCCTCGTGACCGCCGGAGGCGGGCGCCTCGACGCCACCCTCGCGCTGGGCGCCTCGGCGGCGCCGGAGGTGACCCTGAGCGGCGAGCTCGCCTGCCGCGGGTGCCGGCTCCTCCGCCGCGGCCAGGCCGCGCCGTTCGTCCGGCATCCGCACCTGGTCGCCCGGATCGGCGACCTCCGGTGGACCCCGGGCGCGCTCTCGATCGGGCGCCTGCAGCTGGCCGACGCCCCGACCGTGGAGGACTCGAGCGTGTCACCCCCGGCCCGGCTGGAGTTCCGGCGGCTGTCGCTCACGGCCGAGGACCTGACGTGGCCGGCCCGCGGCCCGATGCGCGTCCGCGGCGACGCGGCGCTGGCCGACGGGGGCCGGTCGACGCTCGCCGGGACGTTCCACCCGGGCACGCTGGCCGCGCGGATCCGGGCCACGTTCGCGGACGTCGACGTCGCGCACGCCGCGCCGTACCTCCCGCCGACGGCGGCGGTCCGCCCGCGCGCGGGCCGGCTCGGCGCGACGGTGGACCTGGCCTACGACCGGGCGGCCGGGGTCGAGCTCGGGGTCGACGGCGCCGTCACGGACCTGGCGGTCTCGGGGGGTGACGCGCCGGAGCCGGCGCTGACCGACCGGCGGCTGGCGTTCGCGGCGCCCCGGATCGCCTGGCGGGACGGCGGGCTCGCGGTCCCGTCGCTCACGATCACGGGGGCGCCGTCGCTCGCGACCGCGTTCGGATCGGCCACCGCCGGCGGCGCCGGCGCCGATCGGTTCGCCCTCCGGGCGCTCCGGCTCGACGTCCGGGACCTCGCCTGGCCGCCGCGAGGGCCGGTCTCGCTGGCCCTCGACGCCGCGCTCCCGCGCGAGGGCACGCTGCGGGCGGCGGGCGCCGCCGCCGTCGACGCGCGCACGCTGTCGCTCCGCGTCGACGCCCAGGGGAGCGCGCTCGCCGACTACGCGGCGTGGCTGCCCGTGAGCGCCCCCCTGGCCGGCGTGGTCGACCTCCGGCTCGCGGTCGACGCGCGCCTCGCCGACCCGCTCGCGGTCACGGTCACCGGCGAGGGCGAGGGGCGCGGCCTCGCGCTGGGGCCGGCGGAGCGGCCGGCGATCGCCGCCGAGCGCGTCACCGTCCGCGACGTCGACGTGCGGTGGCCCTCCGCGATCCGCCTGGGCCGGGTCCACGCCGTGCGGCTGCGCGTCGAGGTCGAGCGGGACGCCGCCGGCGGGTTCCCGATCCGCGCGATGCTGGCGCGCCCCGCCCCGCCGGCGTCGGAGGCGGCCCCGGCGCCGCAGACCGCCTCTCCCACCGCGGCGATCGCTCCGGCCGGGGCGGCCACTCCGGCCGCGGCGGTCCTTCCGTCCGGGGCGGGCGCTCCCGCCGCGCCAGGCCCGCCGGGGCCGGCGGCCACTCCCGCCGCCGCGGCCCTTCCAGGTCCGGCGGCGACTCCGGCCGCCGCCGGCCCGGCGCCGGACACCGCCCCCGCCCGCTCGGTCCCGTTCGCGATCGACCGGCTCGTGGTCGAGGACGGCGCGGTCCGGTTCACCGACCGGACGGCCACCCCGCTCTACTCGGAGGAGCTCTCGCGCCTGGCGATCACCGTCGCGGGCCTGACCACCCGGCCCGACGGCCGCGCCGACGTCGCGATCCAGGGCGTGCTGGGCGCCACGGGCACGCTCGACCTCCACGGCCAGGTCGCCGCGGGCGCCGACCCGTTCTTCCTGGAGGTCACGGGCGAGCTCCGCGAGTTCCCCCTGCCCCGCACGAACTCGATCTTCCGGCGGATGTTCGACTGGATGTTCCGCCGCGGCTCGCTCACGACCGCCGTGCACTACCGGATCGTCGGGAGCCAGCTCGAGGCGTCGAACCGCGTCCGGGTGGAGCGGCTCGATGTCGCGCGCGACCCGACGCCGGTGAAGGCGGACCGGAAGATCGCGCTCCCACTCGGGCTCATCGTCGCGATGGCGACCGACGCGCGGGGCGACATCCAGTTCGACCTGCCGGTCGCCGGCAACCTCCGGGCGCCGGGCTTCAGCGTGGGCGGCGCGGTCTTCGCCGCGCTCCGGAACGCGCTGACGAACCTGGTCGTCGGCCCGTTCCGCGCGGTCGGCAAGCTCTTCGGGCACGGCGACGAGACCCCGGAGCTCCGGCTGGACCCGCTCGAGTTCGAGCCGGGCACCGCCGCCGTCACCCCCGAGGTGAGCGCGCACCTGCAGCGCCTGGGCGACTTCCTGCGCGCCGCGCCCAACGTGCGGCTCGCGGCGCGGGCGGTCCTCGGCCGGGACGACGTGAGCGCGCTCCGGACCGCTGCGGTGACCGCGCGGATCCAGGAGGTCGCCCGGGAGCTCGGGCTGGCGAGCTTCGACGAGGCGGCGGTGGCGGCGTTCCGCCGCGCGCGGCCCGACCAACCCGTCCCGGCGGGGACGGACGAGATCGTCGAGCGGCTCCGCGAGCCGGAGCCCCTCCCCGCGAACGCCGCCCGGGCGCTCGCCACCGGCCGGCTCGAGCGGACGCGAGCCCTGATGGCCGAGCTGAGCGGGATCGACGCCGAGCGGATCCGCCCGGGGACGGACGCCCTCGAGGTCGTCGACGCCCCGCGCGGCGGGGTGCAGTTCGAGCTGGTGCCGTAGCGGCCCCGCCCCGGGGCCGGTGGGGCACGCGTGTCTTGGGACGGGCCGCCCGCACGGCGGGCCTGAGCAGCACCGTCGGATGCGGGGCGCCATGTCCCGCGACCGGCGCGGCGCGACCCGCGGAGGTCAGAGCAGTCCCGTCCCGGGCCCGGCGGGCGTGTCCCCGCGGGCGGGCCCGGGAGGCGTGGCGGCGCGTCTGCCGGCGCTCGCCCGGGAGCGAGCGCCACGACCGGGCGGCGCGGCCGGGATCCCCCGGCCGCGCCTGTCCCGGCGCGTGAATCAGACGGCCTGGAAGACGCTCGGGTCGACCTCGAGCTCGGCCAGGCGGGCCGGCATCGGGCGCCCGGTGGCCGGGTCCCAGCCCGCCATCTCGTAGTAGAGCCGGCGGGCGGCCAGGAACTGGTCGGGGTCGACGCGCTCGCCGGCCAGGGCGCCGTTGCCGATCCCCTCGTGCATCCGCGCCGGCAGCACGTCGTCGTCCGGCGTGAACCCCTCCCGGCAGTTGAAGAGCCGGGCGAGGGTGTTCGCCCGCTCGCCGACCTTCATCATCTCGTAGAGCGTCATGTTCCAGCCGGTGACGCTGTTGACGTAGCTCGCGAACTGCTCGAGCGCCAGCGCGTTGAGCGGCGTCCCGACGAAGTCGCACATCCCGACCGAGTTGTAGAGGCTCCAGATCTGCTGCGTGTAGTAGAAGGCGCGCACCTTCCGCGGCCCGAGGTCGAGCATCTTCACCGGCTCGATCAGGCCGAGCCCGCCCAGCGGGTGGCCGTCCGGGTGGAAGCCCTCGTAGAGCGGGTCGTGCGGCGCCTCCATGTGGTCGGCGCCGGTCGGGGACAGCGCGTAGGCCAGCGAGAGGCTCTTCTTCCCCCGGGGATCGTGCATGGGCAGCTCCTGCCCCTTGACGTGGAGCGCGAACCGCTCCGCGCCGCGGCCGAGCCGCGCGGCCGCGCGCCGGACCCCCTCCCCCAGGAGCGCCCCGATCCCCTCCCGCCGGCCGATCCGGTGCACCATCTGCTCGACGGCGGCGGCGCTCCCCCAGACCAGCTCGACGCCGCCCGTGTCGGCGGCGGTGAGGATGCCGTGCTCGAAGCACTCCATGGCGAACGCGATGGCGACCCCGGTCGAGATCGAGTCCAGCACGTACTGCCCGAGGAGCTGGTTGATCTTCGCGAGCGCCGCCAGGTCCCCGACGCCGCACAGCGACCCGGTCGCCGCCAGCGATTCGTACTCCGGCCCGCCGTACTTCGGGGTGACCCCGAGCTCCGGCACCTCGACCTCGCGCTTGCACGCGACCATGCACGCGTAGCACGTCCCGCGGTTCACCAGGATCGTCTCGGCCATCCTCTGGCCGCTGATCGCCTTCGCGTGCTCGAACGAGCCGTCCCGGAAGTTCCGGGTCGGCAGGATGCCGCTCGCCTCCAGGTTCAGGAGCCCGCCCGCAGTGCCGGTCTGGTGGAACCGGTCGTGGGCGCGGTCGTAGTGCTCCCGGAACCAGGTGAGCGTCGCCTTGGCCCCGGCCCGGTCCTGGGGCGCGTTGACCTTCGAGCCCCGGACCACGATGGCCTTGAGCCGCTTGGCGCCCATCACCGCCCCGAGACCGCAGCGGCCGTGGAAGTGCTTGAGCTGGTTCACGATCGCGGCGAACCGGACCCCGCGCTCGCCCGCGATCCCCGTCTGGAGGACCCGGATGCGCTTGTCGCCCAGCTCCTGCTCGAGGCCGTCCTGCACCTCGCCCGAGAGCCGGCCCCAGTACGGGCGCGCGTCGCGGAACTCGACCTGGCCGTCCTTGATCCAGAGGTACACCGGCTCCGCCGCCTGGCCGTGGACCATCAGCGCGTCGTAGCCGGCCGCCCGGAGCTCGGGCCCCCACCAGCCGCCCGCCTCCGACTCCCCGTAGCCGCCGGTGAGCGGCGATTTCGCGGCCGCCGTGTAGCGGTTCGTGCCCGAGAGCGACAGCCCGTTGATGACGCTCGTCGTGAACACCAGCCGGTTGTCCGGGCCGAGCGGGTCGACCCCGGCCGGCATGTCGCGGAGCAGGAGGTAGGCGGCGAGCGCGCCGCCGCCCAGGTGCCGCCGCAGGACCAGCTCGGGGATCTCCTCGACGCGCGTCGTGCGCCGGCCGAGGTCGACGTGGAGGAGCTTCGCCGTCACCGCTGCCATGGTCGCCTCTCCTCGGATCGGGGGTGAGCGCTCGGATCCCCCTGACCCTAGCCGGTCGGGCGCGGTCCCGTCAACCGAGCTCGCGGCGCGTACGCTTCCGCGGGACGGGCAGCCCCGGGGACCGGGCGTCCCCCGGAGCCCCTGACGGGGCCCCGGGGCGCCGCAGCGCCGGCAGACTCAGCGCGCCGGCAGGAGAGAATCGAGGAAGGGCGTCCTCGGCGTCTCCGGGACCGCCCCGCTTCGTGGTTCCTGCGGGCTGATCTCGCAGGATCGCACCAAACTGGGTGCCCCGGAGGAATCCGCTGTCGATGGTGGCGCTGACGACGATCGTGGTCCCGACAAGCCGCGCCTCGGCCATCCCTCCCAGCACGTCGTTGTTCGGGTCGGTCACCGTCGCGGTCACGGCGTAGCGGAGCCCGAATGGGCGCGGACCCAGGCGGCGATCGCGTCCACGACCTCGGCCTCCAGCCCGAGGTAGCCGTGGGCCGACCGGGCCTCGCACGGCTCCGACTGCGGCGGGCTCCCCCCGCTGAACGTGAGCAGCTCCTTGGCAGGGGCGTGCTCGAGCGCCGCGAGGACCCGCGAGGCGCCGGCGTAGGGCGCGACCCGGCAGGCGTCGTCCCGGTGATGGACGAGCAGCGTCGGCACCCGGATGTCGCCCAGCCCCACCGTCAGCACGGACTCCCCGCTCTGCTTGAAGGTCCGGGTGACGGTCGACGTCAGCACCACGCCGTCCGGCCCGCCCGACTTCAGGCGCGCGGCGGCGTTCGCCGCCGACAGCGTGCCCATGCTCGTCCCGATCACCCACACCGGCCCGGGGGCGGTCGCCCGGAGCGCGGCGATGAGCGCCCCCACGTCCTCCGCGTGGGCGCCGCTGGTGCGGAAGTTCCACAGATCGGCGCCGCGATCCGAGGGCAGGTCCGGGAGCGCCACCAGGAACCCGTCGCGGGCGAACCGCTGCCGGGTGCGGGCCAGGAAGTTCCCGCGGGCATGTCCGATCGTCGCCGGGGGCTGGAGCGCGAGGCGCCCTTCGCCCCCGATGAACAGGATCACGCTCGCGACCGGCGGGCCGGCCGGGTGGACCAGGAGAACGGGCAGGGTCACGCCCCGAGGAGTGGGAATCGTCCGGATCTCCTCGTCCGCCGCGCGGGTGGCATGGGGCGTCAGGAGGATGCCCAGTCCGAGCAGCGCCCCTCCGGCCCACGACAGCCTTCGTCGATTCATCGCGCCTCCTCCTTCCCCCCCGCGCCACGGCGGCGCGACCAGGATCCATGACCGGGGCCGGCCGGCGGGCCGGCGGGTGACCCGGCGCGCTTGCCCGTCGCCGGTGGGGCGGCGAGGCCGGTCGCGGCCGATCACGGCGCCGCGTCCGCGGCGAGGTACGGCGCGAGGTCGACGCGCCGGCCCTCGGCGGCGGACAGGTATGCCGCGTAGGTGACGGCGAGCACCTCGCGCGCCAGTGCCGGGCCCGCGAGCGGCTCCCGGTCCCCGGCGACGGCCTCGACGAAGTCCTGGATCTCCGCCGAGTAGCCGCTCGTCCAGTCCTCGTCCGGCTGGGGGGACGTCCAGCCCGCCTTCGTCTCGATCTTCTCGGTGATGTACTCGGTCGCGAAGAGATCCGGCGCCGGCGCGTAGGCCTGGACCGTGTCGTTCGGGTTGATGTGGCAGAAGACCACCGCGCGCGCGCCGTAGGCGGCGAGCTGGTTCCGGATGCCGCCCAGCACGACGTCGGCGGCCGTCACCTGGGCGACCGTCCCGTCGTCGAAGCGGAGCAGCATGCTGCCCCAGTCCTCGACGTCGGCGTCGTCGACCGTGTTGAGGTACCGCGCCGGCTCGCGCCGGAAGGCGTCGGTGGCGGCCAGATGGGCGACCTCGGCGGTCACCGACGCCGGGCGCACGGGCGTGCCCCGCAGCCGCCGGCCCTCGTCGGCCTTGAGGTAGAGGACGGCCCCGAGCGGATGGCACCCCTTGCCGAGCAGCGAGCCGCCGCCGGCCGTCCTCCACCGCTTGTTGGCCGGGGCGTGGGTCCCGGAGTGGCTCTCCTCGCCGGCCAGGCGCAGGACCGGCCCCCCGGCGGCCGCGAGGAGGCGCCGCGCCTTCTGGACCGGCGGCGCGTACACCCAGTTCTCGGCGTAGCACAGCCGGACCCGCGCGGCACGGCAGGCGCCGATGAGCGCGTCGGCGGCCGCGAGCGCCGCTCGCAGCATCTCGGCCCGGGGGGTCGCGGGGTCCCCGAAGAACCCGGTCAGCGGCTTCTCGACGATCACGTGCTTGCCGGCGCGCGCCGCCTCGACCGCGAGCGGCGCGTGCAGATGGTTGGGGACGCAGAGGTCGATCAGGTCGATCGCCGGGTCGTCGAGGAGCCGCCGCACGTTGTCGGCCACCCGGCGGATCCCGAACTCCTCGGCCAGCGCGCGAGCGCGCTCGACCCGCGGAGCGCTCACCCACGCGAGCTCGACCGGGATCCCGTGGACGCGCCGGTAGGCCCCGGCATGGATCCGGGCGACGAAGCCCGCGCCCACGATCCCGACCCGAACCCGGTCCAGCGCCACCTCGCGCCCCCCCGCCGCGCGCCGCCGGGGCACGCTCCCCCGGGGCGCGGTCGGCGCCCCGCCCGCCGTCAGGCGGCCAGCATCTCGCCGAGCGCCCGGTCGTACGCCTCGACCAGCGCAGCGATCTCCGCGTCGCCGTGCGCGGTCGACAGGAAGCTGTGGCGCGGGTGCGTCAGGACGCCCTCGGCCAGCAGCATGAGATAGAGAGCCTCCGCCAGCGCCGGGTCCTCGCCCGCCACGTCGCGGACGCTCGCGACCGGGTGGTCGACGAACCGGAACGCGAACAGCGAGCCCAGCCCGCAGGCGGTGAGCGGCACCCCGCATGCCGCCGCGCGCGCCGCGACCTCGCGCCGGACGCGGTCCCCGCGCGCGTTCAGCTCCCCGTACACCGACCGGTGCTCGGCCAGGTAGTCGAGCGTCGCGTTCGCCGCGGCCACCGAGGCGGGGTTCCCGTTGAAGGTGCCGCCGTACGCCACCGCCGCCCTCCCCGCCGACCGGGCGTCCGGCACCGAGAAGAGGCGCAGCAGGTCCCGCGACCCCGCGAGCGCGCCCAGCGGGAATCCGCCGCCGGCGATCTTGCCGAAGGTGGCCAGGTCGGCCCGGATCCCGTAGTGCTCCTGCGCGCCGCCCAGCGCGAGCCGGAAGCCCGTGATCACCTCGTCGAAGACGAGGACGATCCCGTGCCGGGCAGTGACCGCGCGGAGCCCCTCGAGGAACGCCGGCGTGGCCGGGATCGAGCCGGCGGAACCCTGGACGGGCTCGACGATGACCGCCGCCAGGTCCGGCGCGTGGGCGGCGACCAGGTCCAGGGCAGCCGGGTGATTGAACGGCAGGACGACCGTGTTCGCGACCGCCTCCTCCGGGATACCCGGGGACTCGACGGTGCCCCGCGGCGCCTCGACGGGCCCCGCGGCGGCCGGACGGTGCTGGACGCTCACCATCACCGCGTCGTGGACGCCGTGGTAGCCGCCCTCGAACTTCGCGATCTTCCGCCGGCCGGTGTACGCCCGGGCGAGCCTGAGAGCGTGGAGCGTCGCCTCGGAGCCGGAGCTGCAGAAGGTCGTCATCTCGGCGCCGGGCACCGCCGCCACGATGCGCTCCGCCAGCTCGGCCTCGGCGGCGTGCGGCAGCGCGTACACGGTCCCGCCCACCAGCGCGCGGGTGACGGCGGCCGTCACCCCCTCCGGGGCGTGCCCGAGGATCACCGGGCCGAAGCCCAGCCGGCAGTCGATGTACTCGTGGCCGTCCACGTCCCAGAGCCGCGGGCCGCGCGCCTCGCGGACGTACAGCGGATGAGGGTGGGTGAACCGGATGTTGCTGGTGACGCCGCCCGGCGTCAGGGCCGCCGCGCGCTCGTAGAGCGCCGCCGAGCGCTTGGTCCGGGCCGCGAGGCGCTCCTGCGCGGCCCGGAGGGCCGCGGGTCCGTCCAGGGTCTTCATCGGGGCTCTCCTTGCTCGCCGAGCGGGACCGCTCGCGCCGGAGCGGCGCGCCGCCGCGCGCTTCGGCTTGCCGTCGGGACGACGCACGGGACCGGGCGACCCGACGGGTGGTCGCGGACGTGGAGGTGCGGTGGGCTCGCCTGCCGCCGGGGAGGGCCCGCGGGACGCCACCGCCGGCCCGCGGGACGCCGCCGGCCGGCGACGGGGCGCTGCGCCCGGATCGGCGGCACGCGCGCGCTCACCGGAAGCGGTCCGGGTCGAGCGGCTGGATGTCGGTCCAGGGGGGCTTGTCCTGCACGAGCTGGGTGACCAGCTTGCCGGTCACCGGGCCCAGCGACATCCCGACCATCGCGTGCCCGGCCGCCAGCACGAGGTTGGCGAAGCGTCGCGACCGGCCGACGAGCGGGAGGCCGTCGGGCGTGCACGGGCGGAGGCCGCGCCAGATCTCCAGCAGCTCGAGACCATCCACGCCCTCCAGGCACGCGAGGGCCTTCCGGCGGAGCGCGTCGACCCGCCGCCGGTTGATCGAGAGGTCCATCCCCGCCAGCTCGAGGGTCCCGCCGAAGCGCAGGAACTCCCCCATCGGGGTCACCGAGAACCGCCCCTCCGCGGGGAGCAGCGGGATGTTCGGGCCCCGCGCCGGCCGCCGGAACGTGAGGCTGTACCCCTTGGCGGGCTGGATCGGGACACGGAGCCCGAGGGTGCGGCCGATCGCCGGCGACCACGCCCCCGCGGCCAGGACGACGGTGTCCGCGGCCACCGGCCCCCGGGTCGTCTCGACCGCGGTCAGCCGATCGCCGCGCGTCTGGAAGCCGAGCACCTCGCTCCCCGTGGCGACGCGCACCCCCACCGCGGCGGCGAGCCGCGCGACCCCCTTGACGAACCGGTCGGGCACCAGGAGCGCGTCCTCCCGCCCGAACAGCGCGCCGGCGACCCCCGGCCGGAGCGCCGGCTCGGCGGCGCGGGCGGCCGCCCCGTCGAGGACCTCGATCGGCACGCCGAACTCGGCGGCCAGCCGCGCCTCGGCGCGCCCGTGGGCCAGGCCCTCCTCGGTGAAGAAGACCGTCATCGACCCCGGCTGGCGGAACCCGAAGTCGAACTCGCCCCGGTCGGCGAACTCGCGGTAGAGACGGAGGCTCTCGACGGTGAGCCGGCGCAGGAGCGGGATCGCCTGCCGCATCCGGGCCTCGGTGCAGGCGGCCCGGAACTGCCACAGCCAGCGCGCCAGCTCGGGGTCGAGCCGGGGCTTGATGTAGAAGGGGCTCTCGGGGTCGAGCATCCACTTGACGCCCTGCCACCACACGCCCGGCGCGGCGAGCGGCACGATGTGGCTGGGGACGATCAGCCCGGCGTTGCCGTACGAGCTGCCCGAGCAGACCTCGCCCTTGTCGAGGAGCGTCACCGCGAGCCCCTCCTGGGCGAGGTAGTACGCGGAGGTGACGCCGATCACGCCGCCGCCGATCACGACCACTCGGTCCCGTTCCACGACGCCTCCCCGCCGGATCGCCGCCGGACGCCCGGCGGCGCGCTCCGGACCCTCGAACACTACCGCGAGCGCCGCCGCCGCCGCCAGCCCCCGGTGGCGCCACGACGGGCGCGCCGCGGCCGCCCCGCGCCGCGGCGACAGCGGCGGCCGGCCTTGCGCCGGCGCCGAGCTCCCGTCTATAGTCGGGCCGCCTCCGCCTCGATCGGCTCGCCGCCCGCGCCGCGCCGCTCGCCGAGGGGGCGCCGCGTGCAGCGATCCGAGGCACGACTCCGGGAACCGGGAGGAATTCGCATGCGCAACCTGCTTGGCCGTGGAGGAGTGGCGCTGCTCGCGGGGCTGGGGGTGCTCGCCGCCCTCGCGTCCGCGCCGCAGGCGCAGGAGAAGTCGCTCATCAAGGAGATCCAGCAGCGGGGCGAGCTCCGGGTCGGCTACGCCCTCGCCGACCCGCACGCCTTCAAGGACTCGGCGA